>NZ_CP040908.1:1471250-1785833 GCF_013488205.1 Empedobacter falsenii | reverse complement strand
AAGTAATAATAGATTACTTTTTATCATTTCTTTTTGAATAATAAGTACAAGAAATTTGTACCATAAAATTATTCAAATCATGAAAATTATACATTCAGAAAAAGGTTTATTTCAACAATTCACTACGCAAAAAGTTATCTTTTTAATATGTGCATTTCTATGTTTAATGCCTTTTATAAGCTCTCCTATCGCATTAGTTTTAGGATTTGCTGTTGCTCAAATATTTGGAAATCCATACGAAATACAATCACGAAAAGTATCAAGCACTTTATTGAAAGTTGCTGTGGTAGGTTTAGGATTCGGAATGAATATCTTTTCGGCTATACAAGCTGGAAAAGAAGGAATTGTATTCACCGTTGTAAGTATTTCTACGTTGATGATTTTAGGATTTTTATTTACCAAACTCTTCAAAATTGAAAAAGCTACAGGATACTTAATATCAGCGGGAACAGCAATTTGCGGTGGAAGTGCAATCGCAGCAATCGCGCCGATTACAAAAGCAAAACCCAATCAAATTTCGGTTGCTTTAGCAGTGGTTTTCACTTTAAATTCAATTGCCTTATTGATTTTTCCACCACTTGGACATTTATTCAACTTATCTCAACACGAATTCGGTTTGTGGTGCGCCATCGCCATTCACGATACAAGTTCAGTCGTTGGAGCAGCAAGTAAATACGGAGAAGAAGCTTTACAAGTCGCTACAACAGTGAAATTAGCGCGTGCACTTTGGATTATTCCATTGTCGTTTTTAACCTTATTGTTTTTCAAAAACACCACATCAAAAATTAATATTCCGTGGTTTATTGGTTTATTTTTAATCGCCATTTGTGTCAATACCTATGTACCTTTTGTTCATCAATTTAGCCCAATTATTATTGATTTATCAAAAGCTGCACTTACGCTTACATTATTCTTAATCGGAACAAGTTTATCATTCAAAATGATAAAAAATATCGGTTACAAACCACTATTAATGGCTATTATTTTATGGGTAATTATTGGAGTTGGAAGTTTAATTATGATTATGAATTTAGCTTAAAATCGTTCTGATTTCTATATTTGTTGCTATCTTTAGAACAAGAAAATTTATAATGAATCATAGATTATTAAAAAATATTGCACTCGGAATTGGATTTTCAATTTCGAGTTTTGTTTCTGCACAAACCTATACTTTAAAATTCAAAACGAATTACGGAAAATTTGATGTGATGTTATACGATTTCACACCAAAACATCGCGATTTGATTTTGAGTGAAATTAATAAAGGAACTTATACAAATGCGCAATTTAACAGAATTGTGAAAGATTTTGTGATTCAAGGAGGAGAATTAGATGACCCTATTTTGGCACGAGAAGCCGAACATCCAGAACAAAAACCGATTCGTTTAGCACCAGAATTTAATCCGAAAGCTTTTCATAAAATGGGTGCTCTAGGCGCTGGTCGAGATGGAAATAAAGAGAAAGCATCGTATTACAATCAAATTTATTTTGTTGTTGGAAAGAGAATTACAGAAGAAGAATTAGATAACTTAGAAGCTAAAAAAGGAATCAAATTTACAGCAGAACAACGCGCTGAGTATTTGAAAAATGGTGGTCAGCCTCGTTTAGATCATGATTTTACAGTTTTTGGAGAAATTACAAAAGGCTTAGACAAAGTCATGAAAATTAGTAATGTTGAAACGAAAAACGAATTACCATTAGAACCTGTTATTTTTTCAATCAAAGTGAAAAAGAAAAAAACGCCTACGAAATATAACAAAACAAGTGTTTCTTTGGGCGGTACAGCGATTGGTTTTTAATTATTATTTTTGTACCTCAATTATAAATTATGCAACCATCAATTTTATTAACGACTTTAAACGCAAAATATATTCATCTCAATTTGGCGATTCGTATTTTGTACGATTTGAATCATCATCGAGGAAATATTTTTTGGAAAGAATTCACGATTAAATCTGACTTTGATGAAGTTGCAGAAAAATGTGCTAAATACGATATTATCTGTTTTAGTTGCTACATTTGGAATATTACGCAGACGTTAGAAGTTTGTAAACGTATCAAACAAATTTCTCCTGAAACTAAAATTTTGTTGGGAGGACCAGAAGTTAGTTACGAATATGATGATGTGATTGCAAATAATTATATCGACTATATTATTGTAGGTGAAGGAGAAATTCCGTTCGAAGAATTTGTTGCTAACTATCCATCAATAGAAAATGTACCGAATTTAGTTTACAAGAAAGAGAACAAAGTTGTTTTCAATGCGCAAAATATTCAGTTTGATATCAAACGATTAAAAGGTAGAAATCCTTATCAATACGATAATCCAGCGGATTTGGAAAAGAAGGTTTGTTACATCGAAACTTCTCGTGGATGTCCTTATAAATGTGAGTTTTGCTTGGCAAGTTTAGACAATAAAATGCGCTATTTGCCGATGGAAACCATCAAAGAAAATTTGTTGTATTTGATGAAACATGGGAAAACTATCAAATTTTTGGATCGTACATTTAACATAAAACGTGATTTTACAATTGAATTGTTTCAATTTATTTTGGATCATTATCGTGAAGGAAATGTTTTTCAGTTCGAGATTACAGCCGATATTGTTCATCCAGATATTATTAAATTCATCAACGAAAAAGTTCCGAAAAATCTTTTTCGTTTCGAAATTGGGATTCAAACCGTTAATCAACAAAGTAATCGAGAGGTTTCGCGCAAACAAAATTTTGAGAAAACATCAAATGTCATCAATCAATTAAAAGACAGAATTGAAATGCATTTGGATTTGATTGTTGGTTTGCCTTTAGAGTATATTGATGATTTGAAGTTTAGTTTCGAAGAAACTTTCAAGCTTTATCCACCCGAATTACAATTAGGTTTTTTGAAATTTTTGAAAGGAACGCCAGTTCGTCAAAAATACGAGAATTATGGCTATCATTTTGATCAATTACCTCCGTATCAAATTATAAAAAGTGATTTTTTAAGTGAAAAAGATTTAGAAAATATTACGGCTTTAGAAAATGCTTTGGAGATTTATTGGAACAAACCAAGAACACCCGAAACGTTGAAATATATTGCACAAAAGTATTCTATTTTTGATTTTTTAATGGGATTAGGACAATATTTTGAGCAACATCATTTGTTCCACAAACATACATTGAATGATGTTTTTCAGACGATATTTGATTTTGCAAAAACATTTACAAACGATAAAATTGTGTTAGAATTGATCGCGATTGATTATTATAGTTTTCATAAATCAAAGCCAAAAGATTTGTTTGAAATGGAACAAAAAATAGAAGAAGATTTGAGTGAACTTGCCTCGCATCCGAAAAGTAAATTCGTTTCGATTCCGATTTCATTTGATTATCAAATTTGGAAAGACGAAGATCGTATCGAAAAAACAACAGAAAATTGGTTAATCGAATTTGTAGGAACTTCACATAATATTATTCATTGCGAAGTGTTTGAATAACAAAAAAGATGTCTTTGCAGACATCTTTTTGATTTTTATAAAATCCCCATCAATTCTACTTCGAAAATCATAGTAGAATAAGGTCCTAATTCTTTAGAAATTTCACGATCTTTGTAACCTATTTCTGGTTTAACAACGAACCTAAATTTGCTTCCGACAGGCATTAATTGCACTCCTTCTGCCCAACCTTTTATTACATTTTCCAAAGGAAAAGCAGCAGGTTTCTTGCGTAGAACCGAACTATCAAAAACTTCTCCATTGATATTTGTTCCATGATAATGACACAAAACGGTATCTGACAAAGTTGGTTTCACTCCTTCTCCCATTGTGATTACTTCGTACAATAATCCACTTTCGGTTTCGGTTACACCTTCTTTCAATTTATACTCTTCTCGAAAAGCTAAACCTTCAGTTTTGTTCTTTTCAATCAATTCTTGTTTACGTTTTAATAATAATTCAGCTACTCCCATAGCGCAAATTTAAAAGGAAAATTTTTAATTATAGTATATTAATCGTTACTACAAATTAGTTTACTTTTAAAGAAACAATACAACTAAATGAAAAAGACAATTTTCACATTACTTTTTACTATTATTTCAATTGTAATTTTCGGGCAGAATATGGTAAAAGAGATTCCATTTCAATTAACAAAATACAATAATATTTTAGTGCCAGTTATCATCAATCAAAAAGATACGGTGCAATTGATGTTACATACAGGTTCTGATTATATTACGATTATTGAAGATTCATATAAAAAAATGAAATCGATTTCGATTTCTGATACTTTAAACAATGTGACATCTTGGGTGGGATATTCGGATATGAAAATGAGTCAAAACAATGTAATTAAATTTGGTAATGAAGGGTTTAGCAAAATTCCGATTTTTATCGATAAACAATCTGGACATGAGAGTGATGGGAAAATTGGTTTGAAGTTTTTCGAAGGAAAATATTTAGAAATCAATTTTGATGTGAATAAATTATTTGTCTATGATATAGCTCCTAGCAAACTAAAAAAGTATACAAAATTAAATTCGAGATATTCTCAAGAAACGCTGTATATAAAAGCTTTTCCATTCATTGACAAAAAACCGGTTGAAACAGAATTTATGATACACACAGGTTTTTCTGGTGCTTTGATGATTTCAGATGATTTTGCAAAAGAATATAAATTATTAGAAAAATTTGAAATTATTGGAGACTCTAAACTAAGTGATGCTGCTGGAAATGTAATTCTTTCCAAAAAATCAATTTTACCAAATTTCGAATTAGCAAATCAAACATTCAAAAATGTACCTATGTCATTTTTTGATAGCACAATAAAAATTCAACACAAAAATATTATGGGAGGCGATTTGATCAAACGTTTCAATCTAATTCTCAATTCAGAAAAAGATATTTTATATGTAAAGAAAAGTAAATATTATAAAGATGAGTATTTTAAATTGTAAAACTATAAAAATTAATTCTTAATCTCAATGTAGCCCTCGTCAATTAATAAAGAATTGTCATCAATTTGCTTAAAATTCAATAATGAGATTGGTAAAGAATCTACCAAAACAATATTTTTAGCACTGACTTTATATAAATCTGAACCCAATGGTAATTCAGCCCATTCTTTGGTAAGATGATAACCACTTTGTATTATTTTATCTTTTACTTCAATTATCATTAAATCATGAAAGTCCTTGAATTTTCCAGTAAATGATTCTCCTTTAAATTGAGCAACAAAATGATAAACAGTATTTTTTCCTTTCTTTACTTTTAATTTATTATCTTGAAAATCATTATAACATTCAAAATTCATTGAATTCAAACATTTTATTGAAGCAAAATCAATTTCCGAATTATCTTCTTTTGCAATCAATTTATAAACCTTTGTTTTTGGAGTATATTTAATCTTTACAGTTGCATTAAGTTTATTTTAATGCAAATCTTTTGAATTAATGAAAAGAACTTCTTCAATTAAATCTGGATTTTCATCTAAATAATTAAAAACTTCACTTACATAAATACTATCACTCTTAGAAAAGTATTTATCATTTATAATAAACTTCCCGTAATTCGTACTAAGATGTTTTAAGTCATTCTGACTAAATCCATATATACTTAAAAATAAACTAAGAAGTAATAAATATTTCATGAGTTTTCATTTTTAACTAATTTATAGAAAATTTATAAATCATTAGTGATCTTTACTATAAAAAAATCCACTTCAAATGAAGTGGATTTCTTATATAAACTACAGTTGTCTTTTATTTTGCTTTGAATTTGTTAATCGCGTTAATCGTAAATTCCGATAAAACTAATTCACCCGAAATTTTTGCACGATCAATTAATAATTCGTCCCAATTTTCTGTTCCTTCCCACGCAACACGTTTTAAATATTTCATAGCTTCTGGATTTGAATTGGCTAATTTTTTAGCTAAAATATCGATTCCTTCGTCCATTTCAACTGCATTTGCAAAAACTTCTGCATACAAACCTTTTTCTTTCGCCCAATCAGCTGATTGAAATTCAGTTGCATTAATCGCCATTTGTGTAAAAGCAGAATTTCCAACTTTACGTTCTACTGCTGGTCCAACTACAAATGGTCCGATACCTACAGCCAATTCTGATAATTTTACAGATGCAAATTCTGTTGCAAAAGTATAATCTGCTGCCGATGCAATTCCAACACCACCGCCAACTGCTTTTCCCTGAATACGAGCTAAAACAAATTTTGGTGCTTTGCGAATCGCATTAATAACGTGTGCAAATCCAGAGAAAAATTCTAATCCTGTTTCACGATCTTTGATTGAAATTAATTCGTCAAAAGATGCACCAGCACAAAATGTTCTATCTCCAGCACTTCTCAAAACAATAACTTTTACTTCGTCATCGTTTCCTAATTTTTCAATTTCAGTTGCTAAATTTCTTAATTGAGAACCTGGCATTGAATTACTTTGTGGATGAAAGAATTCAATTGTACCAATTCCGTTTTGTATATCTGATTTTACGTAAGCTTTCATAGTAATTTGAATATATGTTAATGTGATAATTTGAAAATTATTAGCTAATTAACAAATTATCACATTATCTAAATAAATTAATCTTGATTTAATTTTTTAACCATTGTTAAGATCGTTGCAATACCAACTGTTTCTCCTGTTTCGTCGTAAATATCAACCAACCAACGAACAATTCCTTTTGCCACATCGTTTTCGTCTTTTTTCTCTTGATCGATTTTTTCTTTACATGTAAAACGAACTCCAATTGTAGAACCTGGATAAACAGGCTTCACAAAACGACATTCATCTAAACCATAGTTTAACAAAACAGGACCTTTTTTAGCTAAAACGAATAAACCAGCTGCTTTAGATAATAAATAGTATCCGTGTGCAACATTACGTTCAAAAATAGTTCCTTCCAAAGAAGTTGCATCAACGTGAGCATAGAAATTATCGCCAGATAAAGCTGCAAATGCATTAATATCTGATTGTTGAATCGTATGTTTCGCTGTGATTAATGTATCACCAACTTTTACTTCTTCAAAATATTTCGCGAATGGATGTTTATCTTCTTCGATATAATCTGCTCCGTATTGGTATTGTTGCGTAACTGCCGTCAATTTATTTGGAGAACCTTGGATTGCTGTACGTTGCATATAGTGTAATACACCACGCTTCCCTCCCATTTCTTCTCCTCCACCTGCACGACCTGGACCTCCGTGAACTAATAATGGAAGTGGTGATCCGTGACCTGTTGATTCTTTGATACATTCAGCATCTAAAATTACGATACGCCCGTGTAAAGAACCTGCATTTAATACAAATTCTGTAGCGATATCATTATCAGCAGTAACAATCGAACAAACTAAAGATCCTTTCCCCATACGAACTAACTCAATTGCTTCAGCAGTTCCGTGGTAAGGAATAATTGTAGAAACTGGTCCAAAAGCTTCGATGTTGTGAACATCAGTTTTATTGAATGGATCGTTGTTTAAAAATAAAATTGGAGAAATGAAAGAACCTTTGTTTTTATCAGCACCTTTCACTTCGAAATTATCTAAGTTTCCAAAAATAATTTCTTGCGAGTTAGCTAATTCTTCTACTTTCTCACGAACTTCTTTAACTTGCGCTGCTCCCGCCAAAGCTCCCATACGAACACCTTCCACATTTGGGTCTCCAATTGTAGTCGTTGCCAAACGTTGTCCTAAAGCAATTTGTACATCCTCAACCAAATGAGCTGGAACCAACGCACGACGAACCGCAGTACACTTTTGCCCTGCTTTTGTTGTCATTTCACGCGTAACCTCTTTAATGAAAATATCAAACTCTGCTGATCCAACTTGTACATCTTCTCCTAAAACACAAGCGTTCAAAGAGTCAGCTTCTAAATTGAATGGTACACCTTCTGAAGTAATTCTTGGATGCGCTTTTAACATTTGTCCTGTCCAAGCAGAACCTGTAAATGTTACAACATCTTCTGACTCAACATTATCTAAAATTCCGTTTGCAGAACCTGTGATTAATTGTAAAGCACCGTCAGGTAAAATTCCAGATTCGATGATTGCACGAACAACAGTTTCCGTTAAGAAAGATGTGATTGTCGCAGGTTTTACGATAGCGGGAACTCCAGCCAATAAGTTAACCGCAACTTTTTCTAACATTCCCCAAACTGGAAAATTGAATGCATTAATATGAATTGCAACACCTCGTTTTGGTGTTAAAATATGTGTACCTAAGAATGTTCCATTTTTTGATAATTTATGCGTTTCACCTTCCACATAAAATGGTTGATCTCCGAATTGACGGCGTAAAGATGCATTGGCAAATAAGTTCCCAATTCCTCCTTCAATATCAACCCAAGAATCTGCACGTGTTGCTCCTGTTGCCCAAGATACTGTGTAAAATTCTTCTTTACGATCCATTAAGTATAAGGCTAATTTTTTCAACATTAAACCTCTTTCTTGGAACGTCATTTTACGTAAAACTGGTCCACCAACTGTACGTGCATAATCCATCATCGCACCGAAATCTAATCCAGCTGATGATGCAGTTCCTATTTCTTCGCCATTGATGGCGTTATATAACATTTGCCCTTCAGACGAACCTTTTGTCCATTGTCCTAAAGCATAATTTTCCAATTGTTTAGCCATTTTTATGTTGTTTGTGTATTTTATTATACGTTCAACGAAATTCGAATTTCGAAATCCGTTTTACTTTGTTTCGTTCCAAGTCTTGTAATTACTTGCCATTGACTCGTAATAATAATCTGGAACTTCTGTTAATGGTTCACAAGCTTTCAAACTCTCATGACAATCACTTGGTAATTGCATATATTGTTGAGTACCTTGATCTTTCCATTCTATCATTTGATCCGAAACTTGTTTTACGATTTTGGCAGGATTTCCAACCACAACACTTCTTGTCGGAATATGCGTATCAGCTTTTATAAATGTTAAAGCACCAACGATACATTCGTCCTCCACTACAACATTATCCATTACAACGGCATTCATCCCTACCATACAATTACGACCAATTGTTGCGCCGTGAATAATTGCTCCGTGACCAATATGTGCTTTTTCTTTTAATCGAACAGTAGTTCCCGGAAACATATGAATCGTACAATTTTCTTGTACATTACAATTATCTTCGATAATAATTTGTCCCCAATCACCACGTAATGCACAACCTGGACCGATATATACATCTTTCCCGATAATCACATTTCCTGTTACCACTGCCTGTGGATGAATAAAAGCTGTTGGATGAACAACGGGTTTATATCCTTTGAATTCGTAAATCATAATTTATAGATTTGAGATAGTAGTATTGAGTAATGAGATTTTGTTTAATTGTCATCCTGAATTCATTTCAGAATCTCATTAAATTGATATGATGATGAAACAAGTTCAACATTTCTAAGATCTAATTTCTCAATACTAAAATCTATTTTATGCTCTTTCAATAATTACGGCATAACCTTGCCCTAAACCGATACACATTGTAACTAATGCATAACGTTTTCCTGTTGCTTGTAATTCGTAAGCTGCAGAATTTAAGATACGAGCTCCAGACATTCCAAGTGGATGTCCTAAAGCAATTGCTCCACCATTTGGATTAATACGAGAATCGTTATCCGCTAAACCTAAGGCACGCGTACATGCTAAAGACTGTGCTGCGAAAGCTTCGTTTAATTCGATAATATCAATATCATTCATTGTTAAACCAGCTTTTTCTAACGCAATTTTCGTTGCATTAACTGGACCAATCCCCATGATACGAGGCTCAACACCTGCAACACCAGAAGAAACAATACGAGCCATTGGTGTTAAACCAAAATCTTTAATCGCTTGTTCTGAAGCTAAAATATTAGCAGCTGCACCATCATTAAGACCAGATGCATTACCAGCAGTTACTGTACCATCTGCTTTGAAAGCTGGACGTAACTTTGATAAAATCTCCATAGTTGTATTATTCTTTGGGAATTCATCAGTATCAAAAATGATTGCATCACCTTTACGTTGTGGAATAATAACAGGAACAATCTCTTTCGCTAAACGTCCATTAGCTTGTGCAGCAGCCGTTTTTTGTTGCGACCAAACGGCAAATAAATCTTGATCTTCACGCGAAATATTATCACGCTCCGCCAAATTTTCTGCTGTATTTCCCATTCCATCAACACCCCACATTTCTTTCATTTTAGGGTTGATAAAACGCCAACCAAAAGTTGAATCATAAATTTGCGCATCACCACCAAATGGAGAAGCTGATTTAGAAACTACTAAAGGGGCACGTGTCATCGATTCTGCTCCACCAGAAATCATTAATTGTGCATCACCAACTTGAATTGCTCTTGATGCAGCAATTGCAGCCGATAATCCAGAAGAACATAAACGGTTTACCGTTTCACCCGGAACTGTATAAGGTAATCCTGATAACAAAGCCGACATACGTGCAATATTACGGTTATCCTCTCCTGCTTGATTTGCATTTCCTAAAATTACATCGTAAAATGCAGCAGGATCGATTGATGGATTTCTTTTTAATAATTCGGCGATTACCATTGCGCCCATATCGTCTGGACGAACAGCTGATAATCCACCTTTTAATTTACCAATTGGAGTTCTAACTCCATCTATAATATATGTTTGGTTCATTTTTATACGTTTTACGTGATACGTTTTACGCTTAACGTTCAAAGAACTTATAACGTAGAACTTATAACATTTTACTCTTCAATCAAAGGTTTACCTGTTCTGAAACAAGTTCCTTTAAATAAAGCAATTAACTCATTGTTTTGATTCGTAACTTTGATATCGTAAATACCTGTTCTTTTTGTCGAAGAAACTTCTTGCGATTCGATTGTAAATACATCACCTTCGTGTCCAGCTTTCGTAAATGAAATATGAACATCTAAAGCAACTGAAATATTATTGTACATATTGCACGAAAAAGCAAACGCAGAATCTGCCATCGCAAAAGTAACGCCTCCGTGAACAGAACCTACTCCGTTCATCATTTCTGGACGAATTGCTGCTTGTAATTTTGCATATCCTTCTCTAACTTCAATTACTTCTAAACCTAACCATTCACTAAATTTATCGTGATCAAGCATTGCATTTAATAACTTTTGTGGTTCCATGTTTTGATATTTTTTTAGTAGAATGTTTTGTTTTCTTTGACGTAATTTCTGATAATTGGACTTAAACGATAACGGTCTTCGTGGTAATAATTGTACAATTCATCTAAATCGTCTTGTACTTTTTCCAAACCATATTCATCCGCCCATTTCAATAATCCTTTTGGATAATTTACACCTTTTGTCATCGCTGTATCTAAATCTTCACGGTTTGCAATGTTTAAAAATAAAGCATCAGCTGCTTCGTTGATTAACATCACTAAAACGCGTTTGTAGATTTTTTCTAATAAAGCTTGATCTTGAGATGGTGCTTTTTTCTCCACTCCTTCTGCATAATTGTAGAATCCACGACCAGATTTACGTCCGTAATATCCCGCTTCGAATAAACGTTTTTGAGAAAAAGATGGTTTGAAACGAGGATCATAAAAGAATGATTCGAAAACAGATTCGGTTACACGATAATTCACATCATGACCGATAAAATCCATTAATTCGAAAGGTCCCATACGGAAACCTCCAACAGAAGTCATTGCAAAATCGATTGTTTCTGCATCGGCTACGCCTTCTTCTAATAAACGAATCGATTCGCTGTAGAATGGACGAGCCACACGATTTACAATAAATCCTGGTGTATCTTTTGTGATGACTGGTAATTTACCAACAGATTGAATTAATGCTTTTACTTCGTCTGCTAATCCTTCGCGTGTTTGCACAGCTGGAATAATTTCTACCAAAGCCATTAATGGTGCTGGATTGAAAAAGTGAATTCCGATTACACGTTCTGGTTTTGAACACGCAGATGCAATTGATGCAATTGATAAAGAAGAAGTGTTTGACGCTAAAATACATTCGTCAGAAACGATTTCTTCCACTTGTTTGAAAACTGATTTTTTGATATCTAAGTTTTCAATAATTGCTTCAATCATTAAATCGATTGATGCAAAAGCTGTTAAACTATCTGCATATTCGATCTTGTTTTGAATTTCTTGTGCTTTTTCAGCAGTATATTTTTCTTTCGCCACTAACTTCTCGAAAGTCTTCGCTAAGTTTTGTTTAGAACGATCTAAAGCTTCTTTATTTGTGTCATATAAAACAACAGAATGACCAGATTGAGCAAAAACTTGCGCAATTCCAGAACCCATTGCTCCACCACCAATAATTCCTATTTTTTTCATTTCTTACTCGCCTTTAAAAACTGGATTTCTTTTCTCGATAAATGCGTCTACACCTTCTTGATAATCCGATGTATTCCCTGATTTAGCTTGAAATAATCCTTCTTGAATTAATTGTTCTTCGATTGAATTATTAAATGTTTGATTCAATAATTTCTTTGTATAAGCCAAACCTTTTGTTGGAAGATTGGCTAATTTATCTGCAATCTTTGCAACTTCAGTATCGAAAATATCATCAGCAAAAAACTCATAAATCATTCCGATTTCTTTAGCTTGAGCCGCCGAAACTTTATCCGCCAGCATCATTAAAGCAGTTGCTTTTTGAAGTCCAATTAAACGAGGTAAGAAATAAGTTCCTCCACAATCTGGAATTAAACCAATTTTAGAAAAAGCTTGAATAAAATTTGTCGATTCTTTCGCGACAACAATGTCACAAGCCAAAGCTAAATTTGCTCCTGCACCGGCAGCAACACCGTTTACAGCAGCAACAACTGGTTTGTCCATGTTTCTAATTTTAAGAACCAATGGATTGTAATTTTCTTGAACGATTTTATTGAAGTCGATTTCTTTTTCTTCTAAAACTTCGCCTAAATCTTGACCAGCGCAGAATGCTTTCCCCGTTCCAGTTAAAACCACTGCACGAACAGAAACATCTTGAGCTGCAACATCCAAGTGATGTTGAAGAGATTTAATCATTTCCTGATTAAAACTGTTAAAAACAGAAGGACGATTCAACGTAATCGTAGCAATTCCTCCCTCTTGTGTGTATAGGATTGATGTTGAATTTTCCATAATTTTTTAGTGATGACATTTGAAATAATCAAATGGTTCGTGGCAGCTATTGCATTGATACATAGCTTTGCAGGCCGTAGAACCAAATTGACTGATAAGTCTGGTATCTGTAGAGCCACATTGTGGACATTCTACATTTTGTTCATCCGAAAAAAGCGCATCAGACGAAGGATTTTTGGTTGGCGGTGCAATTCCATAAGCCTTCATTTTTTGCTTTCCTTCTTCTGTCATCCAATCAGTTGACCATGAAGGGCTCAACTGATTAATGACATTGATATTTTTGAATCCTTTTTCGATTAATTTTAAACGAACAGAAATTGAAATTGCACTCATAGCAGGACATCCTGAATATGTTGGCGTAATTGTAACATTGACACTTTGTTCGTCAATTAATTCAATTTTACGCACAACACCAAGATCGATTACACTAATCACAGGAATTTCTGGATCAGCGACTTCCTCCATGTATTGCCAAATTTCTTTTTCGGTTACCATTGCGAATTAGGATAAGTTCTTTGTAAATATTGTAAATCTGTTAAGATAAATCCTAAATGCTCTGTATGAACACCTTCTTTACCTCCTTTTTGTACAAATGCATTTTCTACATCAGCTTCGATTGTAGCTTCGTCTAAAATTGCTTTTACATTTGCGAACCAAGTTGTTTGAAATTCTTCTGGACTTGAAATTAATCCTTCTTCAACTAAAGCTTTTTGGTAAGGCGCTAATAAAAACGCTTCTTTTACATAAGGTAAAATATTGTTTACAGCTTCCTGAATTTTATCGTGAGATTCTTGTGTTCCATCACCTAAACGAATCATCCATTCTGATGACCATTTTAAGTGATATTTTACTTCTTTCAATGATTTTTCAGCGATGGCTTGTAATTTAAGATCTTTTACTTTCAAGAATTGTTCTAACAATAACGCATGGTAAGAATCATAAAAGAATTGACGTGCAACCGTATCTCCGAAATGTCCGTTTGGTAATTCAACCAACAATAAGTTTTTATATTCACGCTCTTCACGTAACATTGCTAACGTATCTTCAGTTGCTCCATTCCCGATCATTTCCGCAGCATAGTCATAATAATTAGAAGTTTGACCTAATAGATCCAACGCCATATTAGACATTGCAATGTCTTGTTCTAAAATTGGACCATGACCACACCATTCGCATAAACGTTGCGCCAAAATTAGATTTGTATCCGCTAAATGCAAGATAAAATCGATGTAATTTTGATTGTTTTGATAAACTGTACTTGTCATAAATTACATGTTTTTAATTTCTTCTGGTACATCATAAAAAGTTGGATGACGGTAAACTTTGTCTTCTGCAGGGTCAAAAAATTGTTCTGCTTCATCAGGATTAGAAGCATGGATATTAGCAGATTCTACCACCCAAATACTTACACCTTCTAAACGACGTGTATATACATCGCGTGCATTTTCTAGTGCCATTGTAGCATCAGCAGCATGTAAGCTCCCAACGTGTTTATGGTCTAACCCTTGTTTACTTCTAATGAATACTTCCCATAAAGGCCAATCTCTATTTTCCATCTTTTTATGCGTTTTTGCGTTGTTCTTTTTCTAATTCTCTTTGTTTTCTTTTTTCGTGGTAAGCTGTTGCTGCATCACGAACCCAAGCTCCTTCGTTGTGTGCGTTACGGCGAGCATCCAAACGTTGTTTGTTACATTTACCGTTTCCTTTCACAACATTCCAGAATTCTTCCCAATCAATTTCTCCGAATTCGTAGTGCCCTGTTTCTTCGTTGAATTTTAGATCTGGATCTGGAATAGTTAATCCTAAATATTCGGCTTGAGGAATAGAAATATCTACGAAACGTTGACGTAATTCGTCATTCGAGAAACGTTTGATTCTCCATTTCATTGATAATTCTGAGTTTGATGATTCTTCGTCTTTTGGTCCAAACATCATTAATGTAGGCCACCACCAACGATTCATTGCATCTTGCAACATCGCTTTTTGTTCTGGTGTTCCTTTTGATAATACCACTAATGCTTCATAACCTTGTCTTTGGTGGAAAGATTCTTCTTTACAAACACGCACCATTGCACGAGCATAAGGTCCGTAAGAAGTTCTACATAATGGAACTTGATTCAGAATCGCAGCTCCATCTACCAACCAACCAATCATTCCGATATCTGCCCAAGTAAGGGTTGGATAATTGAAGATTGATGAATATTTTGCTTTACCTGAATGTAAGTCATTTAATGTTTGAATACGAGAAACACCTAACGTTTCAGCAGCACAGTATAAATATAATCCGTGACCAGCTTCGTCTTGAACTTTCGCTAACAAAATTTTCTTTCTATTTAACGAAGGCGCTCTTGTAATCCAGTTTGCTTCTGGTAACATTCCAACAATTTCTGAGTGAGCATGTTGAGAGATTTGTCTGATTAATGTTTTACGGTATGCATCTGGCATCCAGTCTTTTGGTTCGATACGAACTTCATTTTCAATCTTATTATCGAAGATTTCTTGAAAATCAATTTCTTTTGCACTCATTTCTAAACGTTTTTAAAGTTGATTATTTGGCATCAAAATCTACCACTACTTCTGCAGAACGAGGATGCGCTTGACACGCTAATACAAATCCTCTTTCTAATTCATCTGGCTCAAGTGAGTAGTTGATGTCCATTTCTACCTCACCCTTCTCTACTTTACACTTACAAGTTGCGCAAACACCACCTTTACAAGCATAAGGTAAATCAGCTCCGTTTTGTAAAGCCGCATCTAAGATTGTGTCGCCATTGTAACCCAAATCAATCTGTAAAGCTGTTGCATCTAATTTGATGGTAACTTTACTCATTGTGTCATCTGATTGTTTTACAGCTTTTTGACGCTCTACCTTTTTCGCTTCTGCAGATGCACTATAGAATAACTCGAAATGCAAATGTTTTGCATCAACTCCTGCTTCTACAAAAGCGTCACGACCGCTTAAAATCATTTCTTCTGGTCCACAAAGGAAAACTTCGCTTACTTCTTTTGGATCGATGATATTTTGCAAGAAATATTCAATTTTTGCTTTATCAATACGACCACTCAAAATCTCAGCATCAGCCGTTTCGCGACTCAAGATATTGTAAACGCTAATGCGTTCCATGTATCTATTTTTTAATGCTTCAATTTCTTCTTTAAAAATAATCGAACCTTTGTTTCTGTTTCCATATAACAGCACAAATTGACTGTTAGGTTCTGTTTGTAGAACTGTTTTGATAATCGAAAGTACTGGTGTAATTCCTGATCCCGCCACAATTCCTACATATAATTTTTTGTTGTCTTCGTGTACTTCTGTAAAGAAATTTCCTTGTGGAGTCATTACATCAAGAACATCGCCAACTTTGATTGTATCGTTAACAAATGTCGAGAAAATTCCATCCTCAATTTTCTTTACAGCAACTCTTAATTCATTATCCAAAGGACTTGAACAAATTGAGTAAGAACGTCTAATTTCTTCGTTATTGTGAAGATTTTTGAACGTTAAATATTGACCATGTTTGAATTTGAATTCTTGGTTTAATTCTTCTGGCACTTCAAATGTAACGGATACACAATCTGGTGTTTCCTTTTTTACATTTTTAACGCGTAATTGGTGAAAATTTATAGCCATATTATTTTTGAAATCCGTTAATTAATAGTGTCATTAAGTCATTTTCTAATTGCTCTGGTGAGATATCTCGTCCAGGTTTGTACCACAATTCTATCCAACGTAATGATGATAATAAAGTAAATAAAGCAACCGAAACATTCAAGTCTTTAAATTCGCCTGCTGCAATTCCTGCTTTAATAAGATTAGCGATTCTTTTTTCGTATCCTTTTCGAATTGTTTTGTACAATTCTTTTTTCGTATCCGAAAGATTTTTCCAATCATTATTTGCAACAGAAACTTCGTTTGGCTCATCAATAATCATTCTGACGTGTAATTGAATTAAATCTCTCAATTTCTGAACATTTGATTCGTCAGTATCTTCAATCGAACTAATGTGAGAAACATATTGATTGGCAACTTTAAAACAAATCTCTTCTAAAATTTCGTCTTTCGAACGAATGTGATTGTATAAACTTGCCGCTTCCATTCCAACTTTTTCAGCCAGTTCGCGCATTGATGTAGCCGAATATCCTTTTTGTTTAAAGATTAATGCAGCTTCTTGAATAATCAGTTCTTTTTTACTTTGTTTAGGCATATATTTATAAATGTCTGTTATCGATGATTCGGTTTAATTTTCCTCCTTCACTTTTCGGAAGTCCATCAACTTGATACAATTTAACATTCATTCCTAATCCAATATTGTCTCTAATCTTTTTGTGAATGTTAGAGATTAATTTGCAACATGCATGATTAGATTCGTCGTTCAAATTATCACAAGTGAAACCTTGGCTTGCAAAATAGTCAGGATTAATTTCAAATCCAACTTCTACAGCATCCATATTTTTAGGTTTTGTTAAAACTACTTGATAATTTGGTGATAATTCTGGGAATTCTGGAATAAAATCAGCGATTTGCGTGTGAAAGAAATTTACACCTCTAATAATCATCATATCATCTGCACGACCAATAATCGGTCCCATTTTGATATGTGTTCTTTTCTTAGAATGTTCGTACGTAAGGGTTGTAATATCTCCAGTCCAATAACGCACCAATGGTAAAGCTTCTTTTGTTAACGTTGTAATCACTAAAACTCCAGGTTGTCCGTAAGGTACAGGCTCACCTGTTTTCTCGTCTACAATTTCTGGAAAGAAATGATCTTCCCAAATGTAAGATCCTGTTCCTTGCTCTTCGTAATCTTCGTTAGACACACCAGGTCCGATAATTTCGCTCAATCCATAGATATTAGACGCTTTGATGTTTAAACTTCCTTCTACTTCTTGACGTAATGCTTCTGACCAAGGTTCTGATCCTAAAATCGCAAACTTAAGGTTTAAGCTTTCTAACGATTCTCCTCTTTTTTTGATTTCCTCTGCTACTGTTAATGCATACGATGGTGTTGCACAAATAGCATCAGCTTGAAAATCTTTCAACAACATGATTTGTTTTTCAGTATTTCCACCAGAAATAGGAACAACTGTCATTCCTAATTTTTCTGCTCCATAATGTAATCCCAAACCTCCTGTAAACAAACCATAACCATAGGCATTTTGTAATGTCATTCCTGGTTCGCATCCAGAAGCTGCTAAAGAACGTGCTACTACTTCTGAAAATAATTCGATGTCGTTTTTGGTATAACCTACAACAGTTGGTTTTCCTGTTGTGCCGCTTGAACAATGTAAACGGATTACGTTGCTCTTTGGTTCTGCAAATAATCCGAACGGATAGTTCTCTCTTAAATGTGTTTTTTTGGTGAAAGGTAATTTGTGTAGATCTTCAACACCTTTGATGTCTTCTGGCTTTATTCCAGCTGCATCAAATGCTTCTTTGTAAAAAGGTACTCTGTTATACACTTTTTGTAACATGTTTTGAAGTCTTTCGTTTTGAAGAACGCGCAATTTTTCAATTGGCATTTGTTCTATCTCGGGATTAAATATCATAATTTTTGCAGATTTTGATTTTTGATAATAACAAATTTAATCAAAAAAAACAAAAAAACTAACAAACGTTAGTTTTTTTAGTGTAAAAAATACAATTATTATTAATTATTGCCTTTTTAATAGGATAAAATACTATTAATCAATGTTTTTAATTTTTCAGCATTTGGTAACATTTCTGCTTCTAAAGTGGAATTTAATGGAATTGCTGGCATATCTTGTGCTCCTAACACACGAATTGGAGCATCTAAGTACTCAAAACATTCTTCATTAATTAAGCCTGCAATGCTCTGTGCAAAAGAGTTTTGCTTCGCTTCTTCTGTCAAAACAATACAACGATTGTGTTTTTTTACACTATTAAAGATTGACTCCTCGTCTAACGGAACTAAAGTTCTTAAATCAATAATTTCGACTTGATTAGGAAAATCTTTTGCCGCTTGTTTCGCCCAATACACTCCCATTCCGTATGTAATAATTGAAACAGAATTATGATTTTGAGAAGATTCAGCTGTTAAAACTTCACGTGCTTTACCAAAAGGCAATACATAATCTTCGTCTGGCTCAACAGTCGCCGCATCTTCTGTTCCTTTTATTTTACTCCAATACAACCCTTTGTGTTCTAACATTACCACAGGATTTGGATCATAATATGCTGCTTTCATCAAGCCTTTCAAATCCGCTCCAGTAGATGGATATGCAATTTTAATTCCTTTGATATTCGTCAAAACACTTTCTACTGAACTTGAATGATAAGGACCTCCGCTTCCGTACGCACCAATTGGTACACGTAAAATCATCGAAACTGGCCATTTACCGTTTGATAAATAATTAGAACGCGCCACTTCTGTAAACAATTGATTAAGACCTGGCCAAATATAATCTGCAAATTGCACCTCAACAATTGGTTTTAAGCCAGCTGCAGACATTCCAACTGTAGATCCAATTATAAACGCTTCTTGAATTGGTGTGTTAAATACACGATTTTTACCATATTGTTTTGCTAAAGTTGCCGCTTCACGAAAAACTCCACCTAAACGCAACCCAACATCTTGTCCATATAATAAAGCTTCTGGATGCTCTGCCATTAATTCACGAATCGCAAACAATGCAGAATCTACCATTACTGTTTTTTCTTTTCCTTCTGGAGAACGATTTCCTTTTTCTTCTGTAATCGGTGTTGACGCAAAAACATGCGTATATAAATCTTCAGGACGAGGATCTTCTGCTTTTAAGGCTTCTTGATATTCAGTCTGTACTTGTTCTCTTATCTTATTCTCAATTTCGATTAAATCATTTTCATCGAAACCTTCATTTAATAACGTATTTTTTAATTTATCATAAGGATCACGAGATTGTGCTTCCTCCAAATCATCTCTGTACCATTCTTTACGAACGCCAGATGTATGATGATTCAATAAAGGAACTTTTGCATGAACTAAAATCGGACGACGTTCTGTACGAATAATTTCAATTGCACGTTGAACCGTTTCATAAGAAGCCAAGAAATCTGTTCCATCAACCACAAAAACTTCCAAACCATTGAAACCTTTCGCATAATGAGAAATATCCTGCGCACGAATTTCATCTGCCGATGCCGAAATATCCCATTCATTATCTTGAACCAAATATAAAATTGGTAATTGTTTCAAAGCTGCCATTTGGAAAGCTTCTGCCACTTCGCCTTCTGTACAAGACGCATCTCCTAACGAACAAACCGAAATTGGTTTTACTTTTTCGTCACAAAGACCTTCTAACTCTTTGTATTGCATTCCCATCGCAATTCCTGTTGTTGGAATCGCTTGCATTCCAGTTGCACTACTTTGATGCGGAATTTTTGGCATATTATCACGACGCAAACTAGGATGAGAATAATACGTTCTTCCTCCAGAAAAAATATCATCACGTTTTGCCAATAATTGCAACATCAATTCATAAGGTGTTATTCCTATTGATAATAACATTGCATCGTCTCGGTAATATGCACTTAAGTAATCTTGTGGTAATAATTGTAATCCTGTTGCAATTTGAATTGCTTCGTGTCCACGCGCAGTTGCGTGTACATATTTGCTTGTTACAGCTTTATTTTCTTCGTATAATTCGGTTAAAGATTTTGCAGTAACCAATAATTCGTATGCTTTTTTAAGTAATATTGTTGTTGATAATATGGTTTCCATTCTGATTAAATTTGCGTGTTAACATCCCAATTCTCCATATAATCTGAAATTCGTTTCAAGAAAACGCCTCCCAAAGATCCGTCTATCACACGATGATCAAACGAAAGTGACAAATACATAAATTGTCTTGCCACGATAATATCTCCAAATTCAGTTTCCAAAACCGCAGGTTTTTTCTTGATCACACCAGTCGCTAAAATTGCCACTTCTGGTTGATTGATGATTGGCGTTCCCATTAAATTACCAAAAGTTCCCACGTTACTTATTGTGAACGTTCCTCCACGAACATCATCTGGCGAAAGTTTGTTGTTTCTCGCTTTATCTACAATAGAATTTACAGCTTTTGCTAAACCTTCTAAATTCAATTCATTAGCTTGATGAATAACAGGAACAATCAAATTATTACTTGGCAAAGCAGTTGCAATTCCAATATTTATCTCATTGTGTTTGATGATTTTAGTCTCAGTTTCATCAACCGATACATTAACCATTGGAAAATTTTTTATTGCACGAACAACACAATCTACAATTAACGGCGTAAACGTTAATTTTTGTTTATATTTTGCTTCAAAAGCAGCCTTATTTTCTTCGCGCCATTTCACAAAATTAGTAACATCAGGTTCTACATAAGCCGTCACATGAGGCGAAGTTTGTTTACTCTTTTTCATGTGTTTCGAAATCAATTGACGCATTTTATCCATCTCAATGATTTCATCTTTCGCTCCAAAAGAAGAGCTTGAAACTACATTATTCTCAATTAAAGTATTGCTTGAATTATTAGATGTAAATAGTTTATTTTGGATATAATTCAATACATCATTCTTCGAAATTCTCCCATCACGACCAGAACCTTTTATTTGTAAAATATCAGATGATTGAAGATTTTCTTTTTGCATGATACTTTTTACCAAAGGTGATAAAAATTGATTTGTATCGATTGAATTTATAGTTTGTGAAGTTGTAACAGTCTCAATCTTTTTTTCTTCAACATTTTCAGTTTTTTGAGCTGATTGTTGTTGATTTTCTGAAGGCTCAATTAAAGCGAAAACTTCTCCGATTTTTATTTCATCTCCTTCATTAAATCTAAACTCAATAATCTTTCCAGTAATTGTAGAAGGCACATCAGAATCTACTTTATCCGTCGAAACTTCGGCAATTACTTCATCCTCTTGAATGAAATCACCAATGTTTTTTGTAAAACGAACCAATTGTACAGACTCAACACTTTCTCCCAATTTTGGAATCGTTAGTTCTATATTCTTCATTTTATTTGTTTGCAGTTTTGAGCGTTGAAGATAATGATTTTTTATAAAAACTAATGAATGTTAGTTGAAATATTCATTAGTTTTATGCAAATTAATTAAACAATGGAAGATATTTTTGTTGGGATATGGTTTCTTTTTGCATTAACAATGGCCTTTTTACCAATAATGTGTTTAATACATATTATTACACATCAGTTTAGAAATTTAAAAACAAAATTTCTATGGATTTTTGTTGTAGTATTAATTCCGTATTTAGGTTCTATTTTATATTATTTAAAAGGTCGAAATATGGTTATAAATAACTAAAATCTCATCACCAAACCAATTCCCGCTTGATTATTTTGATAAACAGGAAAAACCATTGTTGCGACTTTAGATTCTTTATTTTTTGGAGAAAACCAATTGTTAATCGTAGGAAATAACCAATACGCCAATTCCGTCGATAAAATTCCTATTCCCGCTCCAGCAACAACATCTCCAACCCAATGACGATTGTTGATAACACGATAAACACCCGTAAAAGCAGCCAAAGGAAATCCAGCTAAACTCAACCAAAAATTAGAATCTTGATATTCTCGAAACATAAATTGAGCCGTAGAAAACGCATTTGCCGTATGTCCAGAGGGAAAAGAAAGATTGTTTGTACCATCGGGTCTTTCTTCTTGTACAGTGTGCTTTAATCCCATCACCAAACCTGTATTAATGATTTGAGAAGTTGCAAAAATTATTGTCCGATCTCGTAAATTATGTTTCCCTTGAACGCCAGCTAAGTTCAATCCATAGACCGCTGCAGCAGGTAAATATTGTGTATAATTATCAAATTTATTTCCTTTTGTTTTATCTTCTAAAATTTCATTTTGAGTAGATTTATTCAAATTATCCAACGCTGGAATTGCCAAACTCAAACTTCCATATGTAATTAAAGTCGCAGGAATAATCAACTTTTTGGCGTTAAAATGATAAACTTTATCTTCTGGATTAAATGTTTGCTTTGGAATAGAATCAAGTTGAATTGAATCCGTTTTAGTTTGCTGAATTGTATCTTGTGCATTTCCTTTTATCGAAAATATTGAAAGTAATACACAATTCATTAGTATCGTTTTTGTTTTAATTTGGTTCATTTTCACATTCATTTTATTGAACAAATGTATTTGAAACCTGCTTACGCAAAACTTAAGATTTGATTAAGAAAAAAGCCATTAGAAATAATCCAATGGCTTTTAAAAATATCTATTTATAAATTTCCTCGACGTTCTTGTTCTCTTTCTAAGGCTTCAAACAATGCTTTGAAATTTCCTGCTCCAAACGATTGCGCTCCATGACGCTCGATAATTTCGTAGAATAATGTTGGACGATCTTCGACTGGTTTTGTAAAAATTTGTAACAAATAACCTTCTTCATCACAATCAACCAAAATTCCTAAATCTTGTAACTTCTTGATATCCTCATCAATTTCACCCACACGTTCTGGAATCATATCGTAATAAGCCTCTGGTGGCGCAGATAAAAACTCAACTCCGCGAGATTTAAGCTCTGTAACAGTTTTTACAATATCCTTAGTTGCAACTGCAATATGCTGCACACCTTCTCCTTCGTAAAAATCTAAATATTCTTCAACTTGAGATTTCTTTTGACCTTCTGCAGGCTCATTAATAGGGAATTTTGAATAACCATTTCCGTTACTCATCACTTTCGACATTAATGCTGAATATTCTGTATTGATTTGTTTGTCATCAAATGATAAAATATTTACAAATCCCATTACATCTTGATACCAAGCAACTGCCTCGTTCATGCGATTCCAACCTACATTACCAACGCAATGATCCACATACAATAAACCACAATCTGTTGGTTGATATGTTGATTCAGATTTCACATAACCGGGCATAAAAGGACCTTCATAATTTTTACGCTCAATAAACATATGAATCGTTTCACCATATGTATAAATTCCAGACATTTTTACTTCACCAAACTCATCTGTAATCGTAGTTGGCTCCATATACGGTTTTCCTCCACGTTTCGTTGTTTGTTCAAAAGCATCGTATGCATCATCCACCCAAAGTGCCAAAATTTTAACCCCATCGCCATGTTTCATTGCATGTTGACAAATTGGAGAATCTGATTTTAAACCAGAAGTTAATACCAAACGAATCTTCCCTTGTTGTAAAACATAAGAAGCTCTATCTCTCACTCCTGTTTCTGGCCCTGCATACGCAACTTCCTGAAATCCGAAAGCTGTTTTGTAATAATGTGCAGATTGTTTTGCATTACCAACATAAAACTCGATATAATCTGTTCCATTAATTGGAAGAAAATCTTGTGCTAATGCTATTTTTTCTGCAAATGTTTGTGTACTCATTTTTATTGTGTTTTTATTTTTATGTATTATGTAAAAAGTAAAATGTATTAAGTTTTACTGTATATGATTTATTCAGCTTCTATTTATTTAAAATATTTGATTTTGAATCAAGTTCATAATGACTTTTATTAAATCCTGTCTTAGATTCTTCGACAAGCTCAGAATAACAACGAACTTAGAACTTAGAACTTAGAACTTAGAACTTAGAACAAAATTAAAATCTCTTAATAAAGCCAAGATTTATAATAATCTGGATCTTCTATTTCTAACGCTTGTTCAGTTAACATCAATGGACGAAAAGGATCAATCATCACTGCTAATTCGTGTGTTTCTTTCGCTCCAATTGATTTTTCAACTGTTCCAGGATGTGGTCCATGTGGAATCCCAGCTGGATGTAATGTAATTTGCCCTTTCTCAACCGATTTTCTAGACATAAAATCTCCATCCACATAATATAAAATCTCATCAGAGTCTACGTTACTGTGATTATAAGGCGCTGGAATCGCATTCGGATGATAATCAAAAAGACGTGGAACAAAACTACAAATTACAAAACCTGCACCTTCGAAAGTTTGATGAACAGGTGGCGGTTGATGAATACGTCCTGTAATTGGCTCGAAATTATGAATAGAAAAAGCCCATGGATAATGATAACCATCCCAACCTACAAAATCAAAAGGATGGGTTCCATAAACATATGGATAAATTAATCCTTCTTTTTTGATCATAATCTTGAAATCTCCGTGTTCATCATTGGTTTCAAGATTTTGAGGACGTTTAATATCGCGCTCACAAAAAGGCGAATGTTCCATTAATTGACCAAAATGATTGCGATAACGACGAGGTGTTTCAACTGGACTAAATGATTCTGTAATAAACAATCGGTTATTAGAATCATTAAAATGAAGCTGATAAATGATTCCGCGTGGAATCACTAAATAATCTCCATATTCAAATTCAATTTGTCCATAACCAGTTTTCAGAACTCCAGAACCTTCGTGTATAAAAATTACTTCATCCGCCATCGAATTTTTATAGAAATAATCAGTCATTGATTCTTGTGGCGCAGCCAATGAAATATGCAAATCATTGTTAACCAAAACTGGCACACGAGATTCTAAATAATCTTTCGTTGGTTTTACTTTGAAACCTTTTAAAGATGTATGTTTTAAATGTTTTGCGCGAGCAATCTTAGGTTCTACCGAATAAGGTTCGCTAATCGCTTTTACCAAAGTTGGCGGATAACAGTGGTAAACATTGGAATACGTACTCGAAAATCCATGCGTAGAAACTAATTCTTCTGCATATAATTCTCCATTTGGTTTTCGGAATACCGTATGTCGCTTTTGTGGGAATTCTCCCAAATGATGATAAAGTGGCATATCGTATTTTGTTTGTTATTTTGATGAAAAGGTAGATAGATGACGAGATTCGTCAACAAATAATCTGCAATATTCTAGTGTGAATATTGAGCAAATACAATTTTGGAAAGTAAAGCAGAAGTTTGCTTATTCATTCCAACAAATAAAGGTTTAATATTTTCCTTAATTTTTTGCATTTCTTTTCTGTGGTTATCTCAAAGATAGAAACATTTTTTGATTGTACAAAATACACTTTAAATATATTATCAACTTTAAGGCACAATACAAATTAAACAAACTCCCTATTTTCAGTGATTGTATAACGTTATTTAGCAAATTAGATTTGTAAGTATAAAAACACAAACATATGGTTCTTTAAAATCATTTGATCAAAATTAATACAAATTCATATTTACCAAAAAAACCTTGAATAATTCAAGGTTTTTTTTATGTTTATACAATTAGTAAAACTGTTTCTTTTAATTTTTCGGCTTGTTTTGAATAGATAAAAATCTCAAAATCAGTTTGTATTTTTTCTTCAAAACTTTGTTTCATTTGTAGTACGAAACTGCTTTTGGACTTTCTTTTAGATGTTGTACAAAATCAACCAACCATTCTCCAATCTCTTTGTCCACAACAATTTCAAGACAATCTTGTTTGGTATGAAATTGTAAAACAGTATTCTCAAAAGTCTTCCCTTTTTTGGTTTTCGTAACAAATTCTATTTGAGGCTTCCCTCCTAACCAAACTACTTTTTGCGTTGGTTTATGCGTTATGAAAGTTTCATTATTTAAAACTGTTTCAATATAATTTGGTTGAATTGACGTTCTCGGAACTTTAAAATCAAACCATTCATTCAGCGACAACTCAAAACCAACACCGTGCATATAGTTAAACAATGATTTCTTTAATCCATACGAAAATTGATCATGAATTAAGCCTGATTTTTCTTCGTGAATCATATCATTATTCGCAAAAGTTCCTAATTCAGTACTGTGATTAATCACTTGATATTTCTCTGGATTCAATCCAACTGGACTATGTGCTGTCATCGCAAATTGATGCCAAAATCCTGATTGAAGAATTCCCAATTCGAACATTTGACGAACCATTTCCAAACTATCAATAGTTTCTTGCTTCGTTTGCGTTGGAAAACCATACATCAAATACGCATGAACCATAATTCCAGCTTCTGTAAAATTGCGATTTACAATGGCAACTTGTTCCACCGTTACACCTTTATCAATCAGTTTTAACAATCGATCCGAAGCCACTTCCAAACCTCCAGAAACCGCAATACAGCCCGAAGCTTTTAGTAATCGACACAAATCGTATGTAAAACTTTTCTCGAATCTTATATTTGTCCACCACGTTACGGTCAATTTTCTTCGAAGAATTTCTAACGCAACTTCTCGCATTAATGCTGGTGGAGCAGCTTCATCCACAAAATGAAAACCTGTATTTTGAGTTCTTTCAATCAACTCTTCCATTCTGTCCACAATTTGTTTTGCTGCAATTGGTTCATAAATTTTGATATAATCTAACGAAATATCACAAAACGTACATTTTCCCCAATAACAACCATGCGCCATCGTCAGCTTATTCCAACGTCCATCACTCCACAAACGATGCATTGGATTAACCACTTCGATGACAGAAATATATTGATCTAATTTGATATCCGTATAATCTGGCGTTCCAACTTCGCTAAATTTATAATCGCGAACAGTTTGATTGTTGATATAAGAAACTTGTTGATTTTGAAGGGCAAAAGTTCTTTTCAAATCAGAAATTTCAACTTCTTGATTGATGTATTTTAACAATTGTTCAGTTGGTGCTTCACCATCATCTAATGTAATAAAATCGAAAAACTCAAATACTCGTAGATCGCTTAAAGAACGTAATTCCGTATTCGGAAAACCACCTCCCATATCCACCACAATTTCAGGATAATTTGCTTTAATATATTGTGCACAACGGAAAGCCGAATATAAATTTCCAGGAAAAGGAACCGAAAAACCAATCATTTTTGGATTCGTTTTCTGAATTAATTTCTCTAATTCCGAAAGTGTTATTTTATCAATATAAGTTGGATCTTTCGCTAATTCTTGATACAATTCATCAAAAGAATTTGCTGATCTTCCCAAACGTTCAGCATAACGAGAAAAACCAAAATTTTCGTCAACCGCTTCAATAATTAAATCGGATAAATCTTCTAAATATAAAGTTGCCAAATGCTTCGCTTTATCTTGAAAAGACATCGAACCAAAGGCCCATTCCAAATCTTCAACCTCAGCAAAACGAGAAGCTTCTGGTAAATATCCATCTTGAACAATAGAATCAGCTAAAGTCGAATTTTTACCTTGTAGAAATCGAATAACAGGATCAATAGTTGCGATATATTCATCGCTTAACATCACCATTCTTTTACTATTATCACCTAATTCAATTTCTTGATTTTGAATAAATTGAAATAAATCAATTAAACCTTTTCTTGAGAATAATTGTAAGATGACATCTAAACCTAAATCAGCTTGAAAAGTTGAATATGAAAGTGTGTTTAGAAATCCTTTTAAATAAACTGTTCCAGGATATGGTGTATTTAATTGCGTAAAAGGTGGTGTGATTAATAAAAGATCCGTTTTCAATCGTTGAAATTTGTTGCAAAAATACGGATTGAAAAAAAATAATTTTAGATTTTTATCAATTATTTTTCAGTTTTATCAGTGCTTCTAAATGGCATTGTTTCAATTTTGAAACTTCCTTCAATCACAGCTTTTTCGAGATTAAGAATTCCTTTCAACGATTCATAATCTACTTTATCTGCATCATCTGTTGGTTTGTGATAATCGTCGTGGCCGCCTGTATGAAAAAATAAAACTGGAATATCTTTCTCATAAAACGAAGTTTGATCCGAGCCGCCTCTACCTTCATAACCTGTATAAAATTTGACAAAATCAGTCGGATTAATTTCGTTAAAAATCGTTTCAAAAGCTGGAGAAGTTCCATAACCTATAATAGAAACACCAGATTCTTTGTTCAAACGACCAATCATATCCATGTTTAACATCCAATGTACTTTCGATAAATCATACGTTGGGTGTTTCACAAAATAACGTGAACCGACCAAACCTAATTCCTCAGCACCAAAAGCAATAAATAAAAAATTAACAGGTTCTGTCACTTTATTTTTACTGTAAAATCTTGCCAATTCTAACAAGCCTGCAACGCCAGAAGCGTTATCATCAGCACCATTGTGAATCATTCCATAGCTATCTTTCGCCAAAGAACTTCCTTGCTTTCCTTCTCCCAAATGATCGTAATGTGCACCAATCACAATCGTTTTATCCGCTTTATTATCTAAAAAAGCAATCACATTTTTTGCAGAACGAATACTGTCAACAACTTTCACTTTTTTCACTTTCGCCTCAAATCCCTGAAAATAACCATCTTCTCCTAAAGGTTGAAGTTTATATTTTTTAAATTCTTTCGCAATATATTTTGCAGCTTTCAAATTTTCTTCACTTCCGGTTCCTCTCCCTTTCATTTTGTCATCTGCCAAAAAATAAACGTGTTTTTTAAGGTTTTTGACTTCAATTTCTTGCGCAAAAGACTTGGTTCCTACAACCAAAGATAAGATGATAACTATTTTTTTCATATTCAATTTCGACTAAGTATACGTCTAACAAAAATAGAAAAATAATCAAGAATATAGTATTGTGCATTTTGAATTAAAATTCGTCAATTCGAGTGATTTTCAGGAATGAAATGAATAAAAATTGTATCGAGAATAGAATTTTATCAACTAAAACCTTTTTCTCGATACAAAATTCTAAACGAATTTCACTCGAAATGACGGTTTTATTATAAGCAAATTAAAAATATACAATAAAGACCATTTTAAAATTTATATTCAAAATTTCGTTTATTATCACTGAAAATCAGGGTGAATAATTCAATAATTGTTAAATTTCAAAAACTTTTTTAAAAATTGATGCAACATTCAAAAACTTACTGCGTCTATACAATAGAAACAACAATGAAACCTTGAAAATTTTGGAGAAAGAAAATTTTTCAATAAATGATAAACAACTATTAGATTGGTGCGAATCTGGTGTAGAGGCTGGTTATACTCAGCTCTATCATCGCTATTCGAAATCAGTTTACAATTCTGTTTATCGTTTGGTGACAGAAGTTTCTGATGCGGAAGATTTGACACAAGAAATTTTTATTTCACTTTTTTCTGATATTCAAAAGTTGAAAAACATCGAGAATTTAGGAGCTTGGTTCAGTAGAGTTGCGATTAATAAATCGATTTCACATTTACGAAAAAACAAAGTTTATTTTTCGGATGTTGAAGGAGCAAATATTATTGATGACAGTGAAGAAAGTTTGGAAGAAAAACAAATGTTGGATGGTAAAATTGAAGAATTGCAACAAACGATTGAAGAATTACCAACGGATACAAGAACAATTGTGAATCTATTTCTGTTCGAAGACATGCCGCAAGAAGACATTGCTCAACTTTTAGGATTGAGCCACAACACGGTGAGAAGTAAATATCATCGTGCAAAAAAGAAAATTTACGAAACCTTACAACAAACCGTTTGCAATGAATGATTCTTTAAAAAAACATATTGATAATAACAGAGAAGCCTTTGAAAACAAAGAACCTTCTGCAGAATTATGGAAAAGAATTCAGGCTGAGATTCCTAAACAGGAAGAAAAAACTTTGGTAATTGAACAACCTAAGAAATGGAGAATTCAGAATTGGAGTATTGCTGCTTCTGCGCTTGTTCTATTGAGTGTTGGTGGATATTTTTTCTTGAAAAATGATGAAGTAAATTCGCCTAAAACAATTGAAGTTGTTAAGGAAAAACAGGTTAAAAAAGTAGAAGAAATTCAGCCAGAAATTATTCATCCAACTGATATTAATACTGAACAAAATGAAAAAGAAATTCAGTTTGTAAGAGTTCAGAAAGAGAAAAATTTCGAAAAAATTGTTCAACCAAAAGAAGAACTAATTGGTATAGATGAAAACCTTAAAAATGAAATTTTAAGTTCATTAAACGATCAAGAATCAACAAGTAATCGTATTAATGCAATTGCAAAAATAGCTGATTTACCAAGTATTGATCACAATTTAAAAGAGAGTTTATACAATTTAGCTTTAAATGACAACAATACAATTGTGCGACTAAATGCACTCGAAGCGCTTGCTTCAAAATTACCTAAATCAGACGTTTCAAAAGAGTTAACAGACATTTTTATGAAGCAAGATGATCCGATGGTACAAATGGAATTAATAGGAATGATTGCGCATATCAATAACGATCAAATCGATTTGAAATTAACAAATAAATTACAAGAAATGGTTTTGGATCCTACAACAAAAACGTTTGTGAAAGACGAAGCGTACGCGGTTCTTTTTAGAAAATAATAATTAACAAAAAATCAAAAAATGATAAGAAAAATATTTTTGGTAGCTACATCTGTTATGATGATGTCTACGTACACTTTTGCACAAAATGAATCGAAAAGTGCGAATGAAGATAATTCGAAAACGTACAAATTAGCTGTAAATAAAGGAAAACTGAACCTTGATCTTGGACGTGTAACAGTCGAAGGTTACAACGGAAACGAAATTGTTTTTTCTACAAAAACAAGATCGCGAGATAATGACGAAAGAGCAAAAGGATTGCGATCAATCAACTCATTAGGGCTTGAGGATAACACAGATTTAGGAATAAATGTTGTAGAAAAAAATGGTGTAATTGAGGTAAAACAACTTCAACAAATGACACCTCCAAATGTCAAAATATTAGTTCCAAAAGGTGTGAAAATTTCATTTAACCATCAATCTCAATTTGGAAGTACCATTACATTCAAAAATATCGAAAACGAACTTGAAGCAACTGCAAGTTACAACAATGTAGTGTTAGAAAATGTAACGGGACCTGCAACAATCAACACGATTTATGGTTCTATCGATGCGAAATTTAGTCAAAATGTAAAAGGTCCTTTGTCACTTGTGTCGATCTATGGTCACGTGGATGCTTCAATTCCGAAATCATCTAAGGCAAATGTAAAATTAACGACTTCGTTTGGTGATATTTTGATTGCACCTGAATTATCATTGAAATTAGAAGCGAATAATAGTTCGTCTGATATGATAAAAATTAACAACCAAGCAACTGGTACGTTAAATGGCGGTGGAACAAGTTTCCTTTTCAGATCAGATTATAGTAAAATTTATTTGAGAGCGTTATGAGAACAGTAGTTTTATCCTTAGCAATGGGCTTATTGGCAAATTTATCAATCGCTCAAACAAAAATTCAGAAGAGTTTTTCAGTTGAGAAAGGTCAAGAATTAACATTAAAATTTGATTATCCGCAAATCGTTAAAATCACCACTTGGAAACAAAACGAAGTGAGTATTTCTGGAAATGTAAATATCAATAATGGTAAAAATGACTCGAATTTCAGCTTAACTGAAAGCAAAAACGGTCAAGGAAAAACGATCGAAGGCAAAGTTGTTAACCTAAAAGATATTCCGCATCAAGTGACAGCGACTTTTGGAAGTGAAAAAAAACAATTTCAAACCAAAGAGGATTATCAGAAATATGTTGATGCAAATGACATCAAATCTTCTTCGGTTTCTACAGGAGTACAAATGGATATTGTATTGGAAATTAAAGTTCCTGAACATATGAAAACAACTATCGAATCAACGTATGGAACAATTGAAGTTATTAATTTTGAAGCACCAATTATCGCACAATCAACATATGGAAGTGTGGATGCAACAATGAATGCAAAACAAATTGGAGAAATAAAAGTGGAAACTTTTTTTGGGAAGATGTACACGAATTTAGATTTTGCAATCAAAACTATAAAATCAGATAATTTTCATTCAGTAATTGCGGCAAACGTAGGTAAACAGCCATTGCAAGAATTTTCTTCTAAATATGGAAATATCTATTTGAGAAAATAAATAGTAGATAAATTATAACATTTTTTGAAAGCACAATTGAGGATTCTCAGTTGTGTTTTTCTTTTAGAAAAGATTATTTTTGATAAAAATTAAGCCTTGAATCATTTATTTAAAGTTGCGCTAAATTGGATAAAGAAAGAATCGAAAATGGATTCTTCAACCAGAATTTATACAAAAAGTCATCACATTTCGATTGAAAGAAAACCTGATTTAGAGGTTTCTGCTGCGAAAGCTTTCAAAGGTGATCCAAATTTATACAATCCAGAAGATTTACTTTTGAGTAGTTTGACTTCTTGTCACATGATGTCGTATTTATATTGTTGTATACAACATAAAATTGATGTAATTTCTTACGAAGATCATTCAGAAGCTACACTGCAAGTGAATCCTGATGGAAGCGGAAAGATTATAAAAGTAGATTTATTTCCTAAAATTGTAATTGCAGATTCATCACAAATTGAGTTGGCACTTTCGCTACACAAAAAGGCAAACGAATTGTGCTTTATTGCGAATTCGTGCAATTTTCTTGTATATCATCACGCAAAATGTAGCGCAAAATAAAACGAGCTAAACTCGGTTTTAATAATTTATTATATTTCTAAAAATATCTGAAAAATTATTAATAAAATAATTTTCCTCATAAGACGTAATAAATTCTGGAGATTTAGTTAATGTTGTATTATTTAACTCAAAATTTCTTTGCTGAGAAAATAATAACTCTCTATTTTTTAAATTAAGAACCTGTAAAGCAATGTTATATCTACTTTTACCTTCTTCAGGTAATTTCGCTTTATTAAGACTTAGATAATGAGCTACTTGAATATACGGTTCTACTTTTAACTCTACAATAAATGCATAATCATAGTAAGTATCATGATTTATAAAATTCATAAATTCATCCGACTTATAGTATTTATCGTAAAACTCTAATGAATTAACAATCGTATTTTCATCATTGAATAATCCTTTTACAGATTGGTCAATTTTTTCATGAAGTTTATCTGACCCCTCAGGAAAATCATTTTTTATAATGACATAATTTTTTCGTTCCTCTAAATTAAGCTGAACAGTATTATTTTCATTTAAAGAAACATTTTTTTCGAGACGATTTACATTATACGAATTACACGAAGTAAAAATAATTATTAAAAGTAAAAAGCTATATTTCATAAACATAAATATAGCTTTTTTTATTATTATTTCAATTTCTCTTTCAAGAATTGAGCAGTATACGATTCTTTTACTTTGATAATCTCTTCTGGCGTACCTTCGGCAACCAAATAACCGCCTTTCTTCCCTCCTTCTGGACCAAGATCTATCACCCAATCTGCTACTTTGATAATATCCATATTATGTTCGATCACAAAAACCGAATGTCCCAAATCAATCAAAGCACGTAATGCTTTAATCAATTTCTGAATATCGTGGAAATGCAGACCAGTAGAAGGCTCATCGAAAATAAACAAGGTTTTGTTAGTCGTTTCTCCTTTCGTCAAAAAGAAAGCTAACTTCACACGCTGCGCCTCTCCACCAGAAAGTGTATTCGACGATTGCCCAAGTTTTACATAACCCAAACCAACATCTTGCAATGGTTTTAGTTTTTCGACAATTTTATTTTGTTGATGAGTTGTAAAAAAGTCAATTGCTTCATCAATTGTTAGATTTAAAATATCTGAAATAGATTTTCCTTCGAACTTAACTTCTAAGATTTCTTTCTTGAAACGTTCTCCATGACAATCTTCACAAACCAGCTCAACATCAGCCATAAACTGCATTTCGATGGTAATCGTTCCTTCTCCTTTACATGTATCACAACGTCCTCCATCTACGTTAAACGAAAAATGTTTTGGTTGAAATCCCATCACTTTACTCGCTTTTTGATTAGCAAATAAATTTCGTATATCATCGTAGGCTTTTACGTAAGTCACAGGATTAGAACGCGAAGATTTTCCAATTGGATTTTGATCGATTAACTCAACACCTTCTAATTGTTTCAAATCACCAACTAACTCATCAAAATCACCGATTTTATTTCCAAAAATCTCGAAATGACGCTGAACGGCTGGTGCTAAAATATCTTTCATCAACGTCGATTTTCCTGAACCCGAAACTCCTGTAATCACAGTTAATTCGTTCAAAGGAAATTTAACATCAATATTTTTTAGATTATTTTCTCTTGCTCCAATAATTTTTAGATAATTAGGAGATTTTAGACGTTTTTTAGGAACTTCAATTTCTAATTTTCCGTTCAAATATTTAGATGTTAATGTATCACCTTTTAATAATTCATCATAGGTTCCTTCAAAAACTACTTCACCTCCATTTGTTCCTGCTTCAGGACCAATATCGATGATATAATCGGCAGCTTTCATAATATCTTCATCATGTTCTACCACAATCACTGTATTGCCTAAATCGCGTAAACGATGTAAAATCGTAATAAATTTCGCTGTATCACGCGAATGTAAACCAATCGAAGGCTCGTCTAACACATACATCGAACCAACCAAACTACTTCCCAAAGAAGTTGCTAAATTGATACGTTGTGATTCTCCACCAGACAACGTATTCGAAGCACGATTTAGCGTTAAATATTCTAAACCAACATCTAACAAAAACGTTAAACGCGACTTAATTTCGTATATAATTCGACCCGCTATTTGCTGGTCATATTCATTAAATGTAATACTTGTGAAGAAATCATTCAACTCATTCAAAGGTAAATCAACCAAATCATTAATTGATTTATCTGCAATTTTCACGTAATTTGTTTCTTTACGCAAACGCTTTCCTTTACAAGTCGGACAAGTTGTTTTACCACGATAACGCGACAACATTACACGATATTGAATTTTGTATGTATTCTCCTCAACCATTTTGAAGAAACCATCCAATCCTTCCCAATCATTATCTCCGTGCCACAAATAATCTTTTTGCTCTTCGGATAACTCAAAATAAGGTTTATGAATTGGAAAATCTACTTTTTGAGAAAGTTTGATAAAATGATTTTTCCACTCACCCATTTTCTCACCTTTCCAAGCTACAACTGCATCTTCGTAGATTGACAACGATTTATTTGGAACGACAAGATTTTCCTCAACTCCGATTACTTTCCCATAACCTTCGCAAGTTGGACAAGCCCCATAAGGATTATTGAAACTAAAGAAATGAATCGTTGGTTCATTGAAAATCAGACCATCTGATTCGAATTTATTAGAAAAATATTTTACCGAATTATCTTCTGCATTTACAATCGCTATTTCTCCTTTTCCTTCGAAAAAAGCTGTCTCGATAGAATCTGCCAAACGATGATAAAAAGATTCTTCATCTTCTGTTGGCAAAGCGATACGATCAATGACAAGATGAACATCATTTTCGGGTTGAGGTTCGAAATTAAATGAAATTAAATCTTCAATTTTCACTTGATTTCCATCGACACTCAAACGTGTAAACCCCTGTTGTTGAAGAATATTCAAATGCTCTGCAAACGAACGTTCCTCTGGCACAACCAATTTTATTTGAAGAATAAATTTAGTTTCAGCCCCAAAAGTTTGTAAATAATCAATCGCATCCGTTACCGAATCTTTTTGAACTAATTCTCCTGTAATCGGCGAATATGTTTTTCCAATTCGTGCGTACAACAACTTTAGATAATCATAAACTTCTGTTGTTGTCCCAACTGTAGAACGTGGATTTGTTGAATTTACTTTTTGCTGAATCGCTATTGCTGGTGCTATTCCTTTGATATAATCAACTTGCGGTTTATCTAATTTTCCTAAAAACTGACGTGCATAAGACGACAAACTTTCGACATAACGACGCTGACCTTCCGCATACAGCGTATCAAAAGCCAAAGTAGATTTGCCAGAACCAGACATCCCAGTAATCACGACCAATTTATTTTTTGGAATCGCTAAATCAATGTTTTTTAAGTTGTGCAATTTTGCACCTTTAATCAGAATAAATTCTTTCGGATCAAGTTGATTGATATCTTTTTTCATCGTGGCGCAAAGTTAAGTTATTTTAGAAAGTTAAACTTAATTACCACAGAAATTAGTCATATAAAATATAACGAATAAAAAAGAATAGATTTAGTTAAAATATAAAAGCGCATCAACATGTTGACGCGCTTTTTTCAATAAAAAAATAAAAATTTATTCCTGAAATAATAAATAATTTTCTTCGTTTAACTCTTGGTATCCAACATCGTACACATAAAAAATCGTGCCGTTTTTTGATTCATCTACATTTGTAATGTACTTAAAATCAAAGTTTCTCAAACTCAATTCGGTTTTATTTACCGAACGAATTCCTTCATCTAATAAAGTTTTCAATATACGATTATTCTTTCTTAATCTGTTATTAATATTACGAACAATTTCAACTTTATCTCGATTAAGATTATTATTATAAGAATTACGACAAAAATCATTGCAGAACTTTTTGTCTTTTCGACCAAATAGTGTTTGGTTGCACTGTAGGCATGTATTCATAAGTTAGTTTTAAGGTATGTAAGTACAAATATAAAAAAAAGTTATTGAATTTACAAATAGTTAACGTTATACAGTTACTGTGTTTAAGTAAAGTCATAAATATTTAATAAATGTTTATAATCTTATTTATTATTTTTGTTTAAATTTTATTGATTTTGAAAATTTTAAACAAATTACCCGACCCTTTTATTCTATTTTTATTTCTAGCCATTGTTGTTGCCTATTTTTTCCCTGATATTAGTTTGTGGTCTTACAAAGATTTTAATCTGAACACAGTAATTGATATTGGCGTTATTCTAGTATTCTTTTTTTATGGGTTAAAACTTAATTGGAAAGAAGTTTTCAAGGATTTAGCAAATTGGAAAATGCATGTCTTGATTCAATCTATTACATTTATCTTTTTCCCATTATTAGTCTTGTGTTTTTATCCGTTGGTAAAAAGTTACCCAGTTTATTTTACACTTTATGTCGCAATATTTTATTTAGCCGCGTTACCAAGTACCGTTTCTTCGTCAGTTGTAATGGTTTCGATTGCAAAAGGAAACATACCAAGTGCTATTTTTAATGCAAGTATTTCTGGATTAATAGGTATTGTTGTTACACCACTTTGGATGAGTTTGTTTTTATCAAAAAATAATGGTGAATTTGATTTATTAGCTACTTTTTTGGATTTGGTTCTTAAAATTATTTTACCTGTTTTTGTTGGCGCACTTTTACAACCTTATTTAGGATTCTTTTATAATAAATATAAAAAGCAATTCGGGAATTTAGATAAACTTACCATTGTACTTATTGTTTACAACAGTTTTAGTCATACTTTTTTAGATGGATTATTTACAAAATTAGGCGTTCTTCCGTTGTTGGCTGTTTTCATAATTGTAGTTGCGTTGTTCTTTTTCTTTTTTAATCTTTCAAAATGGATTGCTAAGAAAATGAATTTTAATCGAGAAGATGATATCACCATTCAATTTTGTTCGACAAAAAAATCATTGGTTCATGGCTCGGTAATTGCAGCAGTTATTTTCACGGGAGATATCGGTATTTATTTGATTCCGATTATGCTTTACCACACTTTTCAGTTAATTTATATCAGTTATATCGCCAATCAATATGCTAAAGAAGTTGAATAAAACTTATCGAAGTATCCTTATCTTTCTATTTCAAATTATTTTATTTTCGGTACTATTTTCAATAGAAAGCGTTGAAGATTTTATCGTGAATCATCTTACATTTCCAATTTCAGGATTTATTGCAAAAATCACGAATTCAGTTCATTTTCCTGTTGGAGAATTATTTTATTTAATCATTGGAATAATCGGCTTTGTACTGATTTTTAAATTGATTCGAAGTTTTTTTAAATCAAAAGAAAAAGTTTCGCATTCAATTTATTACATTATGATTTTTGTAAATTGTATTTACTTTATTTACACGTTTGCTTGGGGCGTGATGTACAAAAAAGAAACATTAACAATTGACAAAGAAAAAATCGTTATTCAACCTAAAATTCTGAAAGAAATCTATTGCTACGAACTTGATAAAGCAATATCAGCAAGAAATTTAATCGAACACAATGATTCGACAACCACTATAAAATTCAAATCAGATTTAGAAGAATATAACCAAGAGTTTTTTGCTTTACAATCTCAAGTAAAAAATGTAAAATGGTTGAAAAATTATCGATTATTAAGTGATACACATTACAAATTATCTTGGATTTCGGAAATGCAAAATTATATGGGAATTTTGGGATACTATAATCCTTTTACGGTAGAAGCAAATCTGAATCGATACAATACAAATTTAAAACAACCTGCTACACTTTTTCACGAATATGGGCATCAAATGGGATTTGCATCAGAAAGTGAAGCTAATTTTTTGGCTTATTATTTAGGCACAAAATCTAAAAATCCTGAAATTAATTATTCAGTTTATTACAAAAGTATTTACACACTTTTAGGCGCTATTTACAAATCTGATCCGTATTTTGTAAAAATGGAATTGGATAATATGCATTCTAAAATAAAGCAAGACAGAAAAGCCGAATTAAAACATTATTTGAAATATGAAGGCGCTACGAGCGATACTTTTTCTGAATTAAATAATCAGTTTTTGAAGGCAAATAACCAAGAAGGAACGATAAGTTATAGCAAATATGTCGAATTGATTTACTTGTTATATCAAACAAAAAAAGCAACGAATTAATCGTTGCTTTTCTATTATTGTTAAAGTTCTAATTATTTAAAATTAATTTTTCCGCCAGCTAATTTTTTCTGATTACGCTGCGTAGGATTACCATAAATATCAATCACTCCACCTGCTCTAGTTTTTGCATCTACAGATTTCTCTGCTCTCGCTTCTATTACTCCTCCAGCATTTGTTGTTAAACTTGCTGTATCAGAATTTAATGTTTTCGAATAATATTTTCCTCCAGAATTTGCAATTACAGTCTGAAATTCAGTATCACCAGTTAAAATTACTTCTGCACCAGAATTTATTTTGACTTCTAATTTTGAGGTTTCGATTGGTAATTTGATAGATGAACCTTCGTTAGATGTCAAATACAATGCTTGTGATTTTACGACATCATCAGAATAAATACGAGAACCTTGACTTGCCTGAATTTCGTATAACGATTTGTAATAAACCTTAACCGTTGCTTCTCCTCCTTGCATCAATTTGGTTCCTGTCATTTTCAATTTCAGTTCACCTTTGTTATTTTCAACTTGAACATCGCTCGCATTAACTCCATCTATTTTTACTAAGTTTTCGTTCGAAGAAATTAACTCAACCGGAATTTTATCATAAACTTTTAAGATATTAAAATCTCCAACATTTATCTCTTCTTGCGCAAACGCAAAAGTTGAACAAAATATAGCGGCTGCTGACAATACGATATTTTTCATAAAAAAAGTTTTCTAATTTGATTTGAAATTACACAAAATTTAAACCAAAAAAGAAAACTTAAGTTATTTTTAAGATATATTGTAAGAATTATTTCGCTCCTTCAGCTGTTAATTCTGCAATACGTACAATAATTTCTGTCGCTTTTTCCATAGATTCTACTGGAACATATTCGTAAGGTCCGTGGAAATTGTGACCTCCAGCAAAGATATTAGGACAAGGTAATCCCATAAAAGATAAACGAGCTCCGTCTGTACCACCACGAATTGGTTTGATATTTGGCGTAACTCCACAATCTTTCAAAGCTTGTTCTGCGATTTCAACTGATTGAAATTTCTCTTTTACTTTCTCAATCATATTAAAATATTGATCAGAAACTTCTGCTGTAATTACTTCATGATCAAAACGCTCTTGAATATCAGCAGCAATTTGTAAAAATAAAGCTTTACGCGCTTCATATTGCTCCATATCGTGATCACGGATAATGTACACCATTTTTGCTTCAGATACATTTCCTGTAATTTTAGCTAAATGGAAAAATCCTTCGCGACCATCAGTTAATTCAGGAACTTCGTCGTTTGGTAATTGTGCAGCAAACTCCATTGCAATATTAGATGCATTAATCATCTTATCTTTCGCATAACCTGGGTGAACAGATTTACCTTTGATTGTAACAATACCAGATGCAGCATTAAAGTTTTCGTACTCTAATTCTCCAATTTCAGAACCATCCATTGTATACCCCCATTCAGCTCCAAATTTCTCTACATTAAAAAAATCTGCTCCACGACCAACTTCTTCGTCAGGTGTAAATCCAATAGCGATACGTCCATGTTTAATTTCTGGATGAGCAATCAAATATTCTGCAGCTGTTACAATTTCAGCAACACCAGCTTTATCATCAGCACCTAATAATGTTGTACCATCAGTTGTAATGATTGTTTGACCTTTATATTGAGATAATTCAGGGAATTCGTTTGGTGATAAAATCATTGATTCGTTCAATTTGATATCTCCACCATCGTAATTTTCCCAAATTTGAGGTTGTACATTTTCTCCAGAAAAATCTGGCGATGTATCCATATGAGAAACAAAACCAATAGTAGGCACTTCGTGATCAACTGTAGAAGGAACATATCCAAAAACATACCCGTTTTCATCTATTGAAACATCTTCTAAACCGATTTGTTTTAACTCTTCAACCAAATAATTTGCTAAATCCCATTGACGGTCTGTACTTGGAAATTTATCTAAAAAAGCTTCACTTTCAGTGTAAGTTTTAACATATTTCAAAAAGCGTGTTACCAACTTTTCTCTCCATTCTGTTTGCATTGCGTTTTAATTTTTGTCAAAATTACTAAATTATCTACCTTTAAGGCGCAAATAAACCAAAAAAATGAGTGAGCTAACTTTTAAAATTATTGAATGTCCACGTGATGCGATGCAAGGACGCAAAGATTTTATACCAACTGACAAGAAAATTGATTACTTAAATCGTTTATTGACTGTTGGTTTTGAAGCGATAGATTGTGGAAGTTTTGTTTCGCCAAAAGCGATTCCACAGATGGCGGATACGAAAGAAGTTTTAGATAATATTGATAAAACCAATTCAAAATCGAAATTGTCTGTTGTTGTTGCCAATAAAAGTGGCGCAATAAAAGCTGCTGAACACGAAAAAGTTGATATTATTGGATTTCCTTTTTCTATTTCAGAGAATTTTCAGCAATTCAACACGAATAAAAGTCGTGAAGAAGCATTTGAAATGGTGAAAGAAATCAACCAAATTGCAAATGATAATGGTAAACATATGTTAATTTATTTATCGATGGCGTTTGGAAATCCTTATGGAGAAACTTGGAATGAAGAAATCGTAAAAGAATGGTCGAAAAAAATGGCTGATATCGGAATTTCTTCAATCAATTTATCAGATACAATTGGCGTTGCAGACGAAAAAACAATTGTTGATTTGTTTCAAAATTTGATTCCTCATTATCCAGAAATTGAATTTGGTGCACATTTTCATACCGTTTATACCGAATGGCATTCTAAAGTACAAGCCGCTTATGATAATGGTTGTCGTCGTTTTGATGGTGCTATAAAAGGTTTGGGCGGTTGTCCAATGTCAAAAAGTGATATGGTCGGAAATATGCCAACCGAAAAGTTAATTAGTTTCGCAAATGAGCACAAAGAAAAACATGGTTTGAATCTTTTTGATTTCGAATCTGCTTGGAATGTTTCTTTGCGTACATTTGGCTTAGTTTAATCTTAACAATAAACTAAAAAATCAATTCTTTTGTTAAAGGAAATTAAAATATGTTGGACTTTAACAAAAAAAGTTAAATTTGCTCATCGGTAAGTTTTTTTATCGAGCTTAGAATATTAAAATGAAATTAAAGTATATGAAATTTAAATCGAGTATGATGTTGCTAATTGCAGCATTATTTACGGTAAATACTTTTGCACAAACAGCAAAACCAACACCAAAACGTCTTGCTAAAGTAGATGGTATAGCTGCTGTTGTCGGAGATCAGATTGTTTTAGAGTCTGATGTAGATCGAGATTATTTAATGTCAAAACAACAAGGGATGCAAGTCGAAGACAAATGTGATTTCCTAAACGACATTATGTTAGACAAAATGTTGGTTGATCGTGCAAAACAAGATACTTTAATCAAAGTGACACAAGATGAGGTAACTCGTCAATTAAATAGCCAAATCGAAGGTTGGATTGCTCAAGCTGGAGGAGAAAAACAAATTTTAGACTATTTCGGATTCCGTACAATGGCGGAAATGAAAAACGAAACTAAATATATCGTTGAAGATAATATTTATGCGCGTAACAAAAGAGAAATGGTTGTAAAAGGTGCTGATGCAACACCAGAAGAAGTTCGTATGTTTTTCGAAAAACACCAAGGTGAATTACCAGACGTGAAAGACGAAGTTTCGATTAGCCATATTGTAACTTATCCTGAAGTTTCACAAGAAAATCAACAAAAGATTATCGATCAATTAAAAGAAATCAAAAAAGAAATTGAAGAAGGTGCCTCTTTTGCAACGAAAGCAATTTTATATTCAGAAGATCCAGGTTCCGCAAGTAACGGAGGTGAATACAAAAAAGTTTCTCGTGGTAAAATGGTAAAAGAGTTTGATGCGGTTGCGTTTAACTTACAAGAAGGTGAAATTTCTGATCCATTCAAAACTGATTTTGGATATCATATTATTAAGTTAGAAAAACGTCGTGGACAAGAATTAGATTTGCGTCATATCTTGATTACGTTGAAACCAACGGAAGAAGAAATAAAAAAGGCTTATAATAAATTAGATTCGATTCGAGTTTTAATTAACGACGGAAAAATGACATTTAAAGATGCTGCATTAAGATTTTCTGATGATAAATACACAAAATTTAACTCAGGAAATATCATGAACCAAAATTCTGGTGACGATCGTTTCGAGAAAATGGCTTTACCTCTACCAATGTTTACAGCGATTGCAACATTGAATGAAGGAGATATTTCTCAAGTTTTCGAAGATGATTTTGATAACAGAAAAGCTTTAAGAATCTTAAAAATCAATAAATTTTATCCAGAGCATAAAATCAATTACCAAGATGATTACTATAGAATTCAAAAATTTGCAGTTCAAGATAAAGAACGTACATTGTTGATGGATTGGGTAAAACGTCAAGTTGGTGATGCTTACATTAAAATTGGAAAAGAATACCAAAGTTGTAATTTCCCGATCGATTGGGAAAAGAAAAACCAAAAATAATAGAACAAAAAACCTCGAGAATTTCTCGAGGTTTTTTTATGTCTAAAAATAAATAATCTTATTTCGCAATCGGAACTTGAGAAGGCCAAATTAATTTACTTGGATCAAACCCTACTTTCTTTGCCGAATCAGAAAATCTGTCTTTTACCTTATCCGAAATCTCTTTCTTACGTGATAGAATCCATAACTTTTTATAATCTTCACTTGCAACTAATACATTATTGTAATCTTTATCAAAATCGATAACATATAATTTCTTTGCAAAAATTGGTAAAAACGTAGTCGAGAACAACCCAACATTTTCGATGTCTTGCGTTGCAATTCCTTCAATCTTTTCCCACCCTTTTTTCTTTGCATTATATCCTCGCACAATTACTTCTAACTGTCCATTTTCTTCGTTCAAATTAAAACGATGCGTCACATTTGTTTGTCCTTTTTGCGCTTTATTTTCTAAACGTGCAATTTCGTACCAACGTCCTAAAAATCCACCTAAATCAAAATTTTGAGCAGGTTTGTATTTTACATTTTTCTTATTGTGATTAACGATATATGCTGTTGTCCCTAACGCCAATGCTGCAAGGGCTAATTTCTTAAAATTCATTTTACTAAAACTTAGGTTGCAAATGTATCAATAATATTAAAGTTGAAAAAATATGATTTTACATTTTGAATTAATTAAAGTTTTATTTAATTTTATTAAAACTAATTTTAATATTATTTAATCTAATGAAAAAACTTCCTGTTATATGCCCCAGTTGTACCGAAGAATTAGCTGTCGAAAAATTAATTTGCAACCATTGCGAAACACAAGTTGTAGGAAACTATGAACTTCCTTTATTTCTGAAACTTACAAATGAAGAACAAGCATTTATTATGCAATTCTTTGTCAATTCAGGAAGTTTAAAAGACATGGCAAAAGAATTTGAAGTCAGCTATCCAACGATGAGAAATAAAGTAGATGATTTGATTAATAAAATAAAAACAATGTCCGATGAATAAAGAATTTTCAGTATCGATGTCGCCATTTTTTAAGGTAACTACATATATATTAATTGTATTTCTAATTTTAATCGGTTTATCTGTAACATATAATGAAAAAAATTTTAACCCTACATTACTTCTCTATTGGGGAATTGTAATTCCAATAATTATTGGATGTTATCTTTTTTCGTTAAATAAAATTAAAGTTGATTTGAATAATATTTATCTTGTTTCAAAAATTAAAACGATAACTATTCCGATAAATGAAGTAAAAATTATTACAAGAAAATCTCAAAATAATTTGATTATTATAGGTGCACGAGGCATTTATGGATTGATGGGAATTTCTATGGATAATTATCGATGCAATATAAAAAATCGTACAAAACTTATTGCGATAGAATTAGAAAATGTAAAATATTTGGTGAGCTGCGACGAGCCTGATGAATTTGTTAACACAATAAATACACTAAAAAATGATAAAGAAACTCCTTAATCCATTTGCATATTTCGATGAAAAAATCTTGTTCATTATTGGGCTATTTTCCCATTTCTTTTTCACATACATCGCTAAAATAACGGAATCTTTTTTCCCTGATTTTTTAAGCATCAAGAAAAATGGAATTTCTTATTCTTATCTCGATTTGTTGTATCAAAACACAAGAAATTTAGCAATTGCAATCCTCCTATTTTACATTTTAGGAAAAATCATCAATAACAGAACACGAATTATAGACATTGTAAACGTCGTTCTAATCTCAAGAATCGCTTATTACATTGTATTCATCACCGATTTTATTCCAATTGTAAACAAAAGTATGGACAAGGTTTTGAAAGGAATTACAGCAAATAATCTCGAAGTTTTGCACGAAGCTTCTACAATGATTGTCATTGTAATTGTAGCTTTTATCGCAATATTTTTCTTGTGTATGATGTTCTATTATTTATACATCGGTTTCAAAACGGTTACAAACATGAAAAGCATCAAACAAGTTCTTGCTTTCATTGCTGTCTTATTATTCATCATTATTTCAACCTCAATATTATCATTATTAATACCACAAAAAATATGAAAAAAGTTTTATTTGTTTTTATAATTATTTGTTCTACAGTTTTTGGTCAATCAACAAATAATTTCACAGAATCAGATATTCAACTTAACGAAAATCAAATTAAATTATTTGGAACATTATGTTTACCTCAAAACGTAAAATCTAAAACAACAATTGTTTTATTAATTTCTGGCTCTGGACCAACGGATAGAAATGGAAATAATAATATGATGATTAATAACTCTTTGAAATATTTAGCTCATAGTTTAGCTGAAAAAGGAATTGCATCTATTCGCTATGACAAAAGAGGAATTGGAGAAAGTTCTATTGCTAATTTGGACGAATCTAAACTTACATTTGATGATTACGTTGAAGACGCAAGTAATTGGGTAACTTTCTTAAAAAAAGATAAAAGATTTAGTTCTATTTCAATAGCTGGACATAGCGAAGGTTCATTAATTGGAATGCTTGCTTCAACAAAAAATGTCGACAAATTCATCTCAGTTTCTGGTCCTGGAGAACCTATCGACCAAATACTTAAGAAACAATTAACTCAACTTCCTGAAAAATTAAAAACTGAATCGTATGCTATTATAGATTCTTTGAAAAATGGAAATACTGTAAATAATATTAATCCTAATTTATCAGCATTATTTCGTAAAAGTGTACAACCTTATTTAATTTCTTGGATTAAATATAATCCTGTAAATGAAATCAATAAATTAACTATTCCTTTTTTAGTGATTCAAGGTGATATGGATATACAAGTTGATACGGACAATGCTAAAAACCTTTCTCCTAAATCTGCTGTTATTATCAAAGGGATGAATCACGTTTTAAAAAACGTTACTTCAAAAGATGATTTATCTTCTTACAATAACCCAAAACTTCCAATAAATACAGAATTAGTCGAAGTCATTTCTAATTTTATCTTCAAAAAATAATCATAAAAGACAAAGCAAATTGCTTTGTCTTTTATAGTTAGTGACTAACAAGCAGTTCCTCCTTCAAAGTTTATAGTTGTAGTTTCTTTATCCGATTTTCGAGTGATTGTCATTGTTCCATTAGCTAAAGCTGAATCAGATTCAATATTTTGTTCTCCAATTTTTGCATGAATTTCGATTATATAATCATCATTTTCTAAACGCAACGTATATCCATTGTCATTTTCAGTAGATTTGGTATCATCATTTTTAGAAGAAAAAACTTCTCTTTTTCCATTAATCGAAATATAATTTACCCAAGTTAACTCGTCTTTAGAGCTTGTTTGTAAATAGATTTCGTCTTTCATTTTACTTCCTTTTTTATAATATTCAGTCACACAACCTACTCCATAATCTGATTCGGAAACCGAAAGTTTATCAACTACAATTTCTTTATTTGAAGGAGTTTTAAGATTAGTTTTGAGCTCTTTTTTCTCGCAAGAGTTCAACATTAGAATTGCAAAAGTTAAAACGAAACATTTTATTAGTTTATACATAATTAGTTTATTAAAAATTATCTCTTTGATTGTTATTTCTTGATCTACATCAATTTAAAAAATCAATTGTATTTCTAAATTTACAATTCTTATTTGTGATTCGTAACAAAAGAGTTTAAAGATTATACAGATTTTTCATAGTATAAGGTTGGTTAGTTTTTTTAACAAAGAGCAGAAGAAATTTTGCTCTTTGTTTTGTATAGTACTAATAATAACAAAAATCCGAGTTGTTGGCTCGGATTTTTGTTATTTATTCTCTAAAACAGTTTCATTCTCTGCTTCAACTTTCTTCTCATATTTTTTTCGGATATACTCTGCTGCCAACGTCACAGCAATCCCTCCAATTATTCCATAAATAGACCTTTTTCCTAGAAATTTAGCAACAGTGACGCCTGTTGTAGCTGCAGTTGTTAAAAGACCTATTTTAGTTCCTTTCTCGGTGTGATTTTTTGTTAATGCTTCTAAAATTTTCATAGCTTTTTATGTTTAGTTTTAGAAATACTAACAATTATCAAACCAATTTTATTTAATAAAATCTACTACTAATTCTTTTGGACGACCTACTACTCCACTTTTTTCATCAGTTACAATCGGGCGTTGAATCAATTTTGGATATTCGACCAAAGCATTCAAAACTTCATCATCAGAAAGTTCTTTTCCTTTGAAATTTGCTTTCCAATCTTCCTCATTTGTACGCACAATATCAATCGGTTTTAAATTTAGTTTAGTCAAAATTTCCTTCAATTCATTTTTCGTTAAAGGTTCTTTCAAATATTCTCTTACTACAAAATCTTTTCCAGATTCTTCTAAAACTTTCATCGCATCTCTGCTTTTCCCACAGCGGGAATTATGTAATATTGTGTACATTTTAATTATCTTTTTTAAAAAAATAAAGTTAATAAAATAAGATTTACAAGTAAGTATCATTAGAAAAAAACAGATAAAAGCTATCAATAAAGTTTTCTAATCATTAAAATCTTTATCTTCTATTCTTAATACTTGTGGATAATTTCCTGCTCCTTTTATTGGTTCGAGAATATAACTTGCTCTTTGAGATTTTGTAGAGGAAACAGTTCTGTAAAAATCAATAGGTTGAAAGAAGTTCTTCGCAAGATAAAATCTTTTTGTAACAATTCCTTTTTCAAGAATTCGATAATCATTATTTTGATAATGATTCATATTTGTAGTTCCTTGACTTATTAATAACGGAAAAATAGTTGTATTCTCTGTATTAATCGTAATATCACAAGGATAGAGTCTTATAAATGAATGATTGTAGGTAAAAGATTTTCCAATATTATTAATCACTACATCACGAACATCTCCAAAATAATCTTGTGTTAAAATTGGAGCTCCAGTAATACTTAATCTATATTCTCTACCTGCACCCGTTGTATAAAACGTTTTCTCATACTTTCCTTCCGAATTTGTAAATACAGAATCGACAATTTTTACAAATTCACCCATTCCCATTACGCCTCCTTTTTTATATTCATTCACGAGAATTCGAACGTTTGCAAAAGGTTTATTTTCTTCGTCTGTTATTTCTCCACTTATTTTAGTCGCAATTCCAGCTTTCAAATTGTATTTATTATCATCATCTTCACATGAGAAACAAACAACAAATAAGGTAAGTAAAAGTAATTTTTTCATTAGAATGTATATGTTTTAAAGTATGTAATAAAAATAGTCGAAAAATATCAAAAGCAGCATTGGATAAATGTTACAAATAGATTAATTTTCTATTATTCCTCTGAGTTCATCGAAGTATAATTACTTGTTTTACAAAATATTATATTTAGGTAAAACATTATAAGACACTATTTTTATCAAACATTTTTGACTGTTCTCTTTTAAAAGTTAAAACTAATTTGTTTCAAGAAACTAAACAAAATCTATTTCATTCAACAACAACTAATATACACAAATTAAAATACTCGCAACAACCTATAAAAAAAGCTCTTATCAAAGAGCTTTTTGAGTTATTTTTCTTTTAAATAGTTATTTAACAATTTGAAAAAAATTATAATAGCAGTTTTATTAATAATTATCAGCTAGAAAATAAATCTTAGACTTATTCTTTATACATTCTTCACAAAACTTCATCAAATATTCATATTCTTTCCTTACTAAGTTTAATTCTTCATTTTTTTTATCAATCGTAGTTAAATGATTTAAAAACTCATGTATATTTTCAATTAAAACTTCAGAATATACTGCCCATTCCTCATTTTCTCCTACATAATCCCTATCAAAGTATTTATATAGTAAACTATTTGTATTTAAACTTCTAAATTTTTCCCAATGATAATCCACAATATTATTAAACTGATTTGTTGACATTATTATTTTACGCAAGGTTTTATTATTACTATCTTTTTCAGTAAAAATAACTTTACCCAATCCAAATGCAAAACTACGTTGCCAATCAGATAAAAAATTAATTCTATTATTCTCCATTATTAATAAATTTATTCTAGGACGAAACTATTTTAAAAAAAACTATTAACTCTATCATAATAAGTAATGGTGTACAGATTCTCAATTATAATTCATATTAATAATCGATTCTAAACAACATTTTTATATTTCTTTCGTCAATTTATCAAGTTCTTTTAATAATGTTGGGAATCTATATTCTCCAGACATTTTTGAAATGTTTTCCTTTGCTTCCTCAATATCAATTCCAATCGAAGTTATATAAAGTGGTTTCATACTTTTCCCTCTCAATAGTTCTACTTTATTTTCTTTGTTAGACGCAAAGTTTGTTTTTGCCACCCCAATAACGGGGATTTTTCTATTTAGACTTTCGTATAAATGCCCACCTAAACCATATGTATCAAAGTCATCTAAAAAAACGTATCCATCAATTACAATTGCTTTAATAAAATCTAAGTCGAAGTTTTTCAACATACTTAATATACAAGGCAATTCTCTTTTATAGAATTCTCCAGGAATGTATTCTTCTGATATTTCTAATTCTTGGGAATAATGTTTTGAATAATTAGAATCTTCCCAATTATTGAATGTAATTGCAATTGTTTTAGCCTTGTTATCGTAGTAATATGTATCAACAGCTACAAACATTTACGAAAGCCATTTTTTAAATTTTGAGAAAAGGTTTCTATTTTCATTGTTGTTAAATTTTTCATTTTTTTTATTTATTTCTTCAACTAACTGTTGATCAGAAACATTTTCATTGATGTGAACTCTTTTAGGTTCATCTGTTTTAGTATTTGTAATTTTTTCTAATAACTCTTTAGCTTTCTTATAAACTTTAATTTCATTCTCATTTCTGTCATCAACTTGTGTTATTTCTGGAAATAATTCACTACTTAATTTTACAGATTCAGATTCAAAATCGTTCATCACTCCTTGATAAATATTTTTTGACATCTGGATTTCATTAATTTGTTCATAACTAATTCCCATTTGTAGCATATCATTTCCAAATTCTGCTTTAGTAATTTGATTGAAAATAGCTTGAGAAACTCTTGTTTTTGCAGCAGCAATATTTGCTTTTGGTACTAAATAGTTCTCATCCATAGAATTGTAAAACTCCTGCATTGAATTTCTAAGACGTGCATCAATTTTGAAATTTGATATTTCCGAAAGATATACACCTTTACTCATTGCCGTATTGGACAATAAATGAATAAACTCACCTGTTTTATAACCTAAAAAAACCAAAACAGTAGAAAACATCATTGCTTCCATTTGTAAATCAGCTTCAACCAATGTTTTGAAAATCTCTACACCTTCAATAAATTCCTCTTGGTATTTATCAGATTCAAAATCAATATTTTCGTAGTCATCAATTAAATTATCTTTTAAAACATTAACAAATAATTCGTGAATTTTAAATCTCGATTCAGAATAATTTTGAATTATTTCTTCAGTTTTATTTTCTTTGATAAGTTTGATTATTTCAGTCATTTGTTATAAAATTATAATTACAGGTTTATAAATCTAATAGTTATGTAAACATTTTTCTTGTACAACGAAATTCGTGTATTTAACCTTTGATACATTTAACAAATTCACTCTCTCGTTTCGGATATCGGTTTTTGGTTTTTAGTTATTAATGAAATCTAGTTTGAGTTTAGCTATAGTCGTTATTTTATTCTTTCATAAATTCTTCCAAAGATCTATTTTGAGAGTCATAAATTAAAGTAAGATTTAGAGCAAATGCTGGTTGTGTTATATCTATACTCCAATTTTTATTTGTAATATTTAAACTTTTATTTAATTGGTCTATAAAATAAAACCAACCTAGAGTTTCTTCATTTACTTTATATACATTATTATCTGTAATAATTTCAACAACAATTAAATCTGTTGTTAGTAAATCTTTTTTATAAGCAATAATTGACTTAATTTTCTTCCATTGAATCAATTCTGGATTTTCCATTTTATCAATATAAAATCCGTCACCATAAAATTCAAAAACTCCTTCATCATTAAAAAAATCGTAAAAGTTTTGTTTATACAGTTCTTCTTTTTCATTATAGTTCATTAAAATTCTTGTAGTAGGAAAAATTATTTTTAAGATTCCAAGAATTAATCCTATAATTCCAAATATTAAAATTATCCAATTTAAAAATCTTGAATCTTTATTTATAAAATAAAATCCCAAAAAGCTAATGAATATTGAACCAAACAAGAGTTTATATGATTCTTTCACGATATTGTTTTTACGTTACAGCAAATATGACGAAACTTGGTTCTTCTAAAATATAATAAACCTTATGATTAACCAAAACTAAGTAACATCTTTTTCTTTTTAAATTTAATAAATTAAAATAACGATTGCCACTTTGCCTTTACTTGCCATTGCTCCAAACTTATATTAGTGGCTGGCTATTTTATTTACTTGATTTAATAATTCTGATAAATTATCGTATTTAAAATAATTATGAATAATATTTTTCTCATCTCGTTCATTTAGTTGTCACTAACATAATAGTCCACGAAATTGAATACAAAAATTTAATAAATAATCACAATCAAACCCTTTATTGTAAAACTACAACTCTATAAATTCCCCTCTAATTTCGCTTACGTTATTTCAGAACTTTTACCTCTCCATTTACATATTCATAATCCCAACTAGATTCTGAAATATTTAGAGTAGGTTTCCCTTCTTCGTCATATTCTCTTGTTTGCGTTTTACGGAAGTTATTTTTAGACAAAGATTTATAATACAAGTCTGTAAAAACACCTAAGTTTTGAAATGGGTTTTGCGATTGATCATAATTAGAGAAAGTGGTTACTTTGCGCTCTTTCTTCTTGTAGTTAATATATGGAGGGACACCTTCATCATAAAAATCATAGTCAGCATCTCTGTAAACCAAACTATCTAAATTTCCCTTTGCATTAAAGTGAAAATCTCTACGACTTCTTAAATCATTTGTGTAATAATGGTCGGTCACCAGAAAATCGATGTAATTATCTGGTTGTTTTCATAAGTATAAACATATTTTTCTGTATAGTTTGGTCTTGCCTTGTAAGTTAAAGTAGCCTCAGAAATTTGTTGACCATTCAACGTATATACGTGTGTATCATTTGGATATTGATACCAATCTAATTTAGAAAACTTAGTTAGACTTGCAGTTTTATCTGTGTAGCTAATATTAGTTTCCAATGATTTAGAAAACTTGTAAACGTAGCTTGTATACGGATCTATAATATACCATTCACCAATTCGTTTGGTTACTTTATTGTTTTGATATTCAAATTTTATTGTATCATATCCATTTACAGTAGCTATAAAATAACCTTTTGGATAGGCAGTAAACGAATTATTTTCAACAGGTGTAATGATATCATCTTCATTATTGCACGACCATAATAAAATAAGTGGTAATAAGTAAAGGAATTTTTTCATCGTGTTATTTTTGTTCAGATTATTCAAGATAAATATTGAGTTTATTTCTTTCCCAAATATACCAAAAAAACATAATTAAACCCATTATTGTAAAAACTACAACTCTACAAGTTTCCTCCCACTTTCCTCCCACTTTCATCCGTGTTTTCTTCGACCGTTCTTCGACGAGAATGCCGTTTTTCCGAAGTTTCGTCGAACAATGGTCGAACGATGGTCGAACAAGCTAAAAATCGATCAAAAACACGAATCTTATCTACCTATGATGAATAGAGGTTTAGCGAGGATTTTATTTTGCTATAATACTATTATTGAATAAAAAGCAACCGGACAAAAGTGGACAAATGTGGACAGAACCGGACAAATGTGGACACAAAATTGGGTTTTTGTAAATGTTGTTGTTTCTGTTGCTAACTTTATGAATATTAATCATAAAAACTTGCAATTATGGCAGAAATTAAAAAAGGAATCCTTGGTGGATTCTCAGGAAAAGTGGGAACTGTAGTAGGGGTTAATTGGCGCGGTAAGGACATTATCCGCAGTTTACCAAAAAAATCGAAAAGGCGACCAACTGATTTGCAACTGATGCAACAGATCAAATTCAAGCAAGTGATTGGTTTCTTGCAACCAATTCGTCCTATTCTTAATCTGTATTTTGGGAATAGAGTTGGGCTAAAATCGCGCTACAACATTGCGACGTCTTATACGCTGAGCAATGCATTGGAAATGGTGAATGATTTGCCTGTTATTGTGTTGGAGCGTGTGTTGGTATCAAAAGGTGATCTGGTTGGCTTTTTGCAACCTACGATAGATACGGCTGGTGGGGATACTTTCCAAATGAATTGGGAAGATAATTCTGGGCAAGGTAATGCGCAACCTTCGGATCTTGTGAATGTTATTTGCTATTGTGAAGAACTAAATTCGTTTGAAGTATTTCAAAGTATTGAGACTCGTAATTCTATGATTATAGATATTGCTTTACCAACGTATTACAATGGCAAAAAAGTGAATTTTTGGGCATTTCTGAATAGTGAAACAAAGACGATGGCGAGTACCAGTATCTACCTTGGCGAGCATACAGTTGTGTAAGCTTAGTTGTGAAATGCAGTTCGTTGATTGGAGTAATTTTTCGGTACAATACTCTGATTAACGACGTAAAAGAGTGAAGAAAAATTGTATCGGAAATAGAATTTTATAGATGTTGTTCAAATTTATTTTAACCACATAGAAACATAGTTTTTGCAATGATGACTTGTAAAGATTAGTTGAAAATACAAATAGATAAGCAACTAATTTCAACAGAAAATCATTTGGTTCTATGTTTCTATGTGGTTATTTTTTTGGGAATATATCATAGAGACGGATAAATATTTACACTTTCTCTACTTAATATTTAATCCCGCATTTTGTCATTACTATGATAGGCAACGTTTTTATTTTATTAACCAACTTTTTAACTTATCGTAAAATTTTTTTTTTTGTTATCTCGTAAGTTTACCTTATTTTCTTCAGAAGTATTTTTGTTTAAATTAGAATCTAATGAGTTAATATTTTTCTCATAATTTTCATTTTGTGATGAATGTTTATGATTTATTAAATATAATTCTTCATAAGATTGAAAGTCAAACTCAATTTTTCCTTGAGACGGAAAATAAATTTTTGCATTGTATTCTTTCGTTGCAAAATCACATATTTCAACCGCCAAATCATTGACTTTTTTATAATAGTCTTTGATATTATTTGGAATAAATGTTACATATCCTATATATTTTTTCTCTAAAATATTATTTTCATTTTTAAAGTACCCATAGCAACACAATGTTGCTGAATCTCCATAACTACTAATATCATAATCCCATAAAAATTCAATAATTTTAGGAATTTCTCCAAAAGATAGAATTCGCTTTTCAAAAATCTCTACACTAATTAATATCCAATAATTGTTCATAAAATATAGCCTAACATTGTTTTTTCACGAAATCAAGTTTCGTATCATTATACTCAAATATAATTATTTTATTGATAGTTAAAAGCTTAGTATTTGAAATTATTAATAAAAAAACCGTTGTATATTTTGATAATTTTATCAATGAAAACCGTCAATTCGAGTGAAATTCTTTTAGAATTTTGTATCGAGAATAAGGTTTTAAAAGATAAAATTCTATTCTCGATACAATTTTTATTCATTACATTTCTAAAAATCACTCGAATTGACGAATTTTTATTCAAGATGCGCAACGGATTAATAAAAATAGAAAATCTTCAAAACTTTCAATCATCAAACTAAATAGAATCAAGCTTCTCATTAATTTTCAGTATATTTAATTAAATTAAAGATTATGAAAAAGCTATTTTTATTCATCAGCGTTTCTCTCCTATTTTTTGCTTGTACAACCAATCAATCCACACAAAATTCAGTTCCGAATAAAGATGAGAATTCATTAAAATTCGAGCCGAATGAAGATGGAGATTATGATATTGTTGTATTTGATCCTCAATATGATATTTATTTAAAAACAACTGCATTACCCAAAGAATATTATTCGAAAGAATATTACGAACAAAAAAATCGCCAATATGTGATGATTTGGAATCAACGACATATGCAACCTATGACATATAATCCTGATTTGTATGCGGTGAGTATAGATTTGGATCCTTCTATTGACTATGGTTATGATTTTGAATACAAATTATTTAACTTTTTTCGATTTATTGAACATAAATATCGTGTCAGAATTAGATAATATCGTTTATTTTTGCAAGCTAATTTCAGAAAGATGAACGATTTTTCAATCAAAATATACAATCAAATCATTGAAGCAATTCCAGATTTCACAGGGCTTCACAAGAAAGATACAGAATTATTAGAATTTCATATCGAGAATGAATACAAATCAACTTTTGTTGATCTTTATATTCAGACTTCGGATGATGATAAGATTTGGATCAAATCTTCTTTTCCTTTTACAACCTATGAAGTAGATGGCGTAGAAGAACTTGTTTATATTTTGGAAGGGTTGTTGTTCAACCAATTATTCTGGGTAATTAGTTATGATGATGGCGATTGGGACGATACTTTTTTGATGCTGAAAGACCAAGAAATTAAAACAGAAGAAGGTTTTACTTATAAAATTCTTTCTTGGAACGGAAAAGATGATAAAGTGATTAATGCTTAACCTCCTATTTTTATACATTTGCAATTATGTTTAACAACGAATTACTAAAAGACATCCAAAAACGTACACAAGATTTGCACGAATATTTGGAAATCGAACAAAAAGAAATCGAAGTGCAAAATGAAGAAGAACATGCTGCTTCTCCTGAATTTTGGAACAATCCGAAAGAAGCCGAAGCTTTTATGAAAGTTCTGCGTGGTAAAAAGAAATGGATCGATGAATACCAAACAATTGCAAATGCTGTAAACGATGTTGAAGTTTTAGTAGAATTTAATCGCGAAGGCGAAGTAAGTGACGAAGAAGTAATGGAACAATATACTGTTGTTGCTAAGCTTTTAGAAGATATAGAATTCAAGAATATGCTTTCAGAAGAAGGAGATAATCTTGGTGCAATTCTTCAAATTACTGCCGGAGCTGGAGGTACAGAATCTTGTGACTGGGCTTCTATGTTGATGCGTATGTATTTGATGTGGGCCGAAAAACATGGGTATAAAGTAAAAGAATTAAACTATCAAGCGGGTGATGTCGCAGGTGTAAAAACGGTAACATTAGAGGTTGATGGCGAATTTGCTTTCGGTTATCTAAAAGGAGAAAATGGTGTGCATCGTTTGGTGCGTATTTCGCCTTTTGATAGTAATGCAAAACGTCATACAAGTTTCGTTTCGGTTTATGTTTCACCAATTGTAGATGATACAATCGAGATTGAAATCAATCCTGCAGATATCGAATTGCAAACTTCTCGTTCTGGAGGAGCTGGAGGACAAAATGTAAATAAGGTTGAAACGAAAGTTCAGTTAACGCACAAACCTACAGGAATTGTGGTTGTTTGTCAGGTTGAACGTTCTCAGTTAGCCAATCGCGAACGTGCAATGGAGATGTTAAAATCTGAATTGTACAAGATTGAGTTAGAGAAAAAAATGGCTGCACGTAATGAGATTGAAGCAAATAAGATGAAAATCGAATGGGGTTCTCAAATTCGTAATTATGTGATGCATCCATACAAATTGGTAAAAGACGTCAGAACAGGAACTGAAACAGGTAATGTAGATGCTGTAATGAACGGTGATATAGACGAATTCTTGAAATCGTTTCTAATGTTAATGGGACAAAAAGAAACGTCAAAATAGTTTTATCCTAAATTTCTTTCATGAAAATATTAATCGGAGGTGCTGGAGAAGTTGGTTTTCATTTGGCTAAATTACTTTCTAATGAAATGAACGACATCGTCATCATGGACATGGACAAGGACAAATTGTTGATGATCGAAAACTCGTTAGATGTAATGGCTTATCGTGGTGATATTACTTCTTTCAAGGCTTTGCGAGAAGTTGGAATTGATGATACAGATATTTTTATATCGGTCACTCATCTTCAAAACACAAACCTTACAAGTGCTTCGATTGCGAAAGATTTAGGGGCAAAACGCACATTAGCTCGAATTTCGAATCCTGAATTTCTTTACAAAGAAAATCAATTTTGGGTTCAAGGAATGGGAATTGATGCATTAATTAGCCCTGAGAAATTAGCGGCTGATGAGATTTATTCTCTTGTTCAACAATCTGCTTTCAATGCGATGCATCCGTTTGCAAATGGTCAACTTTTTATGGTTGGAACTGTTTTGGATGCGGATTGTAAAATTTTGGACAAGCAGTACAAAGACATGTATTTGACGACGAAAGGTGGCGAAGACAATCTTTTGATGCCAATTGCAATAATTCGTAGCAACGAACGTGGCGAGTATCAAACCATTATTCCTGAAGCTGAAACTGAATTTAGAATAGATGATCACGTTTATTTTATTGTCAAAAAAGCTGGAATTTTAGAAGTTTATAAAATCCTTGGAAAGAAACAAGAATATTTCAAAAATGTAATTGTTTTGGGAGGAGGAAGTATTGGTGTCAAAGTTGCCAAACTTTTAAAAGACAACAAACACAACGTTAAGTTATTAGAAATCAACAGAAACAAAGCTTTTGATTTAGCTGATGATTTAAATAACATTTTGATTATCAATGGTGATGGTCGAGATGGAGAATTGTTATTGGAAGAAGGTATTTCTGATTCGGATGCTTTTATCGCTGTGACAGGAAGTTCGGAAACGAATATTATGTCATGTCTTTTGGCAAAATCAAAAGGCGTTAAAAAAACAATTGCTTTGGTCGAAAATATCGACTATATACATCTTAGTCAAGAAGTTGGAATTAACGCTTTTATCAATAAAAAACTCTTAACCGCAGATAGTATTTTCCGTTATATTCGACAAGGTTCTGTGATGGATGTAACAGGAATTTCTGATTTAGATGCTGAAGTTTTAGAATTCCGTATTCACGAAAATTCTGAAATCGCATTCAAAAAAGTAAGCGATTTTCCGTTTAAAGAAGGTGCTATTATTGCTGGAATTGTTCGCAGAAATGATGGATTTATTCCAACAAAAGATTTCATTATCGAACCAAAAGATCACGTCGTTGTTTTTAGTCAAGCGAATTTAATTCCAAAAGTGACCAAATATTTTAAATAATGAAATCACTTAACATCAAAGTAATCCTGAATCTTTCGGGTGTTTTATTACTATTAAATGCGCTCTTTATGTTTATTGCAACATGTGTCAGCATTTATTTTAATGATCATCTACTCTACCCTTTTTTAGTTTCGGGGAGTTTAGTGGGATTGTCGGGAGCTGCAATGATGTATTTTACGCGTGACAGAAGAAAACACATCAACAAACGCGAAGGTTATATCGTGGTTTGTGTCGGATGGCTTTTCTTGATTCTTTCGGGGTGTTTACCCTATGTTACCTCGTTAATATTTCTACCAAACGATCATATCATCAATGAAAATTTTAGTTTTGTCAACATTATTTACGAAACCGTTTCTGGTTATACAGCGACTGGGACATCAATTTATGATGATGTAGAAAGTCTCCCAAAAAGTATATTATTTTGGCGAAGTACAACCAATTGGATTGGTGGTATGGGGATTATCGTTTTGACGATTGCGATTTTACCGTTTCTTGGAATTGGTGGTCGACAGCTTTTTATGGCAGAAGCGCCTGGAATTTATACGGATAAAATTCACCCTCGAATTACAGAAACAGCAAAAAACCTTTGGTTAGTTTATTTAGGCTTAACTGCTTTTTTTGCGATGTTGCTTTATTTTGGTGGAATGAATTTATTTGATGCTGCAAATCATTCGATGAGTGTGATTGCAACGGCAGGTTTTTCTACTAAGAATGAAGGTTTGATGTATTGGAATAACAATATTTTTATTCAATATGTATTAATCGTGATGATGTTTTTGGGCGGAACAAACTTCGCATTGATTTATTTATTGATTAAAGGACAATTCAAAAAAGTATGGAAAAATGAAGAATTCCGTTGGTGGGTTGGTTTACTTGCTGTCGTTACATTTATCGTTTTTGTTGTATTATTTTTCAATATTTACCCTAGTTATTCCGTCGAAACCTATTCGTGGTTTAATTTCGAACATTCATTCAGAAGTTCATTATTCCACGTTGTATCTATCGCATCTACAACAGCTTTGGCAATGGAAGATTACACAAGTTGGTTAACCGTAACCACACTTATTTTCTTCTCTTTGTTCTTCATCGGAGGTTCGGCAGGTTCTACATCTGGAGGAATTACAGTTATTAGACACGTCATTTTATTAAAAAATAGTTGGATCGAATTTAAGCGTATTTTACACCCAAACGCAATTATTCCTGTTCGTTATAACAATCGTTCGCTTAACCAATCTATTGTTTTCCACGTTATGGCATTCTTTGTCATGTTTATGTTTACATGGATTGTGAGTTCTATTTTGTTTGCGCTTTTGAATTATGGTATAACAATGAGTTTCCAAGATATTTTGGCCTCTTTAACATTAACTGCTTCCACTTTAGGAAACGTAGGTCCGGGAATTGGCGAATTTGGTCCGGGTACTTCAATGAATTCTTTAACGGATAGTGCAAAATTATTATGTTGTTTTTTAATGGTTTTGGGACGATTAGAGCTTTATACAATCTTAATTTTATTTACGCCTGCTTTCTGGAAAAATAATTAATGAGAAGCTTCTAAAATTACTTTCTGAATGATTTCTTCAGTTTGATCTGGGAAATCTTTCTCAATAATTTTATTCGAATCCACCCAACGTTGCAATTGTTCGACATTCAAATCATACGAATAATCAACGCCAATCATTTTTAAAGCCTCGCAGTTACACAATTGTTCGTATTGACCTTTGATCGGAATCACAAAAAGTTTCTTTTGAAGATAAATACTTTCAGCAGGCAATTCGAAACCAGCACCACACAAAACTCCTTTACAATTTTCTAAAGTTTTGGTAAAAAGGCGTTCATCAATTGGATAAATTTCAACATTAAATTGACGCATAACTTCTTTCACAAAAGGTGAAAAAACTTTCCATTTTGAATCTTTAATAAATGATAATTTCTCCATAATTTCAGTTGGATGAAAACTTGGTAAATACACCAAATAATAATCTTTTTGTTTTGGATGCAATGCTCTAATTTTATCTCGAATGATAGGTAAAAAAATAGCATCATTATATTCTTCGAAATGAAAACCGTAATGCTTAGAAGTTGGTGCGTAATATTTCAAAATCGTCTCACCTGTTTTATTTTTTACTTTTGGCGTTTCATCAAATAAAAGCGAAGCTTGATGACTCAAACCAACAATATTTATCTTTTTCTTTCGTGCTGCATGTGCTGTAATTGGTTCAAAATCATTAATAATCAAATCATATTTTTCAATTGGAAAATGATTCACTTCATTCCAAAAAGATTTAAAACTATTCTCCTTAAAAATTCGTTTATACGAAACTTTTCCCATCTGATTATAAAATAATGACAATCCATTGTGATGTTTGAATTGATAATTTTCAAGTTGTAATTGCGAATTAGAACCGCTTACAAAAACATCCAAATCTCCATATTCTTCAAGGATTGGTAACATTTTTTGCGCACGAGCCAAATGTCCATTTCCCGTTCCTTGTAAAGCATATAAAATTTTCATTTACTTCTTATTGAGAATTGAAACAATCAGTTCATCCAACGAATAATTGAACTCGATTTCTTCTAAATTTTGCATCAAAGTATGTTTGTGTTCTTCAAAATAAAACACTGACCAATTTCCGTCGACACATTCTAAAGCCGATAAATTCTCAATCCAATCTCCCGAATTCATATACACACAAGTTCCTTTATCCGTTTTTACTTTTCGCAATTGTGGCTGATGAATATGTCCACAAACCACGTAATCATATTCATTTTCGATCGCTAATTCAGCAGCAGTTTGTTCAAAATCATTGATATGCTTCACCGCTTTTTTAACTGAGTTTTTAATCTTTTGAGACAGTGAATAACGTTCCCTTCCAAAAAACTCTAAACATTTATTGATAAAATAATTCAACTGAATTAATTTATCATAACCCCAACCTCCTAATTTCGCAATCCATTTCGAATGTTGAATTGAGGCATCAAACACATCTCCATGAAAAATCCATGCGACTTTATCATTTTGTTTCAACATATATTTATCCGTTAAAAGAATATTCCCAAAACGCATTGTCGTAAATTTACGCAACAGTTCATCATGATTTCCAGTGATATAAACGATTGGAATTCCTTGTTCAGATAAATTCAATAAATAACTAATGATTTGAAGATGCGTTTCTGGAAAATAACTTTTCTTGAAATTCCAAATATCCACAATATCACCATTGAGAATAATTTTTTTTGGATTGATTGACTGTAAGTAAGCCAACAATTCTTGTGCTTTGCAACCAAAAGTTCCTAAATGCACATCCGAAATAACAACAACATCAAGATTACGCTTCATTGATTTTTATTTAAATTTCGAAATCAAATATTACTTAAACGTTTTTTTAATCTTATGAAATCTTTATAAATTTGAGTCTAAATTGTAAAGTTATGAGCGAATTGAAATTCAAAACAAATATAAATTGTGACAGCTGTATCAAATCTGTAAAACCTTTTTTGGACGAAGCTGTAGGTAAAGACAATTGGAAAGTTGATACTTCTGATGAACGAAAAGTACTGACTGTGACAACAACCGAAGATGAAGAAGAAGTTGTAGAAGCTGTGACAGATGCAGGTTTTAAGATTCAGAAATTAGAAGAATAAATAAAAGCGATTCAGTAAACTGAATCGCTTTTTTGTTAGATTAAGAATATATTCTTTCTTATTTTTTTACTACTTTTTGAGTAGAAGATTTTCCGTTAGAAGTAGTTTTAACTACATACGTCCCTTTAACTAATGAAGAAACATCTACATTTTGAACACCTTTAACTTCGAAAGATTTTACCAATTGTCCGTTAATATTGTAAACTTCTACAATTGTTTTATCTTTTACATTGAAAGAAGCTGTATTTGTCCATAATGTATTAGAAACTGCTTTAGTAGAAGTTAAATCATATACATTCATATTAACATCCCATAATTGAATGTTATCAATATCCAATGCATAAGCAGCATCTTTACCTACTTTTAAAGCAAAAAAGTCTTTTGTTAAATCAGCAACATTTAAATCTTTTTTATCAGATAAATCCAATGTTACCTTTACCCAATTTCCTTTTGTATCAATAACACCTGTATATTGATTACTTGCAGATGAAGAAATTTTTGAATCTGAAGATAAATCTCCTACATTATATGCGTAATATCCTCCATCACTTTTATATACATTTAATGATAAAGTTTTCCCTGATGTTCCTTTAACCCAAAAAGTAATTTCTTTTGGTTGAGTAGAAACAGTACCTCCTAATAATGATGTAAAAACATAATCATTTGCAGTTGGCGTTGTTGTAATATTTAAAGAATTAGATCCATTAACACCTTTACCAACTCCCTGAACAGCATACGATTTAAGACCGAATTTATTAACTCCTGTAGTAAACTTAGCCCAATCTTCAAAATCAGACCCAGGGATTGCGTTTACTTGAGCAAAAGATAATGTTGATAATGCAGCAACTGCTACTAAAGAATAGAATTTTTTCATATTGTATTTTTTTAATTATTTCTATAAAGATAATTAAAAAACTAAATGAAAACATATCTGTTATAAAATTAACGATTTGGTAAAATAAAAAAGCAGCCAAAAGGCTGCTTCAACTATAAATTTTAATTTTATTTCTTAGATATGAATTGCATGTCCATATGCATCTTCTACCGCTTCCATAATAGCTTCTGCCATTGTCGGGTGAGCGTGTACAGATTTCATAATTTCATGAGCTGTAGTCTCTAATTTACGTGCAACAACTGCCTCAGCAATCATTTCAGTTACTCCATCACCAATCATATGACATCCCAACCATTCACCGTATTTCGCATCAAAAACAACTTTTACGAATCCATCAGCAGCTCCATTTGCAACAGCTTTTCCGTTTGCAGAGAATGGGAATTTACCAACTTTCACTTCGTAACCTGCTTCTTTAGCTTTTGCTTCTGTAAGCCCAACAGACGCAATTTCTGGTGAACAATATGTACAACCTGGAATATTTCCGTAGTCGATTGGTTCTACTTTTTCACCAGCAATATGCTCAACACATAAAATACCTTGTGCAGATGCTAAGTGTGCTAAATCTGCTCCTTTTACAACATCACCAATTGCATAATATCCTTTTACAGATGTTTCACAAAAATCATTGATAACAATTTTACCTCTTTCAGTTGCAATACCAACTTCTTCAAGACCGATATTTTCTGTATTTGGAACAACACCAACAGCAGATAAAACAACTTCAGCTTCGATGATTTCTTCACCTTTAGCAGTTTTAATTGTTGCTTTTACTAAATCTCCAGTTGTATCAACTCCTGTAACTTCTGCATTTGTTAAGATATTGATTCCAGATTTTTTAAGAGATAGTTGTAATTGTTTCGAAATATCTTCATCTTCAACATTTACAATGCGTGGTAAAAACTCTACAATTGTCACTTTTGTTCCTAATGTATTGTAGAAATGAGCAAACTCAACTCCAATCGCTCCAGAACCTACAACAATCATTGATTTTGGTTGTTTTTCCATTGCTAATGCACCACGGTAACCAATTACTTTTTTACCATCTTGTGGTAAAGCTGGTAACTCGCGAGAACGTGCACCTGTTGCAATAATTATATTTTCTGAAGATAATTCACTAACAGAACCATCTGCTGCAGTAACTTTTACTTTTTTTCCTGGTAAAACTTTTGCTTCACCTTGAATTACTTCAATTTTGTTCTTCTTCATTAAGAATTGAACACCTTTACTCATACGATCCGCCACTCCTCTACTACGAGAAACAACATTTCCAAATTCGAATGAAATATCTGAAGGTAAGTTAATTCCAAAATCTTCTGCATGATTTAAGTATTTGAATACTTGAGCAGATTTTAATAAAGCTTTTGTAGGAATACATCCCCAGTTAAGGCAGATTCCACCTAATTCAGCTTTTTCTACGATTGCTACTTTTTTACCTAATTGTGCTGCTCTAATTGCTGCAACGTATCCTCCAGGACCACTTCCAATAACTATAATGTCGTAACTCATTTTTTCCATAATTTGAATGCTAATTTAATAATTATAACCCGAAAAAAAAGGAATTCCTTAAAATAGATTAAAATTTCTTACTTTTGCACTGTGAAAATATTCTTTGAAAATTACGCTGACGACTTACAGGTCGAAACTGAATTACCTTTAGAAGGTAGTTTATCACAAGCTATTGAGATTTTTCATAACCTACCTGATTATGACGGAAGTTATATTGGTTTGATGAATCAAGATGGGAATACTGTTCAGATTTCGAAATATGATCGATTTTTATTTTTAGTAGAAATCCCTGTTTATCAAGAACAAGCTTCATATTCAGTATTATTTACTTATTTTCAAGTAATGCAATTATTAGAAGATTTATACAAAGGATTTGATCCTTATAACATAAAAGGACTAAAATTTGAACAGTATTTAAATCAAAAAGCAACGAAATAATCGTTGCTTTTTGATTAATACTATGTATTAATTCGCTAAATCAGTATATTTTTTTCTTGACTTTTTCAAACGAATTAATACATAAATTAAAGAGATTACAGAAATTGTAAACGTAGTATTCAATAATAAATCTGCAGATTCAAATTCTAAAATCTTAGTAAAACCAGCAATCACAACTAAAATAAAACTAAATACATAAATAAAAAATGGGTGTCTAACATTCATTTCTATTATTTTTTAACTTAAACTTAACATTGATAAAAATAAAAATAATTTTATAATTTCCAAATTATTTATCATCAATCAAATAAAATTTAACATAACTTAGTTCCATGGATCTTTTTAACGATTTATTTGAGGAACAAGAAAATCTACTTCCTAAAGATGGAACTGTAAATTATTTTGGGCAAATTATGAGTGACGAGGAAGCGCATCATTATTATTCTGTTTTATTAAATGAAATTGAATGGAAGAATGATCAAGCGATAATATTTAGAAAATTAATCGAAACTAAACGAAAAATTGCTTGGTACGGAGATTTTCCATTTGCGTATACCTATTCCAAAATCACTAAAACAGCTTTACCTTGGACTGATACTTTACTTGAATTAAAAAAATTAGCTGAGAAAAAAACAGGCGAAACTTATAATTCTTGTTTGGTAAATTTATATCACGATGGTTCCGAAGGAATGGCTTGGCACAGCGATGGCGAAAAACAATTGAAACGTCATGGCGCAATTGCGTCGCTTAGTTTTGGTGCTGAACGTAAATTTGGTTTTAAACACAAAGAAACAAAAGAAGTAATTGCTTTAAATCTTGCAAGTGGGAGTTTATTGGTAATGAAAAATGAAACGCAAGATTATTGGCTGCATCGCTTACCTCCTACTAAAAAAGTAAATTCGCCACGAATTAATCTAACATTCAGAACAATCGATTTGGAGCAATAATTATTTTTGCTTGGAGATTTCAACTTTATAAAAAGTCAAACTTTGTTGATTAAATTTATTCAGAAATGCATCATTAAAATCATTCAAAGAAATAACATCCAAATCAATTTTGGTTTTTAACGTTGGTAAAGCAATCACTTTATTTGATGATTTATCCAAACTATTCCATTTCGCAATAAACTCTTTTGTAGCTGTAATAAAAGTTGATTCGCCATTTTCTTTCGAATAATCATCCGAAACTATTGAACGTTTTATAGCAGATAATTCAATCTTTTTTGTCTGACGATTGTATCGAAAATAAGATGTAAACAAAACATCTCCTATTTTATTGATAATCTTAAAACCTTTCTTTGTTTCTTCAATTTTCGCATTGCGATCCAATTCATGAAAAGCTAAACTACTCTGCTTTTTATATTCGGTATCAGAAAGTAAAAACTCTATTTTATTCGTTTCAAAATTAATCGAAACCTTGTCAAACTTTCCATCGCCGTCCAAATCTTTCACAATCGATTGTTTTGCAAAAGTCAGTAGACTCATGCTCAAAAACAACGATATGAAAAATATTAACCTCATCAGAAAGTATAATGTTTTAATTTTTATCTAAAGATACCACAAAAAAAGCTCCAAAAAGGAGCTTTAACTATTTAATAACAGGATTTATATCCAAAATATTTTCTTTTCTATATTTTTCGATAAAATCATCTGTAAAATTTTCGCTTCCTAACAATTTATTTTCTTGCAAAACTTTTTTGATATCTAGCTTTTTGTAGGCTTGTAACATCGGTTCAGAAATCGCTTTGTACGTAAAATGCCACGGTTCATATTTGAATCCTTTTCTCGCTGAATTATCCGTGTACACCAAATAAAAACCATATTTCGAAGCGTTTTCATCTAACCAAAGCTTAAACTTATGCATTGATCCTCCTTCATTAAAATGTTTCTCATTCAACGGATCTGCTGGTATTCCACGCGTTCCATCTATAATATCCAAATCAGTTCCCCAGTGGTGACGAGAAGTTCCTGGAATGGTAGAATATTCAATAATCTTTTCGATGTTTTCTTTCGCTGCAATTTTTTTCGCCTGATTCGCTTTATACTTACGCTCCCAAATTCCATTTTGGTAAGTATAATTTCTATAACTCGAAATCACTTGTATTTTAAAGCCTGCTTTTTGCGCATCAGCTTTCATTAATTCAAATTGTTTTGCAACTTCTGGCAATAATTTATACCCATTCCCCACCATCGTAGGATTTCCTTTACCAATCAATTCAGCGGTTGTAAAAGCAGGTAAAATAGTATCTGTTTCTTCTGGTGTTTGATCGCTGCTACCGAAAGCACAACCAGCATTTAGCATAAAAGCAAGTAAAATTAAATAAGAAAATTTCATAATATTAAATTGAGACATTATGGTAGGTATTAGATTTTGGTTTATTTTTATCAAAATTAAAAACATTACTCTTAATAATTTGATAATTAACACTTTATAAATGTTAAAATTTGTAGGGGTGAGATTTAGGGTTAATCATGGTTCTCACTCTATTTCTATAACAAATATAAGAATAAGTTTATACATAAATAAAGCCGTGAAATAAGATTTTTATTCCACGGCTCAAAAACCTCTTAATCTTGACTATATGAATTCAGTCTATACTAAATTAATTACTAAAATTTCAATAGTCGGTTGTTAAATACTTTTAAAAATTTTATTAAAAATTAATTTATTAATTATGATTGTAACTAATAAACTTGGTATCATAAAAAATAATTTATTACAAAATAAATCTCCATCATAAGACATTACAATTATTTTAGTATAAAACTGTGAAGTAAATAATAATACTAAACAGTTTACACAAAAGACTGATACAACTGATACCATATAAATTCTAAAAACTGGAGAATTTACTTTTGATTGCAGAATTAAATAAAATATTACTGGCGAAAACAAATATAGAAGATAATAGTAATCAATAAATAATAATCCAATTGGACTAAGTAATAATTGAAGAATAAAGTCTTTAAAAATAAAGAAATCTGTTTTTACAAAAATAAATATATTATAAAATAAAATATAAAAAATACAATATAAATATATATGTAAAAGAAATAATAAAATTATGTTTAATTTATTTTGCTTCATACTTTCTTATTATTTTTTTATATTTCTCTAAAAGATAACCGTTTTTATCTACCTTACCGTAAAAAGGTGAATTTTTGTCTTTTATTGTTGGTTTATGCTTATCTAACCAAAGCATTAACATAGGTAAATCTATTCTAAATTGAGGATCTGTTACTTTTCCATTCCAAGGATCATCAAATTCAGGTGTAACTCTATTAAAAATACCCGTAGCTCCATGCCATCCACTTTGACCATCTTTATCAGCCATATTTTGAAATTTTTCAATTGTATTTTTTGAAACTTTTGCGTAAATAGGTAAAGCTACAGAACCTTGTTCGTGTTGAACAAATGATAAATCCCACTTATATGCTTTATCAAATGTATCTAAAGGACTATTTTTATACTTGCCATAAAACAAATCATAGAATTGTGTTATAGCATAATCGCATATCCCTATATTTAATTCATTCAAGATTATTTCAACATCGTTAGAAACAAATGCACTACCTCCATCAACAATATTCAAAGCATCAACTAATTTATACGCACCTTTTAACCAGCGTGTCTTATGTTTAGATTGCGCAACTTTTTCTTTAAGTAATCCATAAAAATCTGCAATTTGTGAAAATGGAGCTATTACTCCTTGTAATTTATGCTCTACAATGTACATACATGCATTTTTCCAAGTATCGTTTTTACTTTTTCGGTCTTTAGTCAACCAACAACCATTTTGTAATTTTGTATTACCAGTAGCAAGTTCATAAAAATCTAAATCCGGAAATTCACCATATTTTACTGCTTCAGCTGTACGAGATCCATTAGTTAGAAAATCATAAAGAGTTTCAAAATAATTTACCCCAATTAATGTTTCTTTTGGTAAAAATATTTTTATTTTACCATTATCAATACTAATATAAGTTGATGAAATATTTTTATTATTAAATTTTTCAAGCTCAGCTTTAGACAAAGTATCTTTTTTTATATTACTACAATTAGCTTTATTTTTTTTTGTATAATCGGAGTATTCTTTACTATATCTTACGTCTATTGATGAAAATATTTTCCCACCTATAAAAATTCTTGATCTTGTAACTAAAGCATATGGATTAGTATATGGATCATATTCAATACTATCTTTTAAACGATTTTTTTTCCTTATCTGATACAAAAATTTCACTAATTCTGTTTCAACTTTATTAACACCGAATGTGCTATCAGGAGAAGCATCTTCTTTTAGAAAAAGAAATTCTTCATCCATAAAAGGCATAAAAGCAACACCTAGGTTCATGCAAACAGGTTCGTCTAAAATATCGATAGAAGCATTTAAATGTGTTACATCTTCTCCGTTTATATCAATTACTGTTAATGTTCTTGCCATAATCTAAGCCAATTGAGAATTAAGATGAGTTAATTTATCGTAATACGTTATTTCTTGTAGTATAGCTTCATTGTTTGCATCAACAAAACCCATTAATTGGATATTATTTTCTCCATCTTCAGCTACAGTTAAATAAACAACTTCACCTACATCATAGTTTTTAGTTGAAACTTTTAACGTTAACAAATCACCTCTTTTTGCAGTATCTATTTGCTTGTTTTCGCTATCTAACCAAACAACATTGGTAATTGTTTTCTCTTCTGGAGCTTCATAATTTCCATGTACTATACCTTTTTCAATTCCATTCGAAACAATTTTTTTATTTGAATTGAAAGACAAATTTTCTTTAGTCGAAACAATAGAAATTTTATCAGCAATATTATTTATTTCTCCTGCATAAATAAAATGTCTATTCTTTATTTTGATCGTAATATTTTTTGCTATTTTTATGATTGCCATTCCTAGAAAATTAATGATTATTACTTTTTTCTCCACTATTCATAAAAACAGTTTTTGCACTTTGAATTAATATATCTTCTTCTGAACTAGATGCTGTTATTTTCTTTGCTATGACATCAGATACAGAAGAACGAGTTGTATAATTCTCATCAATCATTTCGGTTTTATTATTAGAAAATTCTTGTATATTTCCAGTAGCATTCAAACTATAATCTACACCAGCAGTTGTCACAATATTCTTTCCAACCGAATTAGTTTGATTATTACCAATAGTATTACTTTGATCTTGTCCAACCGAAGTATTCATATTTTCTGTAACATTGAAATTCATGTTTTTTGCAGTAAATGTCATTGTTTCAGGAGCGGTAATATTGATATTACTTCCAGTTGTGTCTAAATGAATTTCGTTACCTGATTTATCTGTAATGATAATACTTTCATCTTCAGTGAAAACGATGCGGTGTCCACTTCTTGTCTGAATGGATTTCACACTATTGTTTGAACCACCACCCAATCCAACTTTTCCGTGGAACATACCACCCATTAAAAAAGGTCTATCGGGATGATTGTGTACAAAACCAACCATTACTTGGTCACCAACTTCAGGAACCGCAACATACCCACGGTTTTGCGTCACTTGATCTGTACCTCCAGCATCAGGCGACATCATTCGAATAAAGTTGGTTGTATCATGCAATTGCCAATCAAATTTTACGGTCACACGACCTTGTCCTTTTGGATCAGCATTTGAAACTACAGTTGCAATTTGTGGTTGAGCAATTGGGGTTGTAAAATCAGGTTTTGGTAAGTATCCTGTATCCGAAGCTATTGCTTTAAAACGTCCTGTATAATGTCCTAAAGTATCAATATCATGTTCCACATCCGTAATCATAATTCGAGTGAAATAAGATGTTTTATTGCTGTCTTGTTTGCGCATTTCTAAATCAGCCACACAACCTGGATATAAAAATGGAATCGTTGTAGAACCGCTTACCGTAAAGACTTCAACACCTTTTTGTCCAGCCTCACTTTCTTGCGCATTTACCACATCTTTGTCCGTATTTGCTTTGATAGGAGCAACTTGTAAAGCTTTTGTTTTAAAAATAGTATCGTTATTTTTATAAGCTGTTTGAGCCAAATCGCTTCTGTGTTTAAGCGGTGTTTGACCAGAAGTTAATTTTGCGTTATCACTGCTATTATAGCCATAAAATTGAGGTTTAGTATGAACCGCATTCAGCTCAATACTAATATCATTTACATTTCGACCATAAACCAAATTGAGCGGTTTATTTTGTGGCGGCAATTGTCCAAAATGCAAGACTTCACCATCATAAAAAAATTGTTCTCCATAAGCAGAAGCCATTCGAGCCAAATAATTGTAATGCGTTTCATTGTATTGCGTGCTGTAAACTATATCGGAAGCATCTTTTGCGTCAACCCGAATATCAAATTTAGAATCTCCAAGTCCTTCTTTAATTAGTTTATTGGCAATAATACTCATGTTAACCGATCTATCACCTCCAAAACTCTGTGTATGCGGTGCGCCATCCAACAAAATAGTTGGACTAAACCCTGATAATACGATATTTCCAAGGCTAGAATGTTCTTGTAAATACCCTACTTTTGTAATGACTCCGACAAAAGTTCTTTCAGGACTATCCTCAATATCTTTGTAACGAATAACGACTGTCAGGCGGTTTCCTAAAAATTTATTTGAAGTTTCGAGTTTATGATTTTCATAATTACCAAAGGTATCATGATCCAAAATCAACTCAAATTGATGATGGGTTTGGCTATGTTGTTTTAAAGAAAAATGCTTGTAATGCGGAACAATTTTACCATCAATTACGATTAATAATTTGGCTAAACGATTAATTCCAGCGACTTGGCTATCGTCAATAGCCTTAGCACCATTGTAGGGTTTAAATGGTCTTTTCATAGGTTTAGAGTGTTGATTTTTATTAATTTAGTCACACTAAAGTAATAAAAACAAATGAAAAAGCAAGAGAAATTTTATTTTCATAAAATACCCTTGCTTCAACCTCTTACTGCTATGCGGCAGTACCTTACATAAAAGTAATAAAAATTAATTAACTATTAATAGTATTGTTTCTATTTTTCTCTTCTTACTTATCCTATGGTTTCTTTTTTATATAAAAAAAGGGTGAACCCATCACGGTAACACCCTTAAAAATAAAAAAACAAATTAGTTTAAATAATAAACAAAATAATGAGCAAGTAATAAACTGTACTATATTATATATATAGTCAGAAATTCAAAAAAGTCAAGTATTAATTAAAATATTTTCGTAAATTAATGTTCCTAACTAACTACTTGACCTATGAAAACATTTTACTTCTTATTATTTATTCTGTTTGCTTCTTCATGTACCAACAAACAGCGCCAGCAAGACAAGCTTCTAATTGAGCTAAATGAGTCAAAACAAGAAACTGTAAGACTTCAACACAAGTTACAGCAACTGCAAGACGAACTTGACAATTGTAAACTTAATTATTCTGCTACGGATGAGGTCTCACCTACTTCAGCCACTTCTCAATAAAGCTATTTGCATAACGAGCAAGTGATTTAACAATAATACTCGTCTGTTTCAATATTTCGTCCGAAAAGTGTCCACTAAGGGCGCAAAAAGCGTAAACAACTTCATTACTCAAATCAAGATATGAACTTAAGAAAGTTCCTAGAATCCAACTCACAAAAACGCCAGTAAAAATCGACTGGATGAATTGGATTCTGTTTAATTTTTTCTTGAATCCTGCTATGATAGCGCCAGCGACACCAGCGCACAAGAAAGCAATATCTTTAAGAGTAATTGGAAGCTGTTTGATGAGGTCTAAAATGTTTAATAGATAATCTTTCATAAAAAAGACAACATTTGAGTTGTCTTTTATAAATAGTATATATTATTTTGATTAACTAAATATTTACGATAGGGTTATAAGTTAAATCAATAACATTGATAAAATAGTCTAAATTTAAATCTAATTCACCTCTATAACCATAATCGTTATAATATTCATAAAACTTCATAAGCTCTTCACTATTAAATTTTGATTTAATATTCAATTCATAATTTGAAATCTCTCTGTTAAAAACATATACTTTTTCTCCGTAACCATTATTTAAATAACTATTATAATAATTCAAGAAATAAGCTTCAATTTTTATACAATCTCTATTATCAAAATTTAAATCAGTTAAAATTTCAAACATTTTAGTATGAGCATCTGCCATTTTTAAAGTCTTATTAGATAACCCTAAGTAAAAATCGTTTTGAATAAATTTACAATAGATAATAAAACACAAAAAGTCTGGTATTAAGTATTTATTTGTACTTAACGTTTTTAATGAAATCCTAATATGAGACATTATTTTTTCTTGCTCTCGAAGATTTAAAATCCCAATATAATTTTTTAATGATTTCATAAATCCATCTCTATCATATTGAAATTCTCGAATTTTTATTCTTTCATTACTATTTAGAAAAGAATCAAAATCATAATAATCATATAAATATTCAAAAAATTTATTTTTGTCTGGTTGCGGTATTTCAAACTCTACATCAATAAATCGTTTCAGGTATTGATTAGCATCAATTTTTTCTGAACCATAAACACCACAAATTGCATGACCCAATTGTATTTTATCTATTGACAAAACAAAAATAATATTTGGTACATTAAAAAAATGCTTTACTTGTTCTAGTAATGAAACTGAATAATTCGGTCTACAACGATCTAATTCGTCAATGAAAAATATCAAAGGTTTTCCATTAAAATTATTCGCTACAAAATCGCCTAAACTCTTTCGAAATTCTTTTATTGATTCTTTTCTTTTAACATAATCATTTACATCTGCTTCAAAAATTTCTGTAGCTGTTTTAATTGATTCATGAACTACATCAATTATTAATTCTGAATCAACATATTTGTTTAGAACCCCTTTTGCTATAGCTGGTAAAATATTCTTAGATAATTTTGCAGCACTACTTACAACTTTATTAAATGTTATACTTTCTTCTTTCTTAATAATATTTAATTCACCAATCAGAGCAGTTAAAGGATTATCTTCAAAGTCATTTTCCCAAGCGTTGAAATAAATTGTTTCGTAACCTTTATTAGTTAGCATTTGCTCCCACATCTTTACAAATGTGGTTTTTCCTGCACCCCATTTATTATTAAGTGCTAAAACAAAACCATCACCATAATTTTCAATTAAACTTGTAAGAACAGTCGCATACTTCTCTCTATCGAGTTTACAGTTATTAAATGGATATTTTTTATCTATTTCAACATCATCATGTTTAATCAAATTTTTAATTTTGGTAATAGTAGTTGAGATTTGCAATATCAAATTTTGAAGAAACAATAACCATTATGACGCAAGATGACGTCGACGGATCATTTAAAGATCAAAACATGAATACAATAATATATATGTGAAAGCACAGTATTTATTATCAAAATTTGAAAAATGGCACTAAACAAGCCAAACAAGCAAGTAATCAAGTTGATAGACATTCTGTACTCTAGTGACGTTTGTTCGTTGCTGAGAATTTCTCAAAAGACTCTTCAGCGCTGGGAGAAGAAAGGCTTACCGTATACAAGAAGTGAACACACAAACATGAAAATGTATGTTGAGAGTGAGGTTTCTGCATGGTTACTTGGTAACAATAAATAATAAAGGGGCTTAACGCCCCTTATTTATTTGTATTTAAAAAATTCTGAATCCAAATTCTTAGTAACATCAAAGAACTCAATTGCACGGTCAATCTCACTTCTACGATCATATATAGAGAATGCAGTTCCATCATTCATCGCCTTATGAGTCATTGCTTTCACCTTGTACCTATCAACTCGCAAGTTAAGAAGATTGGTAATAAAGCTTGCTCTACAAGCATGACTACTCACTACTTCGCTTAGTAACTTATTTTCTTTTATTTGTCCTTTACCGTAAACATGGTGAGTTACCACAACTTTATCTTTTATCCCCATCTCACTCAGCAATGCTCTTATCTGATAGTTAACCATTGGAGCGGTACTCAACTTCGGAAACTGTCCCATCATTCTATCATATATTTCAATTGCTGGCTTCATGAGCGGACTTAACAGCTCAACACCAGTCTTGCTTGCTCTGTTTTTTATCGCAAAAAATTGCTCACCAGTTGGAGTCGTAATCAGCTGAGGTTTATCACCTCGCAATTTATTGATTGACTCAAATCGCATTCCAGTAGTTACTGCCAACATTATATAATCTTTACCTTTTTGAGTTGTATTCTTCTTTGGTTTATAATTATATATTTGTAATAACAATTCTTCGGTTAAGTAATATTCTTTTGCGCTAGGTTGCATATTAATAATCAACCTCTCATCTCTTAAGTTCAGTGTATTATGCAACTCGTAACCTCTTTGTTGTGCTTTACTCAACAAGAATCTCAAGCGTGTTGTAATCACACTGATAGTGTTAATTGACTTTCCTACCTTGTGATGTATTTTGCAATGAATTTCTTTATTTTTACCTTTTATTTTATCAATCGCAAGCTGGTTAGTTACTTCAACAAAATCGTTATAAATATCAAAACTAAAATCACTTATAAGGAGCTCCAACCCCTTACTCTGTTGATAGTTTTTTATATGGTGAATTACGCTTAAATAATTCCAAATTGTGCCATCACTGATCTTCTTTTTGTTTTTCAGTCGTAGCTCTTTTACCTCTTTTACATAGTCATTAATGAAGTCAACTAAGGTAATATTTGAACTTGTTTTTTCTTCAACTTCTTTACCTAAATTGACGAGTAATTTAGTTTTAAATTCGTCTTTACTTGGCTTCTTTTCGATCACTCTAAAATAAAGCTCGGTTTGATTTACAGCTTGCTCGAATTTTTCAATATAATCTCTGAAGATCAAATTTGATGGTTTTTTAGATTTAAAGAATCTATCTCTATTATACTTGTAATTATCACTAACGTCTCCAAAATCTTGTGGAAAGATTGATTTACCAATAGATACCTTAAGCCGTTCTTGTGATTGCGAAAATACACCAGTGATGTACGCAAAAACTGGTGATTGTTTACTTGTGTCTTTCGACTTTAATTGATAGTTTATCATTTTAAAAACTTTATATTTGTGTTTAAATTATAAAATTACGACCCCATTTCGGGGCGTAAAATAGGGTGAGATTAGATGTCCTAAACTGTCCCAGAGTGTCCTAAAACTGCTTAAAAAAGCCCTTTTTTGAAACACTTTACAAATTTTAAACAAAAACATAATAATGTGTTTATCAATATTTTAAACCATTAAAAAGTAAGTTTTATCAAAATTAAAGAATAAAAGTGGAGATTGTTATAATAATCGTATTGATTTTATTGAACGGAATTTTTTCCATGTCAGAAATGGCACTTGTTTCGTCAAGAAAATTCAAATTAGAAAATCAAATGAAGAAAGGAAGTTCTGGGGCTAAAACAGCTTTAGAACTTGCTGAGAATCCAAACAAATTTTTATCAACCGTACAAATCGGAATTACCCTTATTGGTATCTTGTTAGGGGTTTTCTCTGGTGATAAACTAACTGCAGATTTAACAGAATTTTTAACATCTATCGCTTTCATTGCACCTTACGCCAAAACACTTTCTCCAATTATTATGGTGGTTATCATCACTTATTTTTCGATTGTATTTGGCGAATTATTACCAAAACGTTTAGGAATGAAATTTCCTGAAGTGGTTTCTACTATTGTTTCGAAACCGATGAAATGGTTATCTATCATCACTTCACCATTTGTTTGGTTATTAACGGTTACCAATAATTTTTTCTTAAAACTATTTGGTATTAAAGACGATAGCAGCGAAGTTGTTTCGGAGGAAGAAATAAAAAATATCATCAAAGAAAGTACTGAAGGTGGTGAAATTCAGGAAAAAGAACACGAAATCTTAGAACGTGTTTTCGAGCTTGGAGATCGTCGTGTGAATACGTTAGCAACACATCGTTCAGAAATTGCTTCATTAGATATTTCGGATGATTATGAGAAAGCCCGTGCAAAAGTCAAGAAAAACAAATACTCAGCCTATCCCGTTACCAAGAACAATAATTTGGATGAAATCGTTGGGATTCTGAAACTAAAAGATATGTTTGGGGTAAGTAAGGAAGATTTTAGCCTGAAAAAATTTATACACAAACCTATTTTTGTCAACGAGAATTCATTTAGTTATCCGTTGTTGGAAATGTTACAGAATTCGCAAGCGCATTTCGCAATTATTTTAGACGAATATGGTACGACGGCTGGTATTGTAACAATAAATGATATTTTGGATGAATTGGTTGGTGATACACCAGAGAACCAAGACGAAGATTATGAAATCGTAGAACGTGAAGATGGTACATGGTTGATCGATGGGCAATTTTCGATCTATGAATTCGAGAAGTTTTTTGAAATTGATATAGACGAAGACATCGAAAATAGATACGTTACCGTTGCTGGGATTTTCTTGGACAAATACGAAACCATTCCAAATGTTGGTGATAAGGTAGAAGTAGAAGATTTGACGCTAGAAATTGTAGACAAAGACGGTAATCGTATTGATAAAATATTGGCATATCGTAAGAAATAAAAAAAACTCAACCAAAATGGTTGAGTTTTTTTTGTAACTCACTAATTTATTTTTTGAGCAGTAATATAATTTTCTCCATTAGCACTACTTCCTAGACCTGTAATTGATATTGTAGCAGATGCAGCTTGTGTAGTAGAACCATTACTATAATTAGAATATTTTCTAGAACCTTGCCAGAGTGTTAAATAATATCTTTTCTTAGCTGTACTTGTATTTGTAATAAATACCTTCCCGTTAATAACAGCATAAAAAGCATCTGTTGATCCACTAGACCCTCCAAAAATCACTGTCGATCCTCCTATTAACCAACCACTTTCTGAAGTTAGAGGTAAATCTCCAGATTGATTAACCACTACAGCTGTAGTTTCTTCTGTAAAAGTAAATTTATTAAAAACATAGTTTAATCCTGCTACACTAGCAGGTAAACCAAGATTTACCAATACATTAGCTTCTACCTCCCATTTACCTGGATCTAAATCTATATAAGAACCTAAATGTATCTTATCTATTGTTGCTACCGTTGTTGTTAAAGATATTGTATTATTATTTGTTGTTACTCCTGCCCCTCCACCTATTAATTGAATAGCTGAATTGGCTGGTCTCATAACTCCTCTAACTTTACTTACTGTAACTTCAGACCATTTAGCAACACCATTATTATCAGAAGTTAAAACTCTATTTAGAGCTTGAGTTCCATCATTTATTGTAACAGCAGATAATGGAGTTGTAGTTGTACCTCCTGAAACTACATGTAATTTCGTTGTTGGAGCTACTATTCCAAGCCCTAAATTACCAGCATCTGTAGCAACAACCTCTGTGCCAGCAACTCTCGTAACACCGTTAGAAGTAGTTCCTAACTCTACACGGGTATTAGCAGAATTATTAACCCAAGCATCGTTTGTTGTATCTGCATCAGTAGAATTTAATAATTTTATCCAAACAGTACCATTAAATGTATAATAACCTGATGAAGTTATTTGAACTACCTGTGACAGACTTGCTCCAGACGCCCCTCCTGTAACATCAGATACATAAACCAACGCACCCGTTTGTAAAGCAGCATATGTACCTGCAGCTTTATTTGCCAATTCTGTTTTTGTCATATTAGGAGGTATTACTCCATCTACAGAAGTTGTAGGTGTATTAGTAGATTTTCTAACATCTAAAGTAGCCTTAGGATCATTTGTTCCTACACCGACTTGTGCATTTACGTACCAAGTTAAACCTAAAAAAATCAGGCTAAGTAAAGTTTTTTTCATTATAGTAATATTTCTAATTGGTTGGTAGTTAAGAGAAATATTATTTTTGGCAAATATACTATATTATAAATATTATAGTATACAAATAATTTATAAAACAAGAAAAATCAAGCAAATAGACAAATTTCAATTAGAAATACACGACAAAGTATTTTATCATTCTTCATCTTTTCAAAAAATATTTGGCGTTTCAAACATAGTCGATCACGTCTAGACGTAGCTGACGTGGTTCTGAAGTAAGCTGACGGCGTTTGTAACGTATATTTTGACGTTATTGACGCCAAATTTGGCGTCCAAGGCGTCGTTGACCACGTCCCGAAGGCTAAAATATACGTCGCGAACCACGTCGACGGGGTAATTTTGGAAGCTGGCTTGTTTCGGGACGTCAAACTATGTCTAGAATAATAGTCTTTTAATATACCTCAAAAAAAATGTAGTCAAAAAGACTACATTACATATAACTAAAATCCACTACTTATTCAGCTGCTGGTATATTAGCTGTTGTTGTACTTCCTCTACTCGAAAAAAATTGTTTCAAATCACTACGTTTTTGTTCGTAACCACTTGCCGAGCTTCCTGCTTTATAAGCCGTCTACGAATAATCTTCTAATGCTGCTTGGTAATTATCAAAATCATGCAAAATTTTGGCATTGTATACTTTATCTATTAATGTATTGATGCGCGCCAAAATAGTTTCTATATTTTCTCTACTTTCATAATCTCTCAAAAACTCCGCCCAATCTACATCTGGCGCAGCTAAATTGGGTTAATTGGTATAGTAGTCATATACTTTGTTTACAACCAATTTGTTTTGCTCGTTGATGCTTCCATATTTTCTACGATCTTCGGAAGTTAAATTAAAATCAATCTCCTGCAATTCATTTTCTAATGTTGTTAAGGCATCTTGCACAGCAACTACTTGCTCTGCAGAAAGGTGTTTGTTGTTTAGATTGGTAATAGGCATAATTGTTTAAGTTTTTATGGTTAATACTTAAAACTATTAATAATAAATGAGTTAACAAAAAAAATCTCAACCAAATGGTTGAGATTTTAGTAAATATTTTATTTGTTATTAATTATTGCGCTGATCTTGATACATCTATCAAATAATTAAGATGCGTAAACATATATTGTTTAACTGATTCTATTTTCACATTACCAGTTGCAGGAGTAACTGTTGCTCTTAGACTAGCATAACAAGTTCCTCCAAAAGTACCTGTCCCTGTATAAGTATTGGTAGTAGAATTAGGAGCTGTAATAACAGGTTCTGATGATAAACTTTTATTATTAATAAATTTAGGAGACCATGTTGTACCGTAACTACCAGTTCCTGTATTAATATTATTTACGACAATAATATCAGTACTAACTGGGTTTGTAAATCCCGTACAAGAAGAATAGTGATTAATTCTTATACTACAAGATGATGTACTATCACTTGGTTTATAACAAGGTCCATCATATATTGGTATAATTTGTATAGCTTCAGATTGAGAACTATTGATAAATGCTTTCGGCGAATTTATCTCAGCTACAGATAATAGCCCTAATTTACCATTTGTATCGGCTGTTACAATTTTATTTTCAGTATTAGCAAGACTACTTACTCTTGCAGTACCCACTACATCTAAAGTTTCTGTAGGCTTTATAGTACCAATACCTACTTTGTCTTGTGCAGCACCAGAAACAGGTGGTCGTCCCAAAACAATAGAGTTGCTTGCACCTACTACAGCCCCAGCACCTATGGCTGTTGCGTACATAGCTCCAGCGTTTACTGTCGCGTCTAATGTAGCATTGCTACCAACAAAAGTAGAGTTACTTACCGTTGTAGCTGTTGCTGAGTTTGTAACATCTTGCAAAGCATTATTACCTAATGCAACTACATTTGCATATGTAATATTTGCAGTATTTGGGTTAATGCCAGAACCTATAAGGGTATTTCCTGTAGGATTAGTACCTACATTAGCTTTTAATACATTAGCTCCTACTAATGTATTATCGCTATTTTGTGCTAATCCAGCTCCTGCATATCCACCAATAGCTGTATTATTGTTACCAAAACCATTATTCATTGCATAAGCACCAAGAGCAGTACTATTACCATACGAGTTTTGTTGTGTCAAAGAATTGTAACCAACTGCGGTATTATATGTACCAGTTGTGGTTGAAGCTTGAGTTTGAACTCCGATCGCTATATTTCCTTGTCCTGATGTTAGATTAGATAAAGCACTTCCTCCAATCGCTATTGTAGAAGAAGCATTCGTAATTTTATTTGATGTATTACTTCCTATCGCAATATTATCTGTACCAGTCCCTAAGGAACTTCCATTACTCCCAATACCAGCATCTTGCGTTAAGTGATTATTTGTACCAACTAAACGTAAGTCTTGTGTTGCTACTGCAGGAGTAAATTTCACCCATTTTGTTCCATCAAAATAATAGTATCCTACTGCATTAATTGCAGCTGTAGCTGTCACTGTAGAACTTGCAGAGATATCATTTACATATACGATAGCTCCAGTTTGAGCAGTAGTGTAAGCTGCATTTTTTGCATCTAAGTTTGCAACTGATACACGAGGCGCAATAACACCATCTGGAGTTGCTGTATCTGTAGGTTTTCCTACAATATCTAAAGTAGATTGCGGTGTGTTAGTTCCAACACCCACCTGTGCATTTGCACAATAAGTAATACTTATTAGTGCAAGACTAAGTAAAGTTTTTTTCATAAATAAATTGGTTCTAATTGGTTTTGGTAGCAATAAGAATTATTTCGCAAATATAATGTATAATTTTTAACAATATTACAAAAAGAAATAATTCCACATGATATTTTTCATATAAAATATAAAAGGCTATTTTGTAATACATTACAAAACAACCTTTTATTTAAATTATTAAATATTGAATCTTCCTAATGTCCTCCTTCGGATTTCACTTCATCAAGATTAATTCCTTGTTTTTTAAGAATTTTAGGTGTTGCAATTGCGTAGAATACTAAATATACAAAACATAAAATACAAACGATATAACTAGAATGAACAGTTGTTAAATCTGCAATATATCCTTGGAATATACTTACTAGTCCTCCTCCCATAATCATCATAATTAAGAAATTACTTCCTTGCGAAGTATTTTTTCCTAAACCATTAATTGCTAATGCAAAAATACAAGGCCATAATGTACTACAAAACAAACCAACACTTGTAATAGAATAAATAGAAACTAAACCTGTTGTATTCATTCCAATTAATAATGCTACAATTCCGATAATTGAGAAAGTTAATAACATTTTGGCAGGATTTCCATTTGTCCATAAAGAAGCTAAAATCATTATTAAAATAATTACACTGTATAAATAAAATGGTTTCAAATCATGTCCTGCAATGTAATTAACTAATAAGAAAATTCCAAAAGCTAAATAAGGTGCTATAAATTTAAGAGCCAATGTTTTTGTTTTATCTAAACCAAATGCTTCTGCAGCACCACCCCAACGACCAATCATCATACTTGCCCAATATAATGAAACGTATGGTGTTACTCCTTGTATATCGAATCCTAATTCATTGTGCATATATGCTGGTAAATTACTTACAGTAGAAACTTCTACACCTACATATAAGAAGATCGCAAGCATTCCTAATAATAATTGAGGATATTTTAAGGCTGATGATTTATCATTTTTTGAAGTTGTAATTGCACTATCATCCTCTTGTTCTGGATGATTTGGTAAAGACGAAAATTTCAAGAAAATGGCAACAGCTAAAAAAGCAACACCCAAACACAAATATGGAATTTTAACTGCTTCTATACTCAAAGTTGTTTCTCCTTCTCCACCCGCACCAAAAATTGCATAAGCAACAATTAAAGGTCCAATTGTAGTTCCTAAGTTATTAATACCTCCCGCTAATGTTAAACGTTGAGATCCAGTACTTGCATCTCCTAAAGCAATTGCAAGTGGATTAGCAACAGTTTGTTGCAACGAAAAACCTAGACCTACAGTAAACAAACCTGTTAACATTAAAGGAAATGATCCTGTATTGGCTACCGGAATAAAAAAAAGCGTTCCAATGGCAGATAAAAGAAGTCCAAAAGATAATGAATTCTTATACCCAAATTTATTGATTAAATCTTGTTTTGCTAATAAAGAGGCTCCCATATAAATTAAAGCTCCGACTGTATAAGCGATGTAGTATGCAACTGCTACTAATTGACTTTCTGCTTGAGATAAATCAAATGATTTTTTGAAAACAGGTATTAATATTTCATTACTTGACGCAACGAATCCCCAAAAGAAGAATACTGTAACTAGTGGGATAAATTGACCCCAATTAGTTTTTTGTGATTGACTCATGTGTTTTGATATAATTTTTTTTAAATATTGGTTGATGATTGCCTAAACAACCAGCTTATAAATATAGGTTATTTATAGTTTATTTTACAAATATCAATTTACATTTGACATAGGGTAATTAAGAAATTAATTTATATTTTGTTGAACATAAACTAAATAAAATTGAAATTAATTTTTTAAAAAAAAGATTTTATTTAAATTAATATATTAAGATTTAAAATCTTAAATTTTTTTAATCCTCTAAGTTAAATTTTTTATAGTGTTTTATGTACATTATTAAAAAACTTTTTAATACTTTTACAAAACATCATCTCGATGTATTTTTTTAAATATAAAATGTAATCGATTACATTAATTTTAATAAATAACTATTATGATAAATTCTGAATTTAGGTATGCACATCATCCTAATGATGTTAAAAAATATACAACTGAAGAACTAAGAGAACATTTTTTAATTCCTGATATATTTATAGAAGATCAGGTGAAATTAGTGTATTCAATGTATGATCGCTTGATTATTGGTGGTATTTACCCAGTTAATCATGCACTAACTCTGGAACCTACAAAAGATCTTAAAGCAGAATTTTTCTTAGAAAGAAGAGAGCTAGGAATTATTAATGTTGGTGGAAAAGGAAAAGTTACAATTGATGGAACTGAATACGAATTGAGTAATAAAGAAGCTTTGTACATTGGTAAAGGAAATAAAGAAATTGTTTTTGATAAAGTAAATAACGAACAGCCTTTATTTTATATCAACTCTGCTCCAGCTCATCACTCTTTTCCAACTAAAAAAATAACAAAAAACGAAGCTGAAATTGTTGAGTTAGGCGACTCTAAATATGCGAATAAAAGAACAATTAATAAACTGATTGTAAATAGTGTTTTAGAAACTTGCCAATTACAAATGGGTATGACCGAATTACATCCTGGTAGTGTATGGAATACAATGCCGGCTCATACACATGAAAGACGAATGGAAGCATATTTTTATTTTGATTTAGAAAAAGGGCAATCGATTAGCCATTTTATGGGACAAACAAATGAAACGCGTCATATTTTCTTACAAAACAATCAAGCTGTTATTTCGCCAGAATGGTCTATTCACTCGGGTGTAGGTACTTCAAATTATACTTTTATTTGGGGAATGGCAGGTGAAAATATGGATTACAGTGATATGGATGGTGTAAATACGGATGAATTAAAGTAATTGAATTATGAATTTATTTGATTTATCTGGAAAAATAGCTTTAATAACAGGAGGTACACACGGTTTAGGATTAGCAATGGCAGAAGGATTGGCGCAAGCTGGTGCTGAATTAGTTATTACAAGTACTACTCCTTCAAAACTTGAAGAAGCTTTACAATATTATAAAAGCAAAGGGTTTACTGCAACTGGATATATTTTTGATGTGACTGATCAACTGAAAGCAAAAGAACAAGTTGAGTTAATCGAAAAAAATCATGGTCAAATTGATATTCTTGTCAACAATGCTGGAATTATCAAACGAGTTCTTGCGGTAGATATGGATATCGAAGATTTCAGAAAAGTTATCGATGTCGATTTAGTTGGTCCTTTCATTATGTCACAATTGGTTGCAAAAGGAATGATTGAGCGTAAAGCTGGAAAAATAATTAATATTTGTTCGATGATGAGCGAATTGGGACGAGACAATGTTTCTGCCTATGCTTCGGCAAAAGGTGGATTGAAAATGTTAACGCGCAATTTAGCGACAGAATGGGCAAAACACAACATTCAAGTTAACGGAATCGGACCTGGTTATTTTGCAACTTCTCAAACAGAACCTATTCGTGTTGATGGAAATCCTTTCAACGAATTTATCATCAACAGAACACCTACAGGTCGTTGGGGAAATCCCGAAGATTTAGCTGGTACAGCGGTTTTCTTAGCTTCGGAAGCAAGTAATTTTGTTAATGGACAAATTATTTATGTCGATGGAGGAATTTTAGCAACAATAGGTAAACCATCAAACGAGTAAAATTTAAATACTATATGAAATCATTTATAACTGATACATTTTTATTACAAAATAAATATGCCGAGGAATTGTATTTCAACTATGCTGAAAAACTTCCTATCATAGATTATCACAATCATTTATCACCGAAAGATATTGCAGAAAATAGAGTTTTTGAAAATATTTCGAAAGTATGGATTGCTGGAGATCATTACAAATGGCGCGCAATGCGAACGTTAGGAATTAATGAAAATTGTATCACAGGAAATGCTTCAGATTTAGAAAAATTTGAAGCTTGGGCGAAAACTGTTCCTCATACACTTCGAAATCCTCTATTTCATTGGACTCATTTAGAATTAAAACGATATTTTGGAATCGATGAATTATTGAACGAAAATAACGCGAAAGAAATTTTTGAGAATACTTCGGCTCAATTACAACAAGCAGATAAATCTTGTCAAGGTTTATTAAGCTTAGTAAATGCTGAAACGGTTTGTACGACTGAAGATCCGACAGATACGTTAGAATATCACAAAACACTGAATGAAAGCGATTTTAATACTAAAGTTAGTACAGCTTTCCGACCAGATAAAGCAATTCTGATTGAAAATGAAGATTACAATTCATATATTAATAAACTTTCTGAAGTTGTTGGTTTCGAAATTAATTCGTTCCAAAACTTGAAAGATGCTTTATATAATCGAATTGAAGCGTTTAATGCAATCGGTTGCAAAATATGTGATCATGGTTTAAATAATATTTCTTACGAAGAATTTACTGATAATGAAATCAATATAATTTTCGAATCAAAAAGAAATAACCAACCGTTAAATCATACTCAAATCGAACAATTCAAAACTGCCCTACTTCTATTTTTAGGAGAAACGTATCATCAATTTGGATGGATTCAACAATATCATTTAGGCGCACTTCGCAATAACAATGCTCGTATGCATCGTGTTTTAGGGCCAGATACAGGTTGGGATTCTATCGGAGATTTTAAACAAGCAGCCAATCTTTCTAAATTCTTAAATAGACTAGATGGAAATGATAAATTGACAAAAACAATCATCTATAATTTGAATCCAGCTGATAACGAAATTTTCGCAACAATGATTGGGAATTTCAATGATGGAAGCGTAAAAGGAAAAGTACAATTTGGTTCAAGCTGGTGGTTTTTAGATCAAAAAGATGGTATCATCAAACAACTAAATGCTTTATCTAATATGGGGTTAATAAGTTGCTTTATTGGAATGTTGACAGATTCAAGAAGTTTCTTATCTTTCCCTAGACATGAGTATTTCAGACGAGTTATTTGTAATTTGTTCGGAGAAGAAATGGCAAATGGAGAATTACCAAATGATATTGAATTAGTTGGAAAAACAATATCAGATATCTGTTATTACAATGCAAAAGAATATTTTGATTTTTAGACCTATTTATGAGCAATAATATTTTGACTTTTGGAGAAGTTTTAATGAGAATTTCTCCATCAAATCATAAAACTTTGCAACAAAGTAAAGAAGTAGAATTCTTTTTTGGCGGGACAGAAATGAATGTTGCGGCTTCTTTGTCAACTTTTGGTTGTAAAACGCAGCACATCTCAAATGTTTCGAATGATTTTGTCGGAGATGCAGCTATTTCTTACATGAAGAGTTTAGGAATTGATGTTTCATTTATCACAAAAAATGAGCATCCACTTGGATTATATTTTTTGGAAGTTGGTTCTGACGTCAGACCAAGTCGTATTGCATATAATCGATTAAATGGATCTTTTTCAAATATAAAACCAAACGAAGTTGATTGGAATAAAGCCTTAGAAAACTGTAATTTTTTCCATTGGACAGGAATTACACCTGGAATTTCAGAATCTGCTTATGAAACGTTGAAGCAAGGTTTACAATTCGCTTATTCAAAAGGAATCAACATCACAACTGACCCTGCTTATAGAAGTAATTTATGGAATTACGGTAAAAAAGGACAAGATATTTTGAAAGAATTAATCGGATATTCAACCATTTTTATTGGGGGAGTGAATGAAATCAATGAAATTTTAGAAACAAATTTCTCAACGGATAAGAATGGATTTATTGAAGCTTCTAAAACATTGATGAAAGAAATTCCATCAATTCAAAAAGTATTTGATAAAGTTAGAATTGGAATTAATGCAAGTTCGCAAGCAACACAAGGTAGAGCTTGGATTAATGATGAATATTTAGAAACAGAAGAAATTCAAATCAACCACGTCGTTGATAGAATTGGAACTGGTGATGCGTTTGCTGCAGGTTTGATTTATGGTTTGATTAATCATGATGATCAATTTGCTTTAAACTTTGCAAATGCTGCTTGCGCAATGAAACATACCATTTTAGGTGACACAAATTTAGCTTCTGTTGATGATATTTTAGAGTTAGTTAATGGGAATTTTGGGGGAAGAATAAAAAGATAAAAATGGCAAGATTTACAAGAATAGAAGTCGCTTTAAAAGCAAAAGAAACTGGAATTGTTCCTGTTTTCTATCATGAAGATATCGAAATTTCTAAAAAAATAATAAAAGCTTGCTACGATGGTGGCGCAAGATTATTTGAATTTACAAACAGAGGCGATTTTGCACACGAAGTTTTTGCTGAATTAAATAAATATGCGGCAAAAGAATTACCAGAATTAATCTTAGGAATAGGTTCTGTTTTAGACGCACCAACTACTGCATTATATCTACAATTAGGAGCAAATTTTATTGTTGCACCTTCATTAAATCCTGAAGTAGCAAAAGTTTGTAACCGAAGAAAAGTAGCTTGGATGCCTGGATGTGGTTCTGTATCGGAAATATCTTTAGCAGAAGAATTAGGAGCAGAAATCATCAAAATATTTCCCGCAACACAAGTTGGAGGGTCAGATTTTATAAAAGCTGTAAACGGACCAATGCCTTGGACGGATATAATGCCAAGCGGAGGAGTTATGCCAACAAAAGAAAGTATAGCAAGTTGGATAAATGCTGGCGCTTATTGTGTTGGAATTGGATCACAATTGTTCACAAAAAATTCATCGAATGAATATGATTACTCTCAAATAGAACGAACAGTTGGAGAATCAATACAAATTTATAAAGAATTAAAAAATATATGATTTAAAGGAAGAAGTCAAAATAATAAATCACAAAAACACACTAAATGAAGAACGAAACTTCCATTAAACCAAGTAGTTTTAGATGGACTATTTGCAGTTTACTATTTGTTGCCACAACCATAAATTACTTAGATCGTCAAGTTTTATCATTAACTTGGAAAGATTACTTAGTTCCAGAATTTCACTGGAATAATAATGACTACGGAAATATCACCGCTCTTTTTTCAATATTTTATGCTGTAAGTATGTTATTTGCGGGTCGATTTATTGACAAAATGGGAACTAAAAAAGGTTTCTTATATGCTATTGCAATTTGGTCGATTGGTGCATGTTTACATGCTTTTTGCGGAATTGCAACGGCAGGATTTATTACAGATAATTGGTTTTTAGGATTTGCTGGAGCAAAAGAAGTCTTAGAAAAAGTAAGTGACACTTCATTAATTATTTCAACAAGTGTTAGCTTATTTATTTTTGCTCGATTAATTTTAGCAATCGGTGAAGCAGGAAATTTCCCTGGAGCAATCAAAGCTACAGCCGAATATTTCCCGAAAAAAGACCGCGCGTTTGCTACAAGTATTTTCAATGCTGGTGGTACTGTTGGTGCGTTAGCTGCTCCTCTTACAATTCCATTTATTGCAAAATCAATGGGTTGGGAAATGGCTTTTATCATCATCGGAGCATTAGGATTTATTTGGATGGGATTTTGGATTTATTTGTACCAAGAACCACACAAACATCCAAAGGTTAATAGTGCTGAGTTAGAATATATTCAACAAGATATAGAAGAAAATACAGGCGCATCTACAGAAGGTAGAAAACTAACATTTTCTGAATGTTTTAAATACAAACAAACTTGGGCTTTTATCTTCGGAAAATTTATGACAGACGGCGTTTGGTGGTTCTATCTTTTCTGGACTCCAGCCTACTTAAGCTCAGTATACAAGATGGATAGCACACAAAGTGCCTTACCTTTATTTGTTCTATATATCATCACATTACTTTCTATTATTGGAGGATGGTTACCAAAATATTTTGTCGATAAATTAAATATGAATCCATATTCAGGAAGAATGCGCGCAATGTTAATTTTTGCTTTCTTTCCATTATTGGCATTATTAGCTCAACCTCTTGGTGCAACCTCTTTTTGGGTTCCTGTAATTATCATCGGTATTGCTGGAGCAGCACATCAAGCTTGGTCTGCAAATATTTTCTCTACTGTTGGAGACATGTTTCCTAAAAGCGCTATTGCTACAATAGTTGGAATTGGTGGTATGGCTGGTGGAATTGGTTCTTTTTTGATCAACAAATCATCAGGAGTTTTATTTGATTATTCGCACAAAAACTGGACAACTATCGATGGTATACCATTATTAGAAAAATATCCTCAATACATTAACGAAAGATTACCAGAAAATTTACTTTCAGATTTAGAAAAATCAGGAGCAATTATAGTTGATGGAATCAATAAAGGTTATATGATCATTTTTACAATTTGTGGAGTTGCATATTTAACAGCATGGATTGTCATGAAAATATTAGTACCAAAATACAAAGTGATTAAATAATCAATTAAAATTCAATAACTTGAAAACAAAATTAAATAAAAAACTATATCATCAAGAAAATGAACTTCCTATAAAAATTATTCAATTTGGAGGTGGAAATTTTATGCGCGCTTTTACAGACTATGTAATCGATAAACTGAATAAAGATGCCAATTTTAATGCAGGAATCGCAAACATAAAAGTTACGCCTTCTGGAAGTTCATTTCATACTTTTGAAGAACAAGATAATCTGTACACTTTATTTATTCGAGGAATTAAAAAAGGTGAATTGATTGATGAAAATCGTGTTATTTCTGCGATTCAAAAATCTATTAATCCTTATAAAGAATACCAAGATTTTTTGAAATTAGCAAAAGAAGATCAATTGGAATTTGTTTTTTCTAACACAACAGAATCTGGAATTGTATTTAATCCTTCAGAAGATAAATTAGAAAATGCACCACACGAAAATTTTCCTGCAAAATTAACTGCGTTCTTATATGAAAGATATCTTTATTTTAATGGAGATAATAACAAAGGCTTAACAATTATTCCATGTGAATTAATTGAGAATAACGCCATTATTCTGAAAGATTATATTTTAGAATATGCAAAATTGTGGAACTTAGAAGATGAATTTATCACTTGGATTAACACTTCAAATAACTTTCATAATACATTAGTAGACAGAATTGTACCAGGTTTTCCAAAAGATGATTTAGAGAGCTACACAAATCAATTAAACTATGAAGATGAATTGATTGTCGTTTCAGAAGCGTTCTTATTTTGGGCAATTGAAGGTGATGAAAAATTAGAAGAAAAGATTCCTTTAAGTAAAGCAAATGAACAGATTTTGCTTGTCGAAAATATAGCGCCTTATCGTACTTCTAAAGTCAGAATTTTGAATGGAGCTCACACTTCAATGGTTCCTTTTTCTATCATGTTAGGAATAGAAACTGTTCGTAATGCAATCGATAACAAATTAGCTGGAAATTTTATTAAAAATATTATTTATAATGAAATTATTCCTATTCTTGATTTACCAGAAGAACAATTAAAAGAATATACAGAAGATGTTTTAGATCGATTTAGAAATCCTTTTATCAAGCACTATTTATCAAGTATTGCGTTAAATTCTATCTCAAAATTCAAAGTTCGTGTTCTACCAAGTTTATTAGATTATGTAGAAAAATTTAATCAAATTCCGAAAGGAATTACATTTTCTTTGGCTTGTTTAATTCGTTTTTACAAAGGTGATTGGAACAATCAAAAATTACCTGTAAATGATGATGAAGCAATTATAAATGAGTTTAAAAACATTTGGAAAGACAATGATTATCAACAAATAAGCAATTCTGTTTTGAAGAATATAAATTTTTGGGAACAAGATTTGACAAAAGTGAATCAATTAGAAAATGAAGTTGAAAAAGCTCTTCGACTAATTGATGAATATGGGATTGAAAAATCTTATGAAATGTATAGCAACCAAACGATTTAAGAGAGAAAAATGCAGAAAAAAGCTATAAAAGTTAATCCAACAGATAATGTAATTGTTGCATTAGTTGACCTAAAAGCAAATGAAATTGTAGTCGTTGATAATGCTGAATTTGAAATTCAGAAAGATACAAATGCGAAACACAAATTTGCTGCAATAGATTTTGTAGAAAATGACACGATTACGATGTATGGTATTACTGTCGGAAAAGCCGTTTGCAACATAAAAAAAGGTGAAGTTATTACGACTGAAAATGTAAAACATCAAAGTTCTAAAGTCGAAAAGAAAACGGCTACAACGTCATGGACTGCTCCAAATATCGATAAATGGAAAGATAAAACATTTATGGGGTATCACAGAGAAGACGGACAGGTTGGAACTGAAAATATTTGGTTGTTTTTTCCTTTAGTTTTTTGCGAAAACAGAAATGTCGAAATTTTGAAAGATGTTTTCGAAAAAGAATTATTATTCGAAAAACCATCTAAACATCAATTGCTTTTACGTTCGTTAATTCAGAATTCTGATGAAAATGAGCAAGAAACAGGTGAAGAAGACACAAGAGTTTTCAAAAATATTGATGTTAAATTCGTTACACATCAAGGTGGTTGTGGCGGAATTCGTCAAGATGCTGAAGCTTTAGGAAGATTGCTTGCTGGTTATGTAAATAATCCTAATGTCGCTGGTGCAACAGTTTTGAGCCTTGGTTGCCAGAATTTACAAGTTGATATTTTTAAAGAAGCTTTGCATAAAATCAATCCTGATAGTCAAAAACCTATTATCGTTTATGAGCAACAAAAATCTGGAACAGTTGATAATATGTTAAACGGAATTATTAAAGATTCGTTCGAAGCAATCAAAAAAGCCAATGAAATTGAACGTAAACCAGCTCCATTATCCAAATTAGTTTTAGGATTAGAATGTGGAGGATCAGATGGTTTTTCTGGTATTTCTGCTAATCCAACTTTAGGCTATTTATCAGATATTATGGCTGCAATTGGAGGCACAACAATTTTGTCCGAATTCCCCGAATTGTGCGGAGTTGAACAAGAATTAATCAATCGTTGTGTTAACGAAAAAGATGCCGAAAGATTTTTACAATTAATGAAAGATTTCGAAGATTCTGTTGTCGCCGCGGGTTCTGGATTCGACATGAATCCTTCTCCAGGAAATATAAAAGATGGATTAATAACAGATGCGATGAAATCTGCTGGTGCTGCCAAAAAAGGAGGTTCCTCTCCTATTCAAGATGTGTTAGATTATACAGAATATATCAAAAAACCTGGATTGAATTTACTATGTACGCCAGGAAATGATGTAGAATGTACAACTGCTTTAGTCGGAACTGGATCTAATATTGTCTTATTCACAACAGGTTTAGGAACGCCTACAGGAAATCCTGTTGCTCCTGTTGTAAAAATTTCTTCGAACACAGCATTACAAGAAAAAATGCCTGACATTATCGATTTTAACACAGGAGAAATCATCACAGGAAATAAAACAATTGAAGAAACCGCTGACGAGCTTTTAGAATTTATCATAAAAGTTGCAAGCGGTGAAGTCAAAGTAAAAGCTAAAATTTTAAATCAAAATGATTTTATCCCTTGGAAAAGAGGCGTTTCTTTATAACCTATTTTCTTTTCGAAGATTTTCGAATATGAATTTGAGGATTTAAAACAACCTTTTTTTCTATGCTTATCCCTGAAAAATTTTCGTTCATATATTCCAGAAATACTTGAGCGGAAATTTTTCCCATTATATCTGGTGTCTGATCAACACTACTAATAGGCAATTCCATATATTGTGTAAATGGTTCATTACTAAAACCTATTATTGCAACATCTTCTGGAATGCTAATATTTTTCTTTTTCAATTGTTGACAAGCACCCAATGCTGCATAATCACTGGCTGAGAAAATTCCATCTGGTGGCGATGATAAATTCCACAATGTTTTTATTGCTTCAACTCCATCTTCTATCGAACTTTTAATTGGAAAAACATATTCTTCTTTAAACGTCAATTTATTATCTTTCAATGCGTCGATATATCCATTGTAACGATTTTGATAAATCTCCAAACGTAAATCTCCAGATAAATGACAAATTCTTCGGCAACCTTGTTTAATCAAATGTTCGGTTGCTAAGTATCCTCCTTTATAATCATCAATTGTTACAGTGCTGATACCTGCAATATCTTTTTTACGGTCAAAAAATATGATTGGAGTATTAGATTCTTTTGCAGCTTCAATATGCGAAATATCTTCTGTCGTTTTAGAAACAGACATAAAAATACCATCAACCTGTGCATTCAATAATGTATTTAGTTGTTTTCTTTCTAAATCTACATCTTCGTGACTTTGACAAATAATAACATGGTAACCATGTGGAGACAACTCCTCTTCTATCCCACGAATTAGAGATGAGAAAAAATTTGTATTAATATATGGAACAATAATCCCAATATTATTTGTCTTCCCACTTTTTAGAGCCTGTGCTAAAGTATTTTGTTTGTAATTAAGCTCTTTAGCAGCTTTCATAACCAACTCTTTCGTTTTCTGACTAATTTTAGGATGATCATTTAAAGCCCTCGAAACGGTAGCTGCACTAATATTCAATTTTTCAGAAATATCATATATTGTAGCACTTTTTTTCATAATAAGGTAAAATTCAAGTTCGTTATCAAGATTCGGTAAATATAAATTAAATCTCAATAGTATTATATAGTAATGTATAAATTACAATGGTTCTAAAACTTTTTTTTCAGAATCTAAAACAATTTGTAATCGATTACAAATTTACTTCAATTTACATATTTTTAGAATTAAAAATTCAATAAGTCATCAAAAGAATTATGATTTTAACTAACCATTTAGCTTATTCAAGTTAGAGTATATATCAATATTAGTCAAAATAAATACATATTACACTAAATATCAATAATTAACAAATAGATTAATTATTTTTTATAAAATTTTAAGATTTTGTTTGATTTTAAAAAAATAGTTATATTTTAGTGTACTCTATACACTTAATAAATCAATTTGCAATCGATTACAAAACTATCGATATATAATAATGCAATCGATTACTTAAATATATTTAATAATGAATTAACTAAAAAGCACAAAATTAACACTTTATGAAGAAGTCTAAAATATCATTATTTGCCCTTTTACTCTTACCTATAGCAGCTTTTGCTCAGGAGAATAAGGTTGTTTCCGGAATAATAAAATCAACTGACGGAAAAACACCTTTGGCAGGAGTAGAAGTTTTTGTAGAAGGAACCGATTTAGAAGCATATACAGATGAAAATGGATACTACGAAATTGAAGTTCCAGAAGATGCTACGCTTACAATACTTTACGACGGATATCAGCAAATTGAGATTCCTATTAAGTCTACAGAAAGTTTTGATTTTTCTTTAAATCCATTAGAAAATGAAAACAAACAGTTAGAAGAAGTTGTTGTAATTGGATATGGAAAAGCACGAAAATCAGATTTAACTGGCTCTGTTGGAGTTATTGATGCTTCTAAACTGACTGAAAGAAGTATGACTAATCCTATGGAAGCGATGCAAGGAAATGTGCCTGGTGTACAGATTTCTACTTCTACAGGTAGAATTGGGGATGGTTTTGATATTGTGATTAGAGGGAACAATTCTATGAACGCAGATTCTAAGCCTCTTTTTGTTGTAGATGGAGTTCCTACTTCTGATATAGATTTTTTAAATCCTCAAGATATTGCGCGAATTGATATTTTAAAAGACGCTTCATCCACTGCAATTTATGGTTCACGCGGATCGAATGGTGTTGTAATTGTAACGACTAAAAATGGATCGAATGCAAAAGGAAGATTCACTGTTTCTTATGATACCTATTATGGAGTAAAAGATGTGGCTCGTTTACCTAAAATGATGGACGGAAGTAAATGGTGGTATTATCATCAATCCGCTTATTTGGCAACGGCAGGAAAAGATCAGGCAACTGGACAAGTGTCTGCTCAAACATTATACAATGCAGTTGTTGGTACCAGAAATACAGAGCTTTTGAGACGTGTAAATGCAAATGAAACCTTTGATTGGTTTGATGCTGTACTTAGAACTGGAATGACGCAAAATAATTATGTTAATTTATCTGGACGTTCAGAGAACGGAATGGGCTATAATATTGGATTAGGTGCTCAAAAAGAGAAAGGAAATTTACAAAATGAAGCTTTAGATAAATACTCTGTAAATATTGGTGTTGATCATAGAATCAATGATAAATTTTCGGTTGGAATTAATCTTAATGTCGCATTAACAGAACAACAAGATGGTTCTGATATCGCTATGCAAGAGGCTTTCAGATTAAATCCATTCTTGAATCCTTATCAATACGAAAGTACTGAATTAGCTGCTTTACCAGGAAAATTAACTAATCAACAAGGTGCATTTATCATCGATAAAACATCTACTTATAATCCTCTTTTAGAGATTAAAAATACAGTAAATGAAACTAGAAGATGGAATGGTATCGGGAATTTCTTTTTCGAATATCGTCCATTAGATTGGTTATCTTTAAAAACAACCTATTCTGCAAACTATGACACAAGAAGAAAAGGTGAATCGTGGGGTGCTTTGACATCTGTTGGAGCAAGTAATAACAATTTGTCTTCTGCAGCAATTAATAAATCTGAGAGATTTAATTATACATGGGATAACCAGGTTAATGCAAATTTTGAGATTAATGATATACACAAATTCAATATTCTAGCTTTACAAAGTATTTACGAAAGTAGATATGAATCTTCATTCCAAAGCTCTAGAAATATTCCTTTTGAAACTGGTTATCACAATATAGGATCAGGAACGCAAGAAACGTATAATATTGGTTCCGATTATATCAAACAAGCTTTGAGTTCATATGCCTTACGCGCAAATTACTCTTTATTAGACAAATACTTATTTACTTTCTCTATTCGTTGGGATGGATCTTCTATTCTTTCGAAAGGAAATCAATGGGAAAGCTTCCCTTCTGCTGCCGTAGCTTGGAAAATTAATAACGAAGAGTTTTTAAAAGCAAGCAAAGTTGTATCAGAATTAAAATTAAGAGCAAGTTGGGGTTATACAGGTAATAATATTATTGAGCCATATTCTACAACAAATTTATTAACCGATCAATATTATTATGATTTTAATGGAACTGTAGCAAATGGTTGGTTACCAGGAAAAATCGCAAATCCTTACTTAACATGGGAAAAAACAAGAGAATTTAACGTTGGATTAGATTACGGATTCTTTAAAAACAGAATTACAGGATCGATTGATATTTATGATAAATTATCAGATTACTTGTTAATGAAACAACAATTACCTTACGAAACAGGATGGACATATATTAATGGAAACATCGGATCTGTAAGTAATAAAGGGGTTGAAGTTGCATTAACAGCAAAAATTATCCAAACTAAAAAAGTAAGTTGGGAAACGACATTTACATTCTCTAAAAATGTCAACAAAATCAAATCAATATATGGTCAAAACACAGTGGATGATATTGGAAACAATTTATTCATTGGAGAATCTATTCATTCGTATTACAATTATGTGTTTGATGGCGTTTGGCAACCAGATCAAGAAGCTGAGGCGAAGAAATATGGTCAAACAGTTGGTCAAGCAAAAGTAAAAGACATTAATGGAGATGGAAAAATAACGGTTGATGACCGCGTTATTTTGGGATCATCAGATCCGGATTGGTCAGGAAGTATTTTCACAACGTTAAAAGTTGGACAATTTGATTTGTCTGCTTCTTTAATTACAAATCAAGGTGTTTTAGCATATTCTCCTTTCCACGAAAACTTTACAAACGTGTATGACAGAGGTCGATCTAAAATTGATATGGACTGGTTTGTTCCAACAAATGACGCTGGATTACCTGCTCAATTCTCTAATACCGCTCCGCAACCATATAATGAAGGTACTTATTGGAAAAACAATAAAGTTGGCTATTATAGAGATGCTTCTTTTGTGAAGGTGAAAAATATCGCCTTAGGATACACATTTGACAAAAATACTTTATCTAAAATTGGATTATTCAATTCTCTAAGAGTTTATGCTAATGTAATTAATCCATTCGTTTTCACCGACTATAATGGTTATGATCCTGAGTGGGCTACAGCAAATTTTGGAATTGGACGCGTAAGTTCTGTTACTTATCAATTGGGATTAAATGTTAAATTTTAAGAAGTTTTAAAGATGAAAAAAATCGTTATATTATTACTAGCTTTAAGCACAACATATTCTTGCAGTGATTTTTTAGAAGAAGAAAACCTTTCTAACGTAGCTGCAGAACAATACTATACAACCGCAGAAGGATTTACTTCATTGGTTAATGCAAATTATGCTCAATTAAAAAATATTTATGGAAAAGAGCCTTGGCTTTTTGTCGCAGGAACAGATTTATATGCAAGAGGAAGAACAGCTGAACCACCAGGTTTAAGTCAATACACAGAACTTAATGCTTCGTCAGAAGGAGTAGATCATCTTTATAAAAATTGCTATACGGCTATTCAAGCTGCAAATATGGCATTGTATTATTCAGATAAAACAGCAGCTTCTTCTAACTTAAACAAGCAAATTGGAGAATTAAAATACCTAAGAGCAAACGCCTATTTCTTGTTGGTACAAACCTATGGAGATGTAAGTTTGGTTACAGAATATATTAATACACCACAATTAAGTTTTGATAGAACTTCTTCAAAAGACGTTTATCAATTTATTATCAAAGAATTAGAAGAGTCATTAAAATTAGTTGGAAATACGGCTTACAATGGGCATGTTAATACAAAAGCTGTTCAGCATTTATTAGCATTAGTTCACTTAACACGCGGTTACGAAACTTTTGGAACAAATGATGATTTTACAACAGCAGCTCAATATGCAGATAACGTTATTGCTGGGCAAGCTCTTTCACTTTCGTTCGAACAATTGTGGAAACCTGGCAACGAAATCAATGCAGAAACTATTTTTTCTGTTCAATACAGCGCAGCTTCAACAAGTACAGATCCTTTTAATTTAGGTCATGCACAAAGTAGTTATTTTGGACCATATCATGGTGGATCAGAAGTTGCAGGTAAAGCTCCTTATCGTACATATAGCTTATGCCCTACTCAGTTTGCACTTGATTTATACACTCAAGATGACACACGTTGGAACGCAACTTTTATGGGTGAAGTATATGATCGTTATTTTGATTATTTTGATGTAAGCGATCATTCAACTTTAACTGTAAAGCATTATTACGAACCTAAGTGGTTTGCAAAAAATGATACATATAAGGCAAACTATATTGCAAAAAATCCAGGTGTAGAATATCATAGTTATGGAACTTATGCTGCAGAAAGCAATCCTAATTTTGATTATCAAACGATTCCTGTAAAGAAATTTGATGATCCAAAAGCTCCATTTGGAAAATTTACAAACACGAGAGACATTATTCTTTCAAGATTGGCCGATACTTATCTTATTGCTTCCGAAGCATATCTAAAAGCAGGAAATATATCTACAGCATTACAACGAATCAATGAAGTTCGTAAGCGAGCTGGTGTACAAAATGTAACTGCATCAAACATGAATATTGATTTTATTTTAGATGAAAGAGCGAGAGAAATGTTAGGTGAATATAACCGTTGGTTTGATTTAAAACGTACAGGAAAATTAGTTGAACGTGCTTCAAAATATAATTTCTTGATTAAACAATCTAATTTTAATGGAAATAATGGTCAACTTAAAATACTAAGACCTATTCCTCAGGCTGCAATTGACTTAAATCAAAATTCAAATTTCAAACAAAATCCGGCATATTAATACTATATCCGTAAAATAATGATGTTCTTTTACAAAAAAGAGCATCATTTTATCAATAACAAATTATTTTTATAATTTTTATTTTATTATTAATAATAATAATTTTACTTTAGTGTTTTCTATACACCTTTATATTTAATAATGTAATCGATTACGCTAAAAATTATTTAGTTCAACAGAAGAAACACAAAACCACACATATGAGGATCTCTAAAATTAAGTTATTCACGCTTTTGCTTCTACCAATTGCGAGTTTTGCGCAGGAAGAAATAAAAGTTTCCGGAACGGTTAAATCATCTATAAATAATTCACCTCTTAATGGAGTTGATATTTATGTAGATGGGACAACATATGAAACAATTACAGATGAAAATGGATTTTATGAAATTGTTGTTCCAGATAACTCGACTTTAACCATTACCTATGATGGCTATGAAATACAGACTATTCCTGTCAATAAAAAAGGAATAATCGATATAAAACTGAAAGATCTTGTTGCAGCAGAGCAACAAAATCTAAATGAAGTTGTTGTAATTGGATATACAACTGTAAGACGTGATGAATTAACAGGTTCTGTGGCAAGTGTAAATGCTGATCAAATAAAAGATATGGCGGTAAACTCTGCTGCTGAAGCTATACAAGGTCGATTGGCTGGTGTACAAGTTAGTATGTCCGAAGGTGCGCCAGGAGCTGATGTTACAATTAAAGTTCGCGGAGGTACATCGATTACACAAGACAACAGCCCTCTATATATCGTAGATGGAATACAAGTAGAAAATGCTTTATCTATTTTATCTCCACAAGAGATTGCAAGTATTGATGTTCTAAAAGATGCTGCTTCTACTGCAATTTATGGTGCGCGTGGTGCAAATGGTGTTGTACTTATTACGACAAAAAGTGGTTTCAACATGCCTACACAAGTCACTTATTCTAATTACACTGGATTTAGAGAAATTCAGAATAAGTTAGAAGTAATGACTCCATATGAATTTGTACGTTATCAGTATGAATTGTATAATATTAATAATGATGAACAATTAGCAAATTCTTTCAGAAAAAGATATGGGGATTTTAGCGATATTGACATCTATAAAAGTATGGAAGCGAGAGATTGGCAAGAAGAAGTTTTTGGAAGAAAAGCTTTTTCTCAAAATCATAACGTTTCACTTGTAGGAGGAAATAAATCGACTGATTTCAGTTTAAATTTAAATCACATCAACGAAGATGGAATTATGCTAAATTCTGGTTACAAAAGAAATTTAGCAAACTTCAAATTAAATCATAAAATCAGCGACAAAGTAAAAACTGGCGTTAGTTTTAGATATAGTAAAGATAAAATCATGGGAGCTGGTACATCAAATACAGGTTCTCAATCAAATAACAGACTTCGTAATTCAGTGAGATATCAACCTTTTGCTGCTCCAGGAAACGAGTCATACGTAGACTTCTTCGATCCAGATTATTACGCACAAACAAACCTTACAAGTCCTGTTTTGTTGGCGAATAATGAAGTAAGAGAAGACGAAAGACAAAACCTTTTGATGAATGGTTATTTGTCTTGGCAAATTGTCAAAGGATTAACCTTCAAATCTGTTTTTGGTTATGTACAAACAGATCGTAATGACAATAGTTTTTATGGAAATATCACAAGTGTCGCAATGGCAAATGCTAATCTTCCTGTGGTTGATCTACGCGCAAGTCAAACAAGAAGAATCTCTAATTCAAATACACTACAATATTCACCAAAATTAGGTTCTAATCATAAATTAGATGTGATGATTGGACAAGAAATTGTAAAAACAGACGGAGAAACATCAAGAACATATATCAAATGGTTACCAAAAAATATTTCGGCTAATCAAGCATTTTCTAATTTGCAAAGTGCGGTTCCTCCAGCAGGAATGGTTCAAGATCCAGTTTCGACATCAGTAAATGTAGATCGATTGGCTTCGTTTTTTGGGCAAGTTAATTATTCGTTCAATAAAAAATATATGTTAACGCTTTCTGTCAGAACAGACGGATCGAGTGTTTTCTCTCCTGATAATCGCTATGCTACATTCCCTTCTGCTTCATTTGCTTGGAATGTTGCAAGAGAAAATTTCTTAAAAGATTCTTCTTGGATTGACGAATTAAAATTACGTTTAAGCTATGGTACTTCGGGTAATAACCGCATCGAGCCATTCTTATATTCAACATTCTTCAGTAGTTCAAGTAACTGGGGATATTCATTTGATAATGCTGTAGTTCCAGGTTTAGCACCTAATGAAAGGTTGGCAAATTCGGGTGCGAAATGGGAAAAAACAATTTCTAAAAACATTGGATTAGATTATACTTTATTCAATAAACGTGTTTATGGTAGTATCGATGCTTATATTACAAATACAAAAGACTTATTATTATTAGCTAAAATACCTCAAACAGGCGGATACGAATACCAATATCAAAACTCTGGTGAAACGGAAAACAAAGGAATTGAATTTACAATAGGTGCTGATATTGCGAAATCTAAAAACTTTAAATGGAATGTAAACTTCAATATTTCTCATAATCAAAATGTTATCAAATCTTTAGGTAAAGATGTAACTGGTGATGGTCTACAATACTATTATCAATCATCTGGATGGGTAAATAATTTGCAAGATTTCAAAGTTGAAGTTGGTAAACCTATTGGACAATTCTATGGTTATGTAACAGACGGATGGTACAAAGTGAGCGATTTCGATTATAACGCTTCAACTCAAAAATATACATTAAAAGCTGGTGTTGCAAGTACTTCTGCTGCTGCATTAGGTTCAAAAGATGTACGTCCTGGAGATTTAAAATTAAAAGATTTGAATAATGATGGAAAAATCGATGATAATGATAAAACTGTTTTAGGAAATGCGCAAGCAAAATTCTATGGTGGATTTAATCAACAATTTCAATGGAAAAACATCGATCTAAGTATGTTCTTCACTTATTCTGTTGGTAATAAAGTTTACAATGCCAATAAAGTTGAATTTACAACACAATATTTATACCGCGACAATAATATGTTAAAAGCTGTTGCTGGAGCTTGGAGAAATTTTGACGACAACGGAAATCGAGTAACAGATCCTACACAATTAGAAGCTTTAAACGCAAATGCTACATTTTGGTCACCTCCTTCTGGAAACTATATTTTACATTCTTATGCCATCGAAGATGGATCTTATTTAAGATTAAGCAACGTTACAGTTGGGTATTCTTTACCAGAAGATATGTTAGCAAAAACGAAATTTATTAGTAAAGTAAGAATCTACGCTACAATCAATAATTTATTTACAATTACTGGTTATTCGGGTTATGATCCTGAAGCAAATACAAGACGTACAAGTCCTTTAACTCCTGGAGTTGATTATGCTGCCTATCCACGAAGCAGATTTTTCTTAACAGGTATTAATGTTACTTTCTAATCTCAAAACACATCAAAAATGAAAACAAAAACATTTATAAAAATATTAGGCGTTAGCATCGTTTTATTAACAACAACATCATGTGATGATTATTTGGATGTTAGTAGCCCTTCCAACACTTCCGAAATAGAAGTTTACAACGATGCAAGTTATACCTACTCCGCTTTGGTTGGCGTATATAATCAATTGGCTGGTGACAATGGTTACGGTAACAGAATTTCTTCTATCATTGGACAAGCTGCTGATGATTTTAAAACATCTGGTGATTACAATTGTAACGATCGTCGTGGAATTAGTATGTACAATGCTTGTCCTACAAATCCAGAATTAGACAAACCTTTCCGTCAATTATACACAGGAATTGAAAGAGCAAATTTACTAATTTATAATATTCCAACTTCTGATGTCTACAAATCTGGAAGTGATAGCGACAAAAAGTTAATGGACAGATATTACGGAGAAGCATTGACGTTAAGAGCACAATATTATTACGAATTAATCCGAAACTTTGGAGATGTTCCATTTCAAGATAAACCATCTTCTCAATACGAACATATTTTCCTTCCGAAAACTGATCGTGATGAAGTGTATGAAGTTTTATTAAATGATTTAGAAACTGCTTCAAAAGTTATTCCTTGGAGAGCCGAATCTGGAGATCCTACAACACGTATCACAAAAGCTTTTGTGAAAGGCTTACGTGCTCGTATTGCACTTGCTAGAGCTGGATATTCACTAAGAAGACAACCGATACAGATGGTTAAAGGAGCAAATCCAGAAAAATATTACCAAATTGCTCGCAACGAAACGTTTGACATTATGCAACAACGTGGAAGCCATAACATCAATCCAAATTACGAAGATGTTTTCCGTGCTATTCACGAAGGTCGTATGGATAACACCAACGAAATGATTTTTCAAGTTGGTGCTTTCGGTGGAAATGCTCGAACTGATAGTAAACTTGGTTATTACAACGGATTGCGTCATAACGCAGCTTCTAAATGGAATGGTGGTGGCGGAATCAATGCTTTACCAACTTATTTTTATGAATTTGATAAATATGATCAAAGACGAGATGTCACAATCAATGCGTTCGAAATTAATGCTGATGATTTAACACAAGTGGTTAAAATTGACGCTTTAACAGACGGAAAATTCAGAAAGTCTTGGACAAAAGTAACAGGTCCTTCTCAAAATGTTGGAATCAATTGGCCAATTATGCGTTTTGCAGATGTTTTATTAATGTTTGCTGAGGCAGAAAATGAATTAAACGGTGGACCAACGGCTGCTGCAATAGATGCTTTGAGAGAAGTTAGAGCAAGAGCTTATGCAAACAATCCTGATAAAATGCCTGCAGTTACAGCGAATGGCTACCAAGGCTTTTTTGAGCAAATTGTACACGAAAGATTATTGGAATTTGGTGGAGAATCTATCCGAAAATATGACTTAATCAGATGGAATCTTTTAGGTCAAGTAGTAACAGAAACTCGTGCTAAATTGCAAAATTTATTAGATGGAACGGGAGAATATGCCAATGTACCTAAATACATCTATTATAAAATTGGGAAATACGATCCAACACAGACAGCCCAAAAAACTGTTTTGAGTTTAGATACTTATTTTGTTGGAAATGATAAAACAGAATTGTTCTACACTCCTTCTGTTGCTTCTACTCCAACGGGATATACACGCATAAACTGGCAAACAGGAATGGTTGCGACAATGATTAACGACGAACGAAAAGGTTGGTTACAATATTACAAACCAAATCATTCAGAATTGTTGCCAATCTATCAAGATATCATCAATACAAATTATAATTTAACACAAGATTACGGATACTAAAACACAATTATTATGAAAAAAACTTTTTATAAAATATTGATTATAGGAACAGTATTACTTACTGCAAATGCTGTAATCTCTTGTAATGATGATGAATTTCAGTCAGAATCTAACGATCCAATGAGAATGTTTACACCATTGTCTTTATCTGCCGAAAATTTTGAAACAGAAACTAAAGTCACATGGTCACCTTCTCTGTATACTAATAATATTGACGAAACTTATACAACAGAAGTTTCAAGCGATTCGTTATTTACAAATCCAAAAGATATCATTTTAACAAAAAAAACAGATTCTGCTGGAGTTGTTATTACGGATCAAGAAATTCCCGTGAGAAAAAATTTCTTTATACGTGTTAAAACAAATGCTTACGAAAACAGACCAGAATCTCACTGGTCTGTTAGTAAGCGAATTAAAATTATTGGAATCCAAATTTTGCATCCTATTTATGATCCAAATATTCTGGAGAATCAAGCAACGGTTAGTTGGGATGTAACTGCTGGAGTAACTGAATTGAGATTTCAAGCATATACACAAGTTTCTGGTCAGGATCCTGTTTATGTTAGCGATCCTATTATAAGTCAAATTACAAGTAGCGAAGCTACTGCTGGACTTAAAACAACAAAAGGGCTTAATCCAAGTACACGATATACAGTCGAAATTTATAAAGGAAATACAAGCGTTGGTTCTCAGAATTTCACGACTAAATCGTCTACAAGTTATAGTGTTATTGCTAATTCTGGCGATGATTTAATCACCTTGATTAACAATGCAAAAGATGGTGATATCATTGGATTAAATCCTGGTAAATATGATTCTGGAGATAAATTGTTTGCAATTAATGCGAAGAAAATTTCATTGATTGGAATTTCTGGAAATCCAGAAGATACAAAAGTTTCTTTCAAAGAATTTACGTTAAATGATACTGGGGCTGGTTTACATCTAAAGAATATCGAATTAGATGGAAGCGCAAATACGGCAGATTATTTAATCAATTTGACAAGCAGCAGCAGCAATGGTGCGAAGGCTAATTTTGCAAATGTATTGATTGAAAACTGTATTGTAAGTAGTGTTAAAACCTCAGCTTTCAGAGCAAATAGAGGTCCAAATAGCGGATATGTAATGGATAAATTTGAGATTAAACATTCTTTCTTCAAGAATTTCCCAGCTTCATCTTACGGATTTTTACATTTAGACAAATTAGTTTTTAACGAAGTTAATATCGAAAATTCAACATTTACAGAAGTTGGAGATTTATTTATTCGATACAGAGAAAGTATTACTACGCCATCTGCTAACGCAACAATTAATGTCAACAATTGTACAATTAATAGTTTTGGACAAAGTTCTTCTTTTCCACTATTAGACAATAATAACGTGCCGATCAAAGCTAATTTTACCAATAATATTATTGCAAATTCGCCAAGAGTTGGAGGAAGTTTATCGAGTAATAATTTAATTCGTTTAGCTACTTCAAGTACAGCTGTTTTTACGTTCAACAATTTCTATAATTTGACGAATGGTAAAGCAGCTGATTTACAAAAACTTGTTTTTCCTACTGGAGGAGTAACTTCTACGAATAATCAAGACAATGCTCTAAATTGGACAAACACAACAATTGATTTTACATTACCAGTCAATTCTCCATTAAGAACTGCATCTTCTACAGGTGCTGCGATTGGAGATCCAAGATGGTGGAATTAATTAAACGATAAAAAATGAAATCACACATCGCAATTACATTTATATTTTTAATTCATTCATGTTTATTTGCACAGAATTTACCTGCTTTTCCTTCTGCCGAAGGATATGGCAGGTACAGTTCTGGTGGACGAGGTGGAGAAGTCTATATTGTCACAAATCTCAACGATTCTGGTAAAGGAAGTTTACGATACGGAATTCAAAAAAAATTGAGCAGAACAATCGTTTTTGCTGTTTCTGGAAACATTATATTGCAATCTCCTTTGGATATTAATTACGGAAATATTTCTATTCTTGGACAAACTGCTCCTGGAGATGGTATTACGGTTTCTAATTATCCTGTAACCATCAAATCTGACAATGTAATTATTCGTTACATGAGATTTCGTTTAGGCGATTTAGCAAAAGTAGAAGGTGATGCTTTGGGTGGTCGAAATGCACAAAATATAATCATAGATCATTGTTCGGTAAGTTGGGCTACAGATGAAAACATCTCGTTTTATCGTGTCAAAAATCTTACAATTCAATGGTCTATCATATCAGAAGCTCTTAATAAATCTGTTCATATAAAAGGAGCGCATGGTTATGGTGGAATTTGGGGTGGTGAGCCTGCAAGTTTCCACCACAATCTAATTATGAGTAACAATAGTCGAAATCCTCGTTTTAGTGGGTCAGAATCAACGGTAAATCCTGAAGATGAAATGGTTGATTTTCGTAATAATGTAATTTTTAATTGGGGCGCAAATTCTATTTATGGCGGAGAAAAAGGAAAATATAATTTGATTAATAATTATTTCAAATCTGGACCAGCCACAAAACATAAAAATAGAATTGTAAATCCTTCTATTCCATATGGTAAATTTTATGTCAACGGAAATTTTGTAAAAGGTTATGCTGATATAACAGCAAATAACTGGAATGGCGGTGTACAAGCCGATGAACCTTTAAAAGCAAAAGCTGAAACTGAATTTGGTAAAAATGAAATTATCACTCATTCTACTGAAAATGCCTACAAAATGGTTCAAGCACATGCGGGAGCAAGTTTAAAACGCGATGAAGTTGATAATCGATTAATTGGTTATTTAACAAACGGATATCCAAAAAATATGACCGGAATTATTGATAGTCAAACAGAAGTTGGTGGATTTCCTACGTTAAAAACATACAATATTCCTACAGATACAGATCAAGATGGAATGGACGATGAATGGGAAAAAAGAAATAATTTGAAAGTTGGTATTAATGATGCAAACGGTTACAATTTATCAAGTCAATATACCAATTTAGAAGTTTATGCAGAATCGTTAGTTTCAGAAAAGATTAATTCAGCGAATAACAAAGTCAAAGATTATGATTTTATTGTAGCGAAAGATGGTTCTGGTCAATTCAAAACTATTCAAGAATTAATTGCTGCACTACCCGATTTTAGTCGAGTTCCTGTAAAAGTTTTGATCAAAAATGGAGTTTATAAAGAAAAAATTACCTTACCTCCTTCTAAAACGATGATTAATTTTATTGGCGAAGATCAACACAAAACCATTTTGACGTATGATGATTACGCATCAAAATTAAATAATATTGGTCAAGAAATTGGAACATCTGGTTCGGCTTCATTTTTTATTTTTGGAGACAATTTTTCAGCCGAAAATATAACATTCGAAAATAGTGCAGGCGAAGTTGGACAAGCTGTTGCTGTTCGTGTTGATGCAGATAAAATAAAATTTACAAATTGTCGGTTTTTAGGAAATCAAGATACATTGTATTTGGTAAAAAGCGGAAGCAGACAATATTTTAACAACTGTTACATCGAAGGTACAGTCGATTACATTTTCGGAGCAGGAACCGCTTATTTTGAGAACTGTCAGCTAAATAATAAAGGGAAAGGATACATTACAGCGGCATCAACGACAGAAGATCAGAAATACGGTTTCGTTTTCGAGAATTGTAAAATTTCAGGAAACAATCAAGATTCTCATCATTTGGGAAGACCTTGGCGACCTTTTGCTCAAACTGCTTTTATCAATTGCGACATAGATTTGTCTGTTAAAGCGGAAGGTTGGAACAATTGGGGAAAAGTTGCAAATGAATCTACAGCTCGCTACTCCGAATATAAATCTACAGGTAAACATATCGCAAATAAAAGAGTTAAATGGAGTCGTCAATTAACTGCTCAAGAAGCTTTAGCATTCTCTAAAAATAATGTTTTGGGTGATTGGATCGTCAATTAAACTCCTCACTAATTTTAAAAATTAATACGTATGAAAAAAATTATTGCCACAATAACAACATTAATCCTTGTCACTTCTTGTAGTAACAGATTGGTTCAACATGAAAACAATGGATTTACCTATTCCGAAATTTCTATAAAAGAAGGTGGAAAATGGGTAGATGGAAAAAGAGGTCATAAAGAATATGAAGGCGGAACATTTCGAAATGTACAAGAACATACGCTTGATCCACAACATACCGATCATGCTTTCGATATTCGATACGAAGGTCCAGGTTGGGAAAATCAAAATGTTGGTTATCGCTTGTATTTGGATTGGAGAAATGCGGTTGATATTTTCGGGAAAAAGGTAAAAACACAAGTTTTGCAAGATGTTGGACAAGATGGTTTTGATTCTTATCACGAACCTCTTCCTTGGGGACAAGATATCTTGAAAGCTGGGAAATCGCTTGGAATTGGTGGTTTTGGGCGATTAGTGAATGATACAGTTGCGCATTTGCATCAAGTTGAGAATACATATGTCAAAGTAAAAAACAGTAAAAATGTTTCGAGTTTTGAAATTGATTATTCTAAATGGAAAACTGCGGATCACACAACAGATGTAAAAGCAAAAGTTTCGATTTATCCTTATGATCGTTTTTCTAAATTTGAATTGAAAACTTCTGTCTTAACGAATGGTTTAACAACTGGTTTGGTAAAATTCAAAAATATTCCGTTGCAGCAAAAGAAAAGCGCAAATGGAAGTTGGGGATATATCTCAACTTACGGAAAACAAACTTTAGTTGACAAAAATGATTTGCTTGGAATGGCAATTTTCTATAAATCGGATGAGGTAGAAAAATTAGTAGACGGAAAAGATGATCATTTAATTGTTTTCAAACCGACAACCAAAACAATGACATATTATATTTTGGCAGCTTGGGCACAAGAGCCAAATGGACTTAAAAACGAAACTGAATTCTACAATGATTTGAATTCGAAATTAGTTCAATTAGAAAAGTCTAATCGTTTATAAATAGTTGATAATGAAAAATATTTTAAAAACAACGGTTTGTGGTTTGATGATAATCTCGAGTACGTCTTGTATCAGTCAGAAAAAAAATACAGAAGATATTCTTGTCAATCCAAAGTTAAAATGGTCAGAACGAATGGCAATTTCAGAAACTATTCGTTTCCCTGATCCTACACTTTTAGATTTTCAAAACAAGCCACGTTGGAGTTATACAAATGGATTGGTTTTAGACGCTATGTACAAAGTATATGAGCAAACAAATAACCAAACTGTCTATAATTATATCTACGATTATGCAAATAGAATGATTGATTCGAACGGAAAAATTGATACGTATAAGTTCGAGAATTATAATTTAGATATGATCAAATCTGGTGACGCAATTTTTGATTTATACGAAAAAACAAAAGAAAAGCGTTTCAAAATTGCAATGGAAACGTTGGATAAGCAATTAGAACAACAACCAACAACAACGGAAGGCGGATATTGGCACAAAAAAATCTACCCAAATCAAATGTGGTTAGATGGTGTTTACATGGCCGAACCTTTTCATGCAAAATATGCAACAAAATTTCAGAGCGCTACTGATGCGAAGAAATCTTATGATAAAATTGTTTTACAATTTGACTTAATCGAAAAATATAACCGCGATCCAAAAACTGGTTTATATTATCACGGTTGGGACGAAAGTAGAAAAGAAAAATGGTCAAATAGTACAACAGGTCTTTCTCAACATTTCTGGTCGAGAGGAATGGGTTGGTACGGAATGGCTTTGGTCGATGTATTAGATTATTTGCCAAAAGATTATCAAGGTCGTGATAAATTAATCAAATACCTTAATCAATATGCGGAAGCGATTGTGAAGGTTCAACATTCTTCAGGGACTTGGTATCAAGTTTTGGATCAAGGAAATAGAACAGGAAATTATTTGGAAGCTACAGGTACTTCAATGTACGTTTATACGTTAGCAAAAGGTGTTAACAAAGGTTATTTGCCAAAATCATACATGAAAAATGCCAAAAATGGATTTGATGGAATTTTAAAAGAATTTATTCAAGTCGATGAAAAAGGTATTGTAAGTTTAGAAAAATGCTGTGCTGTTGCAGGTTTAGGAGGAAATCCTTATCGCGATGGTTCTTACGAATATTACATTAGTGAAGAAATAAGAGCAAATGATCCAAAAGGAACTGGACCATTTATATTAGCTGCATTAGAATTAAATCGTTAATCGCCATGAAATCAACATTAATTCTCCTATCATTATTAGGATTAAATTTCTTGCCAATACACGCTCAAAAATCAAATGTTTGGGTATCAGATTTAGGAAATGGGACGTATAAAAATCCTGTTTTACATGCAGATTATTCTGATCCTGATGCAATTCGTGTCGGTGATGATTTTTTCATGACAGCTTCCAGTTTTAATGAAGCGCCAGGTTTACCAATTTTACATTCAACTGATATGATTAATTGGAAATTGGTCAATCATGCCCTACCCGATGTTTTTCCTATCAAACATTTTAGTACACCAAAAAGAGGCGATGGTGTTTGGGCGCCAAGTATCCGATTTCACAACAACGAATATTATATTTATTGGGGCGATCCAGATTTCGGAATTTATATGGTTAAAACCAAAAATCCTTTCGGGAAATGGGAAGATCCAATTTTAGTTGAAGAAGGAAAAGGTATTATTGATACATGTCCGTTTTGGGATGAGGACGGAAATGCCTATATCGTGCATGGTTGGGCAGGAAGTCGCGCTGGCGTAAAAAGCCTTTTGACAATCAAAAAAATGAATGCGGAAGGAACAAAAGTCTTAGATAAAGGAAAACACATTTTCGATGGACACGAAAATCACCCAACTGTCGAAGGACCAAAAGTTTATAAACGCAACGGTTTTTATTATATTTTTGCTCCTGCAGGTGGTGTAGCTACTGGTAGGCAATTGGTTTTACGTTCAAAAAATATTTATGGACCTTATGATGAAAAAATTGTTTTAGAACAAGGAAAATCAACTATCAATGGACCTCATCAAGGTGCTTGGGTGGATACAAAAAATGGAGAAGATTGGTTCTATCATTTTCAAGATGCAGATACGTATGGACGAATTGTTCATCTTCAACCAATGAAGTGGATCAACGATTGGCCGTTTATTGGTGTAGATCAAGATAAAAATGGAATTGGAGAACCTGTTTTGACATATAAAAAACCTACAATTTCGAATAAATCTGAAATTATAAATCCTTCGGAAACGGATGATTTTAAAGGAAATGATATTGGATTACAATGGCAATGGAGTGCAAATCCTTCAATTGTTTGGTACAGTAAGTTAGCAAATCAAAATTTTCTTCGTCTTTTCTCGATCAAAGTTCCTGAAAATTCGAATAATCTTTGGACGGTTCCTAATTTGTTAACGCAGAAATTTCCTGCACCAAATTTCACAGCTTCAACAAAAGTAAAACTTACGCCTGAAGATGCTACAGAAGGGAAAACTGCTGGTTTATTAATCATGGGAACAGATTATCAATCTTTAGTTATCACAAATAAAAAAGATGGATATTATTTACAATTGATTCGTGCAGAAAAAGCAGAGAAAAATAATCCCGAAAAAATTCTATCCGAAGTAAAATTATCAACTAATGAAGTTTTCTTGAAAGTAAAAGTGAGCGAACCAAACGGAATTTGTCAATTTAGTTTTAGTGAAAACGGAAAAAAATATACATCAATCGGAGAACCATTTCAAGCTAAACCAGGAAAATGGATTGGAGCAAAAGTTGGTATATATAGTATGAGTTCTCAAGATGCGAAACGTGGTGGTTATGCTGATTTTGATTGGTTCAGAATAGATAAAAACGAGAAATAATGAAGACAAAACAATTTTTATATACTTTAATTTGCTTCATTACTATGTCAATTTTTTGTCATGCACAAAAAGGAAAATCAATCACAATTTTCTTAATAGGAGATTCAACTGTTGCAGATTATACAGGCGATTATGATCCTGGTAAAAACTATATGAAAAACAGATATCCAATTGCTGGTTGGGGACAAGAATTTCAACCATTTTTTGCAAAAGATAGCGTACAAGATGTGAAACATTTAGCGAATAAAAATATCATCGTCAAGGATAAAGCAAAAGGTGGTCGAAGTACGCGTACTTTTTTTCAAGAAGGTAGATGGCGAGAGGTCTATTCACAACTAAAAGAAGGTGATTACGTGTTGATTCAATTTGGACATAATGATGCCGCCGAAGATAAACCAGAACGATTTGTAAATTTAGAAGGTTACAAGGAATTTTTGAGATTATATGTGGATCAAACAAGAGAAAAAGGTGCAATTCCGATTATTCTAAGTCCCGTTGCAAGAAATTATCCTTGGAAAAATGGAAAGCTAGAAAATGTACATGGCGAATATCCATTTGTCGCTAAAGAAATTGCAAAAGAAAAAAATGTTGCATTCTTAGATTTGAATCAATTATCAATGGATTTTTTTAGCCAAAAAGGACAAGAATATGTAACAAAAACCTATTTCATGAATTTTGGAGCGAATTTGTACGATGCTTATCCAAATGGACAAAAAGATAACACACATTTTCAAATTGCAGGCGCAAAAGCTGTCGCATCAATTGTTTTCAAAGAATTCAAAACTATCATTCAAAACAAAAACATTAAATAATGAAAAAATACATAAAACTACTTACAGTTGCGTTAGCAATTGTTTGTTCTACTCATTTATCAGCTCAAGTTGATGAGAATATTTACAAGGATATTGAGTTTAATATGCCGAAAGTAAAAGAAACTTCGTTCCCAAATCGTATTGTTTCAATTGCTCAATATGGCGCAAAATCGGACGGAATTTTCAAAAATACAGAAGCAATCAACAAAGCTATTTCAGAAACAAGCGCGAAAGGTGGAGGAAAAGTTGTTATTCCGCGCGGAATTTGGTTGAGTGGTCCTATCGAAATTAAAAGTAATATCAATTTACATTTAGAAGATGGCGCTTTATTGATTTTTAGTAAAGATTTCAACGATTATCCTTTGGTTGAAACAAGCTTCGAAGGTCTAAATACAACGCGTACAGCTTCTCCTATTTCTGCTAAAAATGCGCAGAATATTGCGATTACAGGAAATGGAACAATCGATGGAAATGGTGATGCGTGGCGTTTTGTAAAGAAGGGTAAAATGACAGATTCTCAATGGAAAAATCTAGTTGCGTCTGGCGGAGTTTTATCAGATGATAAAAAAACGTGGTTTCCAAGTGAAGGCTCTAAATTAGGTTATATCAGCAGTTCTAATTTTAATGTTCCTGATAAAATCAACAAAGAAGATTTAATTAAAGTAAGAGATTTTTTACGCCCAGTAATGGTTAGCATTGTCAATTCGGATCGTGTACTTTTAGATGGTCCAACGTTTCAAAATTCACCTGCATGGAATATTCATCCATTAATGAGTTCGAATATTATCATTCGAAATTTGAATGTTAGAAATCCTTGGTATTCGCAAAATGGAGATGGATTGGATTTAGAATCTTGTAAAAATGTGTTGATTTACAACAATACGTTTGATGTTGGTGATGATGCAATTTGTATCAAATCTGGAAAAGATAAAGATGGTCGCGATCGTGGAATTCCTACTGAAAATGTAATTATCAAAAATAACACAGTTTATCATGCGCACGGCGGATTTGTGATTGGTAGCGAAATGTCTGGTGGCGTTCGTAATGTTCATGTTTCTGGTGCAACTTTTATCGGAACAGATATTGGTTTAAGATTCAAAACGACTCGTGGACGTGGTGGATTAATCGAAAATATTTATATCTCTAATATTGATATGATTAATATTCCTGCGCAAGCAATTGGTTTTAACATGTTTTACGAAGGAAATTCTCCAATTGTAGAAGATGATCAAAATGCAGATGACGAAAAAAGGAATGATAAAAAAGTTCCTGTAACAGAGGAAACCCCAACAATTCGAAATATATTTTTCAAAAACATTAATGTTGTAAGTTCTCACGAAGCTTTGTTTATCATGGGACTTGCAGAAATGAATATTAAAAATATTGTGGTTGAAAATTCTACTTTCGACACAAAAAAAGCTTTAAGTATTATTGATGCTGATGGAATTCAACTGAAAAATGTAAAATTCAATTACAAAGACGGAAAAGCGGTTACAATTTTTAATAGTAAAAATGTTGATTTAAGCACTACTGAATTCAAGTCTGCTACAACTCCAGAAATTAAGATTATTGGTAATGAATCTGATAAAATTAAGTTACCAAAAGCATTTGATAAGAAGAATGTAACAAGTTCTAAAGAAGTCAAAAAGAATGCAGTTATCAATTAAAAAGATTTTGTTTGTTTTTATGATGCATATGGTGATAGCCTTCGGTCAAGTTGAGAGACCGAAGGCTTCGCCTTATACAATCGAAACGACTTACAAAAAATTAAAGAAAAATTACCCTTTTATTACGCCGATTTCTTCGAAAAACTTTGAAAATATAAATGCTTTTGAGGATATAATTTATCAAGAAAAACATCAATTAAAAGCTGATATTTATCAACCAAAAAATCAAACTAAACCCTCTATAGCAATTGTTCTTGTACATGGTGGAGGTTGGATTTCGGGTAGCAAAGAGAATCAAAAACCAATGGCTCAAGCGTTGACTTCAGCTGGTTTTGTAACAATGGCGATAAATTATAGATTAAGTGATGTTGCAAAATATCCAGCTCCTTTAGAAGATATGGATGATGCAGTTAATTATTTGATAAATAATCGTAAAAAATACAAACTCGATCAATCTAAAATCGTTATTCTTGGCGCTTCTGCTGGTGCTCAATTGGCAACACTTTACGGCGTAAAATCAAAGAAAATTGCTGCAATTATAAATGTTGATGGAATTGTTTCTTTTATTCATCCCGAAGCTGAAGAAGGTACTTATGCCAGTTATTTTTTCGGTTATACGAAACAAGATAATTTTGAACTTTGGAAAGAAGCTTCTCCTTTAGAATATGTTACTTCTAAAACGCCTCCTACTCTATTTATCAATAGTTCACAACCGAGATTTCGAGCTGGTAGAGATGATATGATGAAAAAATTAAATGATTATCATATTCTAAATGAAGCATACGAAATTAAGAATTCGCCCCATTCTTTTTGGTTGATGAACCCTTGGTTTGATGAAACGAAACACTACATTATTGATTTTTTAACGAAACGATTTAACAAATGAAAATCATTCAATTCATTTTTATAGTTTGTTTACATTTCATCTTTATCAATGTAAATGCTCAGTACAAAACAATTACTGTTGCAAAAGATCAACAAGCAGATTTTACATCTATTCAAGAAGCTATTAATTCTTTGAGAGATTTAGGACCTGATCAAGCTTTAATTCTTGTTAAAAATGGTGTTTATCACGAAAAAATTAGAATTCCTTCTTGGAAACATAAAATAACGATAAAAGGTGAAGATTCGGAGAAAACTATTATTACTAATAATGATTTTTCTGGAAAAATAGATGGTTTAACAAATCAAAAAATGACAACCTATAATTCCTACACTTTTTTGGTTGAAGCAGATGATATTCAGTTAGAAAATCTTACGATTCAAAACGAAAGTTGTAACCAAGGACAAGCTGTTGCGTTGCATGTGGAAGGCGATAAATTTGTGGCAAAAAATATTCGATTATTAGGATGTCAAGACACATTGTATACTGCAACAAACAGAAGTCGTCAATATTATCAAAATTGTTATATCGAAGGAACGACAGATTTTATTTTTGGTGAAGCAATTGCTGTTTTTGAGAATTGTACCATAAAAAGTTTGGCTAATTCTTATATTACAGCTGCGGCAACACATCAAGAGCAAGAATTTGGTTATGTTTTTTTCAATTGTAGTCTTATTGCAGAAGACAATTTGACAAAAGTTTATTTGGGAAGACCTTGGCGTCCTTTTGCCAAAACAGTTTTTATACATACCGAAATGGGAAAACATATTCTTCCTATTGGCTGGAACGAATGGAAAGGTGATGCAATGTTTCCAGATAAAGAAAAAACAGCTTATTATGCAGAATATAAAAGTAAAGGTTTAGGAAATAATCCTCAAAAAAGAGCAAGTTGGTCGCATCAATTAACCGAAAAAGAAATACAAAAATATACCATCGAGAATATTTTTAACGGATGGAATCCAAAGCAAAATTAACATGAAAAAAATAATTTTATCAACGATATTATGCTTGTTTTTTAGCATATCATTCGCCCAAAAAAGAACCCTATTTCTTGTTGGAGATTCGACAATGGCGAATAAAGAAAATCCAACTAAAAATCCTGAACATGGCTGGGGACAACTTTTGCCTGAGTTAATGAATTCTGATTTAGAAATTCAGAATCATGCGACAAATGGAAGAAGTTCTAAGAGTTTTAGAATAGAAGGAAGATGGAAAAAAGTTCAGAGTCAATTGAAAAAAGGTGATTATGTAATCATTCAATTTGGGCATAACGATCAAAAAATTGAAGATTCTGTTCGTTACACAAATCCTGTCACTCAATATCGCGCAAATTTGGAACAATATGTTACAGAAGCTCGTGCAAAAGGTGCTATTCCAATTTTAATGACTTCTATTGTTCGTCGAAATTTTAATGAAAAAGGCGTTTTGGTTGATACACATGGTTTATATCCTTTGATTGTGAGAAATGTTGCAAAAGATTTGGATGTTCCGTTTGTTGATATGCAATATTTAACAGAGAAATTGGAAATAAAATATGGTCCAGAAAACTCTAAAAAATTGCATTTACATTATCAACCAAATGAAATTGATTATTATCCAAAAGGCAAAGACGATGATACACATCTATCAAAACTTGGAGCCGAAGAAGTTTCGAAATTAGCGGTTAAAGAACTGATCAAGCTAAATATTGGCTTAGAGAAGTATGTTAAAAAATAAGTTTTTAGTTTTTATTTTAAATCAATACCCCTCAACAAAAAATTTTGAAGAGGGGTATTTTTATATTTTTTTTTAAAAAATTATTAGTCAACAATTATTCGATTATTTACTTTTTTATTTCCAATTATTGATTGATTAATAAAATTGAAAACTTCATCCAAATATTGTTTTCTCAATCCAGACCATTCATGTTTTCCTGAATTAGAGAAAATAGCAAAAGATGCTTGACTATATTTTCTATTTAAATCCTCTAAAGTAGCAGAACCATTTAAAGGAAAAAAACCTGGTTGATTATCCAAACAACTTCTGTGCGGCGCATTGTAAGCTGGTACTACATCATCGCTTAAACCATGTACATAAACTGTTGGCAAAACACTCGATTTTGTAACATAACGGTCGTCTACAATCGCTCCGGCATAACTTACTAATCCATCAATTTTAACTTGATTGAATTGATTTCCGTACCATAAATCTCTCAAATAATAAGCATTTAGAATAGTTTCTGCTCCTGCACTACTTCCTCCTAAAATTAATTTATTAATCGAAAATTTAAGTTCTTTTGAATTATTTTGAATAAAATTTAGCGCAGTTAAAACATCAAAAGAGGCTTCTTTAAAAATCATCAACTTTTCTTGTTTTGGTAAATCACACCCAAAACCAGCCGAAGAATTTGCCAATAATCTATACGAGATAGAAACAGCTATGAAACCTCTTTCTTGAGCATCTTTCATTCGTTCAATTTCTTCTTTATCCGCTCTTGTTCCTCCTGAAAATCCTCCTCCGTGTACCCAAGCAAATACATTATAGGATTGATTCTCTTTATAGTTTTTCGGATAATAAATATCAAACGCTAAATTATTTTTTTTATCATATACTATCGTTTTCTGCGCATATGTATAACTTATCATTAAAAATAAGGCAACTAAATATTTCATTTTTCTTCTATTTTAAATAAAAATTGCTTGACTTTAACTTCTTACGTCGTCAATTTGTCAAGCAATTTACTATAAATAATTTTCCCTTTAATTATTCTATTTTTTTACGAAATAATGATTGTGCTAATCGAATGTTCTTGCGAATTTACCTCAACAGCTTCTCCTTCTATCCATAAATTATATTGATATGGTTTATCTGTTTGATTCATCACAACCACCACAACTTTTCCGTCTTTGTTTACAAAAGAAGTCGTCATTAAATCTGAACGATTAGACGATGCTGCAATTCTTTGCGCACCTGGACGAATAAATTTTGAGAATTGACCTATGTAATAAAACGAATTTGTATATGTAACTTGTCCATTTCTAGTGTCTCCATGAATTGGTGCAAAACAGAAATTTCCTACGTGATTTGGTCCTCCTTTTTCATCCAACAAAACATTCCAATCTGTCCAAGCAACTGTACCTGAGTTAAAATCATTCATCATATTGTAACCATATTTTTCACCCAACGCCCAATTTCCCATTTGATTGTAATCAAATTGTTCTTTACAACCTTCTGTAAAAATTAAATTAACATTTGGAAAAGCTTCGTGAGTTAACGCTACATTATTGAATAAGTTTACACTTCCGTTCCATGTTTCATACCAGTGAAAACCAACTCCCCAAACATATTTAGCAGCTTCAGGATCATTCAAAATAGTTGAAGCACGTTGATAAATTAAATCACGGTTATGATCCCAAACAATAATTTTTTTATCTTTTAATCCCTTTTGGTGGAAAGTCGGACCTAAATTCTTTTTCAAGAAATCACGTTCTTCTTCAGCTGTATAAATACAAGATTCCCACGTTTGCGTCGCCATTGGTTCGTTCTGAATAGAAACTCCCCAAATTGGTAAACCAATTTTCTCATAATTCTCGATGAATTTCACAAAATAGTTAGCCCAAGTTTGGTAATATTCAGGTTTCAAAGAACCTCCTTTCAACATACTGTTATTCGTTTTCATCCAAGCTGGCGGACTCCAAGGACTTGCATATAAACGATAAGCGTCTTTCATTTCCGCTTTTGCCATTTTTATCATCGGAATTTTATAATTCAGATCATGTCCAATGTCAAAAGTTTTCAACTCTTTATCATTGTCTTTTACATACGTGTAACTATCGCTCGAAAAATCACTCGAATTTATTGTTGTTCTAATCAATGAATAACCAATTCCTTCTTTTTCGCTATAATAAGCTTTGATAATTTCTTGTTGAGTTTTCTTTGGCAATTTTGCTAAAACTTCCGCAGAAGCATCTGTGATTGCACCTCCAATTCCTTCAAATTTTTGGAATTTACGTTTTGGATCAATAAAAATCGCAATATCCGTTTCTTTTGGTTGCGGAAATTTTTTGACTGCTACTTTATCTGTTGATTTTGTAATTCGTTGATTAGTATTTTTTGCAGTTGTATATATTTCGATTTTCTTATTCGATAATTTAAAATCTTGCGCATTTACGGCAAAATAATTTAACAGCAAACCTGCAATAACAGGATATTTCAAATGTGATTTTGTCATAATTATTATTGAATTAAAAATTTGGCTAAAATTGGTAAATGATCTGATGGATATTTGAAATCATAGAAATCATCAATCGTATTGAAACTTTTACACGTTACTTTTGCATTCTTTTTGTAAAAAATGTAATCTAAAATTTCCGTTCCTTTTACATTGAATTTGAAATCTTCCCATGTAAAATCTGGTCCATAAACCGTTTGCGCATTAAGGCGAGTATCTAAATATTTATTTTGAATATATTTTACAGAAGCATCATCATGATTCATGTTAAAGTCTCCCATAAAAAATGCTGGATAATCTTTTTTACTTGTTAAATCATGAATTAATTGATCGATTAATTCTAACGATTTTTGACGCGCAACTTTTCCAACGTGATCAAAATGAGTATTGATTACCCAAAATTTCTTCTTTGTTTTCTTGTCTTGAAATAATCCATAAGTGATAATTCTGTTGTATGCTGCATCCCAACCTTTTGATTCTTTTTCTGGCGTTTCTGACAACCACATTGTTTTTTGTTCTAAAACTTTGTATTGATCTTTTTTATAAAAAATCGCCGAATATTCAGCATTTTTATCACTTGAACGAGGTTCTCCGATAAAATCTAATTGTGAATCATTTTGTTTGATAAAATCTAGTTGAGGAACTTGAGCTTCTTGTACACCAACAAAATCAGCGTCATAATATTTGATTAAATCAACCAATTTTTGTTTGCGAATATTCCAATGATTTGCGCCATCATCAACAGAGGCTAATCTAATGTTGTAAGACATAATTGATAAATTTTGTTGAGCAAAACCTATCATTGTCATGATTAAAACTAAACTTAAACTAATATATTTTTTCATGTGTGAATTTTTGTAAAAATCCAAGTAAGCACTTACATACTTACTTGGTTGAGAAATAAAACTAAATTTCTAACTATATATGAGGAATTTAATCAACTAAAGTAAAACTTGTTTTAAGTGAAGCGTTAGAATCTCCTCCAACAAAAATGTCGAAATCTCCTGCTTCTGCAACATAGTTCATATTGATATCGTGGAATTTTAAATCTTCTGGAGTTAATGTAAACGTAATTGTTTTTGTTTCTCCTTTCTTAATCATGACTTTATCAAAACCTTTCAATTCACGAACTGGACGCGTTACACTTCCTACTAAATCACGAACATATAATTGTACCACTTCTTCTCCATCGTAGTTTCCTGTATTTTTAACATTTACAGTTACTTTGATTTCATCTTTTCCATTTTTCATTGTTGATTTGTTCACTTTTAAATTACTATAATCAAACGTTGTATAACTTAAACCGTAACCAAATGGATATAAAGGCGAATTTGGAGAATCTGTGTAACGAGATTTATATTTTTGCTCTGCATCACTTTCTCCTAAATAAGGACGACCTGTATTTTTTTGATTGTAATGAATTGGAATTTGACCAACAGAACGAGGAAATGTCATAGGTGTCTTAGCCGAAGGATTATATTTACCGTATAAAACATCTGTAATCGCTAAACCTCCCATTGTTCCTGGATACCATGCATATAAAATTGCATCCATATTATCATTCTCCCAAGAAATTGTCATTGGACGACCAGACATTAAAACTAAAACAATTGGCTTACCAAGTTTCTTTAATTCTTTTAATAATTCTTTTTGATTTCCTGGTAAATCTATATTTGTTTGAGAAGCCGCTTCACCTGTTTGGTTTTCGTTTTCTCCCATAACCGCAACAATTACATCTGAGTTTTTCGCTATATTAATTGCTTCTTGGAAACCATCAGTTTTAGACGAATTAAGTTCTGTTCCTTGTGCATAAGTAATTTTTGCATTTTTACCTAAAACATCATTCAAACCTTCCCAAACAGACCATGCTTTTCCATAACGATCTCCACGTGCAGCCCAGTTTCCAATGATATTTTTCTCATCTTTTACTAATGGACCAATAACTGCAACTTTTTGAGATTCCTTTAATGGTAAAATTTGTTTATCATTCTTTAATAAAACCATTGATTTACGTGCAACATCACGAGCTTCATTTAAAAACTCTTGTTTCATTACCGTTTCTTTCTCACGTTTTGAATTTGAATATCGATATGGATCTTCGAAAAGTCCTAAGTCATATTTTGCTTCCAAAATTCTACGAACTGCAGTGTCAATCACATCTTGTTTTACTTTTCCTTCTTTTACCAATTTCGGTAAATGATTAAGAAAAGCACCACTCATCATATCCATTTCAATACCTGCTTCAACCGATTTTAGAGTTGCTTCTTCCAAATCTTTTGCAATTCCATGAGGAACTAATTCCTGAATCGCAGTATAATCTGTTACAACAAAGCCTTTATAATTCCATTCTTTACGTAAAATTTGATCGTACAAATATTTACTTGCTGTAGAAGGAACTCCTCCAATTTCGTTGAAAGACGTCATAAAAGATCCAGCACCAGCATCAACAGTAGCCTTGAAAGGAGGTAAAATATAATCTCTTAAGAATCGATCCGAAATTTCTACCGTTCCATAATCACGTCCAGCCTGCGCCAAAGCATATCCTGCAAAGTGTTTTGTACACGCTAAAACGGTATTCAAATCATATAAACTTTTACCTTGAAAACCATTAACACGCGCAATTGCAATTTTACTTCCTAAGAAAGTATCTTCACCAGCACCTTCAGAAACACGCCCCCAACGAGGATCAAAACCGATATCAACCATCGGGGCAAAAGTCCAATGAACTCCACCAGCAGCTGTTTCTTCAGCAGCAATTCGAGCCGATTTTTCAATTGCTTTTAAATCCCAAGAAGAAGCTTCTCCAAGTGGAATTGGAAAAATTGTTTCGTATCCATGAATCACATCATATCCAAAAATTAATGGAATCCCAAGACGTGTTTCTTCAACAGCTATTTTTTGTAACTTTTTGGTAATATCTGTTGTCGTTGCGTTAAACACAGACCCCATCATACCTTGTTTCGTGTATTTTATATAATTTTTATCAATTGCAGATCCTGTAACATCACCTCCGTCATAGGTATATTGTACCATCTGCCCTACTTTGTCATCAATTGTCATTTGAGCCATTACGTAATCAATAAATTCTGATTTCGATTTTGATTTATCAAACTTTATTTTTTGCGCATAAGTATTGAATGCTAATCCTAAGAAAGCAATTGAATAAATTAGTTTTTTCATTTTTTTGATTTTAATTCGAGGCTGTCGTTTTGAATTTCAGTTTATCTAAACCTCTTTGTACATCTTCATTTTGCATAAACAATTTCCACAATAATCCAGAGCGATAATTCTCTATCATTGGTGTAATTGTTCCTTGATCTATCGCCAAATATTTTGTAATCACTCGATCATTTTTTACATCAACCGCATCATACGGACCTGCTACTCCAATCAAGCTTTTGTTTTGTTTTTCATAAATAAACTTCAAGAAATCCATAGATTCTTTTGGTGTATATGGAAAAGATGATAATGCTGCTGTAGGAGTAATTACATTATTGTCATTTAATGGAGAATGAGCTGTATAACCTTCTGTTCCATCTGGATTGAAGGTATAACTTGCTGTTAATCCCCACATATTTTTTTCGTACTTCTTGAAACTCTCCGTTTTTTGTTGATTGTAGATGTAATGAATCTTTGCTTGATTTTTCACCACTTTTCCATAATCAATACCAATTCCATCTATCAAATTGTTCGGATTAAGTCCAATAAAAGAATATTGTGCCCAAAATAATGGACCTACATTTTTATCAGCTCCATTATGCTTTACAATCAATGGAACTCCGTATGCAGAATCATTTGATTTTATATCTCCATTTCTCGTCCAACCTTTATAATAAACTTCTGAATTGATAGAATAATTTGGTGAAGCCGCAGCAATAACATACGTAATCATGGTTTCATCAAATCCTTTTAATGGAAAATTAATTTTCCATTCGTAATTTGGTGACCAATGCCAATACAACACATTTTCTCCACGTGTATAAAAATTGAAATCGATTTCTTTCCAAAGTTGATCAGCTAATTGCGAAATCTCTATTTCTTTCTCATTTTTAGAATCTTTGAAATATTCTTTCAAACAAATTAAACCCTGAGCAAGAAATGCAGTTTCTACCAAATCACCTCCGTTATCGTAAGTACTAAAAGCTTTTACTTTACCTGTTCCGCCATTCAACCAATGTGGCCAAGCACCATGAAAACGATCTGCTTTTTGTAAAAATTTCAATCCTGTTAAAATTCGTTCAGTTGCTTCTTTTCTTGGAATAAATTCGCGATCAATCCCAACAATTAAACTCATTAATCCAAATCCTGTTCCTCCTGTTGTAATGATGTTTGAATCATTTTCTGGATAAAAACCATCAGGATGAAAACGTTCTCGAGCTAATTTTGAATGAGGTTCAGCATAATCCCAAAAATATTGAATCGTCTGTTTCTGAACTTTATCTAACAGCTTATTTTCTTGTTTTGTTTGAGCAAAAGCACTTGCGCCACATAAAAGAGCGCAAGTAACTATTGTTTTATTTAATTTAACCATTACCAACCTGGGTTTTGAGTCATTGTTGGAGTTTGAATAATTTGTCCATTTGGAATTGGAAACAATTCGTGTTTTCCAGTAACGAAAGTTTTACCATTTTTCGCCATCATTTCTTTTGCTTGACCAGTACGAACTAAATCAAACCAACGATCATGCTCAAATGCTAATTCTAAACGTCTTTCATTCCAGATTTTTAATCGTAATTGATCTTTAGACATACTTGCTACTGGAGCTAACTTAACACGTGTTCTAACGCGATTAAGAGGTGTTAAAGCGTCTTGACCAATCTCGTTTGCTGCTTCAGCTTGAATTAATAAAACTTCAGAAAAACGAATTACACGGATATTTTTGTCACCATCAGCAGAACCAAGATTCGCACTTGAATATGCTTTTTCGTTATACATCGGGTTTTCTACAGAAGTTGGAACTAAACGACCGTCATATAAAGTTTCACCTCTAAAAATGATTGTTGCATCACGACGAATAGCATCTCCTTCAGCATTAAAAGCATCTAATAAATTTTGAGAAGGAACATTGAATCCCCATCCCCAACCTCCAGTACCACGAGCACCTTGAGTTTCTGAATATTGTTGAACACCATGCGCAACAGCATCTCCACGAGCTTGAATTTCAAATAAAGATTCTTTACCGTTCTCAGTTTCTTTTCTCCAAGTTGTTGCGTAATCACTTTCTAAATCGTAAATACTAGAATTAACAACAGTTGTAGCCATATCGTATGCTTGTTGATTTTTTCCTTGGTATAAATATACTTTTGCTAATAAAGCTTGAGCAGCTCCTTTTGTTGCACGTCCTAAATCTTTTGCAGCATACTCATTTTTAGTAGGAAGTTTTGATATTGCATCTAATAAATCTGCTTCAATGTATGCATAAACTTCTGCTTTTGGTTTACGTAGTGCATAAGATGCTGGTACATCTAATTCTTGTATCACAGTATCTCCAAACATACGAACCAAATAGAAATAAGAAACAGCTCTCAAAAATTTTGCTTCCCCAATTAATCTATTTTTTTCTGCATCTGTAATTGATGATTCTGTCGTATATTTTATTGAATATGACGCTCTACCAATTGTTTTATAAAAACGTTTCCACATTGCTTCAATAGAACCTGTTGTAGAACTATGTAATAATTCGTCTAAATCTCGTTTATCTCCACCATTATCTGTAGAAGAACTTCCTTTATCTGCATTATCAGAAATCATTTCAGTAACTCCTAACCAAGAGAATGCATAATCCCAATCTGTAAACATTCCGTAAATACCATTCACATATTTTTCTGGAGATTGAGAAGCTTGATCATCAATTGCAATATTTTCTTGAGAATCAACATTCAAAAAATCACTTGTACAAGAACTTAATGTTCCGATTGAAAGAATAGAAGCTAATGTTACTATTTTAAATATATTTTTTTTCATTTTTTTAAAATTTTCTAGATTAGAATTCTACGTTTAATCCAACTAAAAATGTTCTAACATTTGGATATGCAGAGAAATCCATTCCTGTTGTTCCATAAGGACTTCCATCGTAACGTTTTCCTTTTACATTATCTAAAGTTAATTCCGGTGTAAATCCTGAATACTTCGTAATCATGAATACATTTTGAGCACTAACATATAATCTTAAGTTTCTGATAAAATCAATTTTATCTCTAAAATTATATCCTATTGTCATGTTACTTAATTTGAAGTAATTACCTTTCTCTAAATAATAAGAAGAAGCAACTTGATCACGCTCCGCTCCAGGATGAGAATTTGTACTACCAGCTCCTGTCCAACGATCATTGAACATATCAACTGTTATATTTTCTCCTCCTAAACGTGTGTTTTTGATACCATTGTAAATCTTATTACCACCAGCTCCATAACCACTAATCGTTAAATCGAAGTTTTTATATTCTAAACTAACATTAATTCCGTAGTTATATTTTGGAATATATGATCCCATAAATTTTTTATCACGATCATCAATAACTCCATCTCCATTTTGGTCTTTGTAACGTAAATGTCCTGGGCGAGCACTTGATAAATGAGCATTGCTATTTATTTCATCTTGTGTTTGCCAAACACCTTCTACTTCATATAACCAGAAAGAACCCAGTGGTTGACCAGCTTCTAAACGTTTTGCAATTTGTCCATTTCCTAAAGAACCCCCTGTCATTCCAGAATATCCTTCTTTAACAGACTTCACTTCATTTTCGTTGTAGTTGAAGTTACCACCAATCGAATATCTTAATCCTCCAGCTGTTTCATTACGATAATTTAAAGCAATTTCAAAACCTTGATTTACTACTTTTGCTGCATGATCATAAAAATCTTTTTCATAAGGAGATGAACCTATCTGTTTAATATTTAAGATGGCATTTTTCGTTGTCTTATTGTAATAATCTAAACTTCCTGATAATTTACCTTTCAATAACTCGAAATCTAGGCCAGCACTCCATTCATCTACAATTTCCCATGAAATATCATAAGCAGGCGAACCGATATAAGCTCCATAAATTAAATCTTGACCTGGTCCAAATACATAATTCGCATTATCACTACCTGTAGAAGTTGTAATTGTTGTATAGTTGTATGGCACATCTGCATTACCTAAACGTCCCCAACCTCCACGAAGTTTTAAGAAAGAAATTACATTACTATCTTTTAAGAACTCTTCATTAGAAATATTCCAAGCAGCAGAAACAGAAGGGAAAGTTCCCCAATATTTTTCGTTTTGTTTAAACTGGCTTGAACCATCTCTACGAATAATTCCAGAAACGTAGTATTTATTTGCGTAATTATATTGTAAACGAGCAAAATAAGAAGCATAAGCAATTGGAGTATAATTATTTTGATCCATTGCAGCTTTGTATTGTCCAGAAGCATGATGAGCAGACCAATATTGTTCTTTATCAGGAACATCATATACTGTGATATCTGAATATTGACCAATACCCATTTTTTCAGCAGATACTCCAGCAACAACATTGAACGAATGATCTCCAAATTTGCGATCAAATGTTACGAAGTTTTCCCATGACCATCTAAATGTTTCTACATTATTTAGATTTAGAGAGTTATTCATATAAGTTGAACTCGCAGGATTCTTCGCTTTTAAACCTTCAAACTCAGCAGCAGTTCTAATTGGGTTACCAGCAATCCATCTTTCTTTAATTGGATTAAATTCTCTGTATTTGTACCAATATTTTGTTCCTCCAGCACGAGAAGTTACTGTTAACCCTTTTGTAAGTTTCAACTCTGCTTCTATATTTCCTTGAAGTGTAGTAGAATTAGCTTTTTGATTATCATAATACAATGTTGACATTGGGTTACCATGAGAGTTCAAATTACTTGTCACCTCTCCAGGTTTTGCAACATATGTTACTTCTCCTGTTGTTGTATTAAAAATTGGTAAACCCCATCTTCCGTTATCATATTTTACAGGAACCAATGGTGATTGACGGTAAGCTACATCAAATGCTCCATATGGTTTAGGATTCTCTCTAGAAAAAGTAGCACTAACATTTTGTTTAATCTTTAAGATTCCATCAAACAATTTATAGTCATTATTACTACGAACAGTTGTTCTTTTGAAGTTATTTCCTTCTAAGATTCCTTTCTCTTCGAAATTATTAATACTGAACATGTAATTAATATTTTCTCCAGCGCCAGCTAACGAAACATTATTACTAATTAATTGTCCTGTGGTTAACATTTCATCAAACCAATTCGTGTTATATTTTTGATTTGTAGAAATCAAAGAACCTCCTGTTGCTTTTCTTTGTTCATTAAAATAAGTTATGTACTGATTAGCATCAGCCATATCTACCATATTCATAGTATTTCTTACTCCAATATATGAATCATAATTAACTCTAATCTTTCCTGTTTTACCACGTTTAGTTGTTACAACAACTACACCGTTTGCACCACGAACTCCATAAATAGCTGAAGATGCTGCATCTTTTAAAACATCAATTTTTTCAATGTCATTTGGATTAATATTGTTAATATTTGGAACAATTAATCCATCCACAACATATAAAGGAGCCTTCCCTCCTAGGGCTGTACCCATTCCACGAACCAAAACAGTTGGTGTACCACCTGGAGTATCCGTATTAATGATATTAACACCAGCTAATTTCCCCTGCAAAGACTGCATGGCAGTTGTACTTGCAATTTGCGTAATGTCTTTAGCATTAGCTGATGACACAGCTGATGTAAGATCTGATTTCTTAACAGTACCATATCCAACCACAACGGCTTGATCTAGTATAATAGAATCACTTTCGAAAGGATCTCCTATCTGTATAGAATCGTTAGTAACTTGGGCATTTACACAGAAAGACCCGAGAATAAATAATGGAAGAAAATATTTTTTCATTCTATTTCAATAAATGGTTATTTCAAAAATAGAATGTTTTAACACTTGATTAACAAGTAATAATTTCAGCTAGAATAACTTTCTGAAAAAATAAAACATATAACACTAAATATCAAATAATTATGTAATATTATATTTACAATATGATGTAGTTATGATGTAATTTATTTTCCGATATTTAAAAATTAATCATATATTTATTTAGGTTTATTTCAGAAGGAATTTGCATTTTTTTGCGTAATCTATATCGTTGTAGTTCTACCGATCGATAATTAAGGTGCATTAAAGGAGCAATCTCTTTGGTTGATAAATTCATTCGAAGGAAAACACACAGTTTTAAGTCTTTTGCTGTTAAATTAGAATATTTCTCAGCTAATCTCTTAATAAAATCTTGGTGAATTTCCTGAATATTTAATTCGAAATTTTGCCATTCATTTCTGTTGTAACTATATTCCGAAAACGTTTTCTCAAATTTCTTTTTTAATTTTTTATTGATTTCATTCATTTCCAATTGAGAAAACAATTGATTAATTTCTAAGATCATAGCACGTTGATTAGCTAATTTCAAAGCTTGTCCAGCCAATTCTGTAGATTTCGTTTGTAAAGAAGTTTCTAAATATTGTTTTTCTTTATGATGATTCAATTCTTTTAACTCTTGTTGATGCTTCATTTCCATCAAATTCAATTCATATTCAAATTGCTTTTGTTTAATTCTGAAACTTTGTTTCAACTTCATTCTGTTATATTTATAAATAGCCAAAATCGATCCAACAATTAATAAAATATAAAATAATATCATCAAATTTGATAAATACCAAATCTTCTTAACCCGAAAATCAAAATGATTCAACTCCACAAAATTTCCATCTTTTAGAGCATAAATAGACAATTGATATGAACCGCTTTCTAATTGTTTATAATTAATTATAGGCTGATTAAGCGGTTGAATTTTAGAGTTATTTAATTGATAATACAATTGATAATTTGCAAAATCATCATTCAAAATTGAAACATAAAAATCTATATAATTATTTGAATACTCAATATTAGGTTCATTATTCAAAACCGTTTGATTGATTTTTGCTTTAATTTTTACCTTTGGTAATTCGCGACGTATAGATTTTAAATCATATTTCAATAATCCGTTTTCGAGGTTAATGTATAAAAACTGATCGTTGATTTTAGCCGTTAAATTGTCATCAACCAATTTTCCATCATACAATTTTTTGGGAATTAAATAATGAATCAATTTATTCTGTTCCACTTTAGAATAATACAGAATATTATCCGCTTCAACTAAATAACGATTCTCTTTTAAATAACGAATTCGATTAATATTCTTTAATTTCGAATCTAAATTCTCATCAGAAAATAAGTTTTTATTTATATCATAACGGACTAAATGTTGATCATCAATCAATACAAAAACCTTATTATCTTCGAGAATAGTTTGCGGATTAACTAATTTTTTATGTTGGTAAAATATCTCCTTTCCTGTTCTATTTTTAAGATCAAATAAATATAAACCACCATTTTTTCCTGTTCCTAAAATTTTATTTTCAACAATAATAAAATCAATAATTGGAATAGTTAAACTGGAAACTTTACTAGATTCTTCATGAGAACCTTGTATATATTCATTGATTCCTGTAAAAGATGATTGATATAATTTATTTCCATATTTGATCAATTTAAAACCTCCATTTGTAGAAGAAATCTTATTCAATAGTCCTGAATAAATGTAAGTTCCCCAACTATCCGAAACATAAATTGTATTATCAATATTTGTTACATTCCAAATTAAACCTTTCTCGAGAACTGAATTTGTTTGGTTTAGAGTATTCGAATAATTATAAAATCCGTGATTTGTTCCCAACAAAATATTGTCTTTGTAAAAATCGAACGAAAAAACATTTCCTAAATGACCATTGTAATCATATAATAGTTGAGTTTTGTTTTTCAATTCTATTTTCGAAATACCTTTATCCGTTCCAAGCCAAGCATTTCCTTTAGAATCTATTCTTATATTTTGGATTGTATTACTGATTAACCCAGAGTTTTGATTGTAATTTTTGTAAGAATTAGTTTTTAAATCATATACATAAATCCCATTATTTGAAGTTCCAATGATTAATTTATCTTCTAATCGAATCATTTTTAACACTAAATAATTCTTTAGCATTTTATTGAATTCCACATTGAACTCTTGTAAACCAGCTGTTTTGTTGTACTTGAAAATTCCTTCTGTTAGTGTACCAACTAAATAATCATTATCATATTTTTCTATTCCATGAATGACAATTGATTTACCTTTTTCAATTTCAAATAACGGCTCAAAATGTCCATTATTAAATTCGAAAATACCTTTAGAAATAGTGGCTACTAACATTTTACCCTTCACCAAATAAACGTAAGAGGAAAGCGCAGGTAATTTGTATCGTTTAACTGTTTTACCATCAAATTGAAAAAGATAATTGAACGATTGAAAATAAATAGAACGATTATGATAAAATATTTTCCAGATTTCTTCTTGTTCTAACCCTTCAAAACTTTTGAATTTATCTGAAATTGAAATATAAACTTTCTTTCCTTCAATCGTTTTCCAATATCCAAAATTATTTAATGCACCTGAATACAATACATTATTCATTGTAAAAACAGAACGTATAATTGTTAAGCTATTTGGCGAATATTTTTCCCAAAAATTACCATCATATTCTAAGATATTTCGATTGTTCGCAAAATATACTTTTCCTTGCTTTTTATTTTCTGTAATATCCCAAATAGGCGATTCGCCCAAATATTCGCTTTTAGAGTAATTCGAAATAATTGGCGCAAACGATTGAGATTTGCTATAAGTGGAAACAAGTAAAAATAGAATAAATAAGCTTCTCATTGTGCAATAAAAAAGACCGTAAAAACGGTCCTTAAAAATAGATTATATTTCTGAATTATCTTATTTAAATTCGACATCAAAAACTTCAGCAAAATGTTTCTTCGTAAACGCTTTTACTTCGTTCATATCTACCTGATGTCCAAGTTCTCTTTCTAATGAAGCTACAGCTTTATCCTGAATTCCGCATGGAACAATGTATTCAAAATAACGCAAATCTGTATTCACATTTAGCGCAAAACCATGCATCGTTACCCAACGGGAAGCCTTAACGCCCATTGCACAAATTTTTCGAGCAAAAGGTCGACCAACATCCAACCAAACACCAGTTTCTCCTTGCGAACGCTCACCTTTTAATCCATATTCGGCAATAGTTTTGATAATCACTTCTTCCAAATTGCGCATATACAAATGAATATCTGGCTTGAAAGTATCCAAATCCATAATCGGATAACCAACTAATTGTTGCGGTCCATGATACGTTATATCTCCACCGCGATTGGTTTTCACAAAAGTTGCATTTATCTCGTTTAATTTATCACTCGAAGCCAACATATTCTCTAAATGTCCACTTTTTCCAAGCGTATAAACGTGCGGATGTTCTACAAAAAGTAAATGATTTTTAGTATTTTTAAAATCTGAACTTCCCTCCTTTTCTTGTGCTCTATTATATTGTTTTACGGCTATATTTTCTGCTAAAAGACTTTCTTGATAATCCCAAATCTCTTGGTAATCTCTGTTAATTCCTAAATCTTGGAATTCGACAATTTGTTTCATTTCACAATGTGTTTCGAATGTCAAATTTACGAATTTTTAAAAGAAATTAATCCTCTAATTCTACTGTGAAATTATTTAATTCAGGTTCATTTAGTAGTAATAATGGTTTTGAGCAATTCATTAACGATTGAATAAAAATCTTTATCTTTGGAATTCTTAGAAATCGGTAGAATAAAATAATCAAATAAAAATGAAGAGACTATTCGTTAAAGGATCTATTTTAATGGCTTTGTTTGCAAACTTTAGTGTTTTTGCACAACAAGGTGGTGGAATGTGGATTCCAACAGAATTGAATGAAAAGGAAATGAAAGACATGGGATTGAAAATCTCATCAAAAGACATTTTCAGTAATGGAGATAAAAGTATCAACAATGCAGTTGCTCACTTTGGTGGCGGTTGTACGTCAGAAGTTATTTCTCCAAATGGTTTATTACTAACTAATCATCACTGTGGTTATGGAGAAATCCAAGCACATTCATCTTTAGAAAATGATTATTTAACAGATGGTTTTTGGGCTAAAGAGTTGAAAGACGAATTACCAAACGAAGGTTTAACAGCGACTTTTATTGTAGATATTAAAGATGTAACTACTGCAATTTTAGCTGGTGTTAATGATAATATGTCGGAGAAAGATCGTAACAAAATCATCAAGAAAAATATTGAAGATTTTAATGCAAAAACTAAGACAGAATCTTATCGTTCAGTATTTATCAAACCTTTTTACAAAGGAAATAAATATTACCAATTTACGACAGAAACATACAAAGATGTTCGTTTAGTTGGTGCGCCACCTTCTGCAATCGGAAAATATGGAAATGACACAGACAACTGGGTTTGGCCACGTCATACAGGAGATTTTTCGATGTTTAGAATTTATGCAGACAAAAATAACAAACCTGCAGATTATTCTCCAGAAAACGTTCCTTATAAACCAAAACATTTCATACCTATTAATATTTCGGGAATTAGCGAGGATGATTTCACGTTTGTATATGGTTTCCCAGGTACAACAGACGAATATTTACCAGCTTCTTCTATCGAGCAAATAAAAGATGTCATCAATCCTGCGCGTATTAATGTACGTACGATTGCGTTATCTCACATTGATAAAAAAATGCGTGAAGACAATGCAACTCGTATTGCTTATGCTTCTAAACAAGCGCGTATTTCAAATTCACACAAAAAATGGATTGGTGAAGTTTTAGGATTAAATCGTTCGAAAGCTGTAGAAAAACGTCAACAATACGAGCAAGAATTTATGAATCGTATTGCGAAAAATCCTAAATTAAAAGGTGAATATTCGAATATTATTTCTGAATTAAATCAAGTTAATAAAGCAAATCAAGATTATATTTTAGCGTACACAATGTATTCTGAAACGTTTTTCTCAAATTCAGAAACATTCAGAATGGCGTTAACATTGAACAATATTTTGAATGCGGTTGGACAAAAAAATTATGCTGAAACTAAAGCAAAAGCGTTGAATACAGTTGCGTCTATGCACAAGGATTATAATCCTGAATTAGACAAAACTATTTCTTCTGATTTGGCGGATAATTATTTCAAAGTTGTTCCTCAAAATTTATTACCAACTACAACTGCTGCAAATATCAAAACGGCTTTAGGAAATTCGATAATCAACGGAACGAAAAAAATTAACGGTCAATCTATTTTAGGAAATATCAAAGCGTTAGCTGAAAATGATGCTGAGTTTATCAAAGCCTTAAAAGAAGATGCTTTAATTGCTCAAATTCGTTTGATTTTAGATGCAAATCAAACAAAAGTAACGCCTACATATTTAGCGAATCAAGATAAAATCAACAAGTTGATGCGTACGTATATGAAAGCGCAAATGGATGTTTTTACAGACAAAAAAATCTTCCCTGATGCGAATTCTACTTTACGTGTAACTTACGGAAAAGTTGATGGTTACCAACCTCGCGATGCGGTTTATTACGAGCCTGTAACGCACATGGAAGGTGTGATGGAGAAATATATCCCAGGTGATTATGAGTATGATTTACCAAAACAAATGTTGAGTTTATATGACAAAAAAGATTACGGAAAATACGCCGATAAAAACGGAAAATTACCTGTAAACTTTATTGCAACAAACCATACAACTGGTGGTAATTCTGGTTCTCCTGCATTGAATGCAAAAGGAGAATTAATCGGATTGAATTTTGACCGTGTTTGGGAAGGAACAATGTCAGATTTAAATTATGATCCAGAGATTTGTCGTAATATTATGGTGGACTCTCGTTACATTTTATGGGTAGTTGACAAGTATGCTAATGCGCAACGTTTGATTGATGAAATGACCATCGTTGACGAAAGCAAAAATGCAAAGAAAAAATAATATTTTTCACTATATTCTGAAAACCACGTTTTTATAACGTGGTTTTTTTTATTGAAATAAACGTAAGATTCAAATAAAATCTTAAGAAATAAAACTATATTTATACAACTTATCTAAAAAATTGTCAAAATAAAACACTCATAATTATGGAAGTCATTAGAAAATGGCCTTTTTATTTAAAACTAACTTGCACATTATTGTCAATCATTTGTTTAACATTTATTTCAATAATAGGTAAAGGAATTTTAGTTCCATTAATATTAGGCTTCTTAATTTCAATATTATTAGCACCCGTTTGTGCATTTTTTGAAAGATATTTACGCATTCCGCGTGCTATTTCGAGTATCATTACCACCTTGCTTTTTGCAGCATTTATCTTAGGAATTTTCTATTTGATTGCTATACAAATGGCGGAAATAGCAAATGAATGGCCTACATTTCAGAAACAAATCATAGAAGCTTTTATGAATTTGCAAGATTGGATTCATCATACATTTGGTGTTAATTCGCATGCGCAAATGGAATATTTGACAAAGAATGTCAAAACCACTATAGAAACGAGTACAATTGTAATCGAAAAAGTAATTTCGATTGTTTCATCGATGGCTGTTACAGTTTTGTTCACCTTTTTATACATTGTTTTCTTGTTGATTTATCGTCGTCATTTGGTAAAATTTTTATATTACGCATTCAATTCAAATACACACGATCAGGTTTATAATGTCATTACATCTATTCAAAAAATGGTCAAACAATATTTGATTGGCTTATTTTTACAAATGTTAGTCGTATCAATTTTATCTTTTATTGCATTTTCTATTCTTGGACTTAAATACAAATTTGTTTTAGCTATTTTAACTGGCGTTCTAAATGTTGTTCCATATGTAGGAATTGTTATTTCGTTAATTATAACGCTAATAATCACATTTGCTACAATGTCAGCTTCAAAATTGTTCTTTGTTTTAATTGCATTTATTGCAATTCATGCAATTGATGGAAATGTAGTGATGCCAAAAATTGTAGGTTCTAAAGTAAAAATCAATTCATTGATTGTCATTATTGGATTAGTAATTGGAGAAATGACGTGGGGAATTATGGGAATGCTTTTATCGATTCCAATACTTGCGTTGATGAAAATTGTTTTTGATAATGTGACTGAATTAAAACCTTGGGGTTATCTTTTGGGTGATGAAGATTCAACAGAAATTGATGATGATTTAAATTCGTTTTTAGCCAAAAAGAAAGCGAAAAAATCAAAGAAAAAAACAAAGAAGTTGGACGAGAATTTAGAGTAATCTAATTTCTATTTTACATAATTGGATTGCTGTACATTATTTTACCCATTAAAAAAGTCTATAACAAATTGTTATAGACTTTTTTAATTTATACTAATCAAGATGAATTATTCCGAAAAAATCAAAGATAAGTAATAGAAAGGTTAATGTAGAAATCACAAAAAATTCAAAAGCATCTTTATAGCTTTTCAATATTGACATACTATTATAATGTTTTTCTTTTTTTATTTTTCTAATTCCTAAAATCAATGAACCTGCAAATAAAATAGATAAGCAAATCTCTGAATTTATATACATTTAATTCTTCTTCAAATATTTTTTTTCTAAGAAATAATACAATTTCAAGAAAAGAATCGAGAAAAATATTCCGATTAGTGTTCCGAAAAATATATCACCCGTAAAATGTACTCCAACATAAACTCTACTGTAAGCAACCATTAACGCCCAAACAAGTAAGACATAAAGTAACCATTTGTAATAGCGTCTTAGCAATATTCCTATAAAAATTGCAATCGCCATATGATTAGATGCATGTGCCGAAGTAAAACCATATTTACCTCTCCCCTCACAATCTATTGGGCGAAATAATCCTTGAATCGATTCGGTGTAACATGGACGAAAACGTTGAAAAGAATTTTTCAAGATATTTGTAAATTGATCTGCACATGTTATCATCAGTGCTATACAAACTCCAGCTAACAAGGTTTTTTTCCAACCAAGTTTTACATAAAGTAAGATGAGAAAGATGACATACAACGGAATCCATGTTTTTTTATCGGTAACTATTAACCAAAACCAATCCCATTTTTCGTTCCCTAAATTATTGAAATACAAAAATATTTGTACGTCCCAATCAAAATAATCTTGTATCATTATCTACTTACTGATCCGCCTAAACCTAATGCTTCGTCTACAGATTTTGGTTCTACAACAACCGCAGGTTCTTCCACAATTGGCTCAACTACATTCTCTATAACGGGTTCTGTTGTTTCTTGCACATCCAATTCCAAATCCTGTACAGGATCTACAGCTTTCATAGTTGGTGCATCATCTTTCAACGCTGCATTTACTGTATTATCTTGATGAATTGCTTGATGCATTTCATCTACTGGATTACGAACTTCGTCAAATGATTTCTGAAAATCTTCCATTGGATTGATTTTCGCAAAAGAATCTTTGACTTCATTCATTGGATTTAACTCTTTTATGGTATTCTGAATCTCTTTTGTAGGATCAACATCCTGAACAGGATTCATGATTTCTTGCTTGATATCTTCAGATGCTTCTTTTAATTTGCGCACAGCAGTTCCCAAACCACGAGCAATTTCTGGAATTTTATCTGGTCCAAAAATCACTACAGCAACCACCATAATAATCACGACTTCCTGGAAGTCTAAAAACGCTGGGTATATTACTAAACTATTCACTAAACAAATGTATAAAATCTAAATTTAGTAGAAGAAAAAAAGCCATCAAATTTCTTTGATGGCTTTCTTAAAATTTATTTAAAATTTGAATCTTATTTATTCATTTGACCTTTTTTAGTAAAGTCATACAATAAAGGAGATGCAACGAAAATAGACGAGAATGTACCAATTACGATACCGATTAATTTCGCAAACATAAATCCTTTGATTGATTCTCCACCAAATGCAAAGATGATTAATACGATTAAGAACGTTGATAAAGACGTATTGATTGTACGTGATAATGTTTCTGATGTAGAAATATTAATAATATCGTACAAGTTGTGGTTTTTCTCAACTGTTAAATTCTCACGAATACGATCCAAGATAATAATCGAGTCATTCATCGAATAACCAATTACCGTCAAAATCGCCGCGATAAATGCTTGATCGATCTCCATGTTGAAAGGTAAAATTCCTTTGAATAAAGAGAAAACTCCTAATACAATAATCACGTCATGCGCTAATGCGATGATAGTTGATAATGAGAATTGCCAACGTTTGAACATCACAATTAAGTAGAAGAAAATTGCAACTAATGCTAAAGAAACCGCTATATAAGAAGCTCTTGTTGTATCATCGGCAATTGTAGGACCTACTTTTGCAGAAGACATTAAACCTATTGTAGCATTATCTTCAGAGAAATCTTTTTCAGACATATTCGCTGGTAGATAAGATTTAAGACCTGTATATAATTTATCTTTGATCTCGTCATCTACATTTGTTCCGTCTTCATCAGCTTTGTATGCTGTTGTAATTTTTACTTGATTTTGACCACCATACGTTTTCACCTGTGGCATCATTTTTTCACCTTCTAACACGAAAACATCACCCAAACTTTCAGAAATTTGTTGCGGATCTACGTGTTTATCAAAACGAACTGTATATGTACGTCCACCTTGGAATTCGATACCCATATCAAATCCTTTTGTGAAGATAGAGATTAAAGCAACTACTGTTAAAACAATTGAAATCGCATAAGAGATTTTTCTTGTTTTCAATAAGTCAACTTTAATATTTTGTAACCAGTGCGCTGTAAAATGTGTATAGAAAGGAACAGATTTTCCTTTTGCTAAACGTCCTTCTACAAAGTAGCGTGTAATGAAAATCGCTGTAAATGTTGATGTAAAAATACCAATCATAAACGTTGTTGCGAAACCTACAACAGGACCTTTACCAAAGAAGAATAAAATTAATGCCGTGATAAATGATGTTGAGTTAGCATCGATAATTGCAGAGAAAGCACCTTTCCATGAATAAGCGAAATCTACTGCTTGACGTAATGATTTTCCTTTTCTTAATTCTTCTTTTACACGTTCGTAAATCAAGATATTCGCATCCATTCCTGTTACCAATGTCAAGATAATCCCGGCAATACCTGGTAAAGATAATGTAGCTTTAAGTGATACTAAGAATCCTAATAAGAATAATAAGTTAACGATTAATGCAACGTTAGCATAAATACCTGCACGGCTGTAATAAAACACCATCCAGATTAATACTAATGCAAATGCACAACCAAAAGCGATTAACGAACTGTTGATTGCTTCTTGTCCTAATGATGGACCAACAACCTCAGCAGAAACGATTTTAGATGAAGCTGGTAAAGAACCTGCTTGTAAAATGTTTGCTAAATCTTTTGCTTCGTCAATTGTAAAGTTTCCAGAAATAACAGAATTACCTCCTGTAATTTGATTACTGATGTTTGGCGCAGAATACACCATATTGTCTAATACAATTGCAACACCTTGACCTGGTTGTCCAGGACCTGCAGGTTTCAACTCGTCTGTAATACGAGACCACTCTTGTGCTCCAACTTGATTCATTTGCATTGTAACAACAGGCTCATTTGTAAGAGAACCAGGATTACGTTCACCAGCAGCAGAAACTACTTTATCTCCTTCAATTAATGGTTCTTGCGTTCCATTTTTACCTTTTAAGACATAAAACTCTAATAATTTAGGAGCAGATTTATCATTTGCTTGTTTACCTAAATTCATTGGCTTATTCGCCCAAGAGTATTTGTATCCTCTAATGTTTGCTGGTAATCCAGGTACAAAACCTTTGTCTTGCATCACACGGTTTACAACAGCAGTATCTTTTACATTCACAACAAAACTTGCGTTAGAACCAGCTGGTTGCATAACTTCTGCTAAAGTTTTGATTGTTTGTCCTTTCTCATTTTTTACATTATATTTTTCTGTATTAACGCTAGAAAAATATTGTAAAACTGTAGGATCTTGACGAACAACTTGCCAAAACTCTAATTTTGCTGTAGATTGTAATAATTTTTTTACACGGTCAGTGTCAGAAACACCTGGTAATTCTACCAAGATACGTCCATCACCTTTATCACCTAAACGTTGAATTACTGGCTCAACAACACCAAATTGATTAATACGAGAGCTAATTACATCATAAGCTGTTGCAACTTTAGCTTCGATATCTTTACGGATTACTTCTTTTACCTGATCGTCAGAAGCATTGTACGCAATTTTATCTGCATTGTTTTTGTTTCCAAACAAATCTGCAGCTGCGTATTTTGTTCCTCCTTTTATTTTATCAAACTCTTGAAAAAATAATTCGACATAAGGTACGTTACCGTTTGTTTTTTGAGCTTTATCTGTAGCATCCAAAGCCGTTGCCAACATAGGGTTTTGACTTTTCGCTGATAAATTCTCGATTAAATCTCTTTCAGAAACTTGTAAAATTACGTTGATACCACCTTTCAAATCTAATCCTAAATTGATTTCATTGTTTTTGGCATACCCATAATCGTACTTAATAATTCCCAAATCAAGAGGATGCTGAGCCAAGCTATCTAAAATTCTTGGTTCGTCTTCTGGCTTACTCGCCAAGCGCGCCGCCTCATGCTCCACTTTAGTTGTGTACCAAGTATAACTTAGTTGTCTGATACACAAGAGACTTAAAATAATTGCAAATGCTGCAATGAGCCATCTTCCTCGCATAATGTTTAATTGATAAATAAATTTTGACGGACAAATATAATAGTCTTGAAAATACTTTCACAATTTTTTAAGAATAAATCGAAAATCGATGTCCGTATTTCGAAATTCTTTATTCAAAAAATTAGATTTCCTTTTGGTATTTGTAGATATAAATTGACGCTTTATTAGAGTCATCATCATTATCTTCGCACAAATACAAGGTGTAATTCTTTCCAGATTCTTTATACAACGCTAAACCTTCGATTTTCTTATCATCCGAAATTTTTTGCCAACGTGTAACCTCCATTGTAGCTAAATCTAACTCACCAATAATAGAACCTTTTATTTCTCCATTAAACTGAGTTGTACTTTTAGATTCTACTGTTGCTGTAAACAAAACTTTTCCATCTACTAAAATAGCATCCGAAAAAGTAGTCGTTTCATTATGAATTTTAGGCAAAGTGATTGGAAAAAAATCAATTATTTTCCCTCTCAAATCATTTATCCTACCTCTCACTCTATAAATTCCATTTACACCAGCAGGTCCATTTCCTCTGTTGAAAAAATATGTACAATGTCCATCTGTAATAATTCCTTCGATGTTAAAATCTTTTTTAGATAAATTCGAAACCTTTAAAAATTCATCCAAAAGAAAACTATAATTATCGTTTTGTACCTCTTTAGTTTTGATGTTATATGAAATCAAATCGAAACGATTTTCCTTAGAACCCGAACCAAGAATATACAAATGATTGTCAAATTTTGTAATCGCTTCAAAATCTGGTTTATCTTTTTTGGTGATATGTTTTGATTTTACTTCTGGATTCAAATCAACTTTATCCACTTCTTTTTTCTTTTTATTGTAAACGTACAAATGTGCTTTATCATCGGAAATCGTGTAAACATGGTGTTTGTCAACCACTAATCCAGATGCCGCTCCAAGCCCATTTATAACAATTAAAACCTTAAGAATGAAATTGTAAAACAACATAGATGTAAGATTTGTTTTTAAGAGGTTTCAAAAGTAATCAAAGAATATCAGAAACCTTGATAAATAACCGATTTTTTGTAAAAAAAGAACTTAACTTTGTAGCATTTAAAAAGAAAATTGAGAGATGAAAAAAATTCTAAAAATTTACATTGACGCCTACAGCGGACTTTCGAAAGAATCTTGGATGTTAGCCATCGTAATGTTGTTGAACCGAATGGGTTCGATGGTTTTACCATTTTTAGGAATTTATATGATCTCCGAATTAGGATTTTCTTTGGAAAACTCGGGAATAGTCTTAAGTTGTTTTGGAGTTGGTTCTGTAATTGGTTCTTGGCTTGGAGGTTGGATAACAGATAAAATCGGAAACTTTAAAGTACAAGCCATCAGTTTATTTCTAAGTGCTCCGATGTTTTTGATTTTACCTTATTTTAAAACGGTAGAATCTTTTGCTGTTATTATGCTTGTTTTGAGTATTATTAGCGAAATGTTTCGTCCAGCAAACTCAGTTGCCATCACACGTTATGCTAAGAAAGAAAATATCACTCGTGCTTTTTCGTTGAATAGAATGGCGGTTAATTTAGGTTTTTCAATTGGTCCATCAATGGGAGGTTTTTTATCTAATTATTCGTACGATTTATTATTCTATTGTAATGCAGGAGCCGCTTTGGTTGCTGGAATTGTATTCTTTGTCTTTTTCAATGGAAGAAAAGAACGAAATGCTGCCACAGAAAATATTTCTGATAAAGCCGTAGTCGAAAAAGAACGTAATGCATACACTGATACACCTTTCTTAGTATTCAATCTGTTTTGTGTATTATTCTCTATTGCATTTTTCCAAATCCTAAATACACTTCCATTATTTTATAAAGATGTAGTGCATTTAACACAAACAGAAATTGGATTATTAATGGGATTCAGTGGAATAATCATTGTTGTATTCGAAATGTTGTTGATCCATTATACCGAAAAAAGATTTACAGTTACACAACTTTTAGTTTTCGGTTCATTTATCACAGCAATTAGTTATTTTATCTTCACATTTAGTCACACATTAGGAATGTTGTACTTAGCAATTGGACTGATGTCTATTGGAGAAATGCTTGTTTTACCTTTGATGTCAACGGTTACAGCTTTTCGTTCGCAAAAAAATAACAGAGGAGCTTATATGGGATTAAACGGAATGACAGCAGCAATTGCCTTTATTGTTTCGCCATTTTTAGGAACTCACATAGCTACCGATTACGGTTTTAATACACTTTGGATAATCACTACAGTTATTTTAGTCATCGTAGCTATCGGATATCACTTTTTTACTAAACCACTTTTACCAAAAAATATTTAAGATTTTCTTATCTTCGATAATTATTAGTTGAAATCACATGAAAGTATATACAAAAACAGGAGACAAAGGAACAACAGGTTTATATGGAGGAACACGTGTCTCTAAAAATAGTCTAAAAATTGATTCTTACGGAACAGTTGATGAATTAAATTCTTATTTAGGATTGATTCGTTCTTATGAAATTGATCCAGCATTAGAGGAAGAAATTATCATCATTCAAAAAGGTTTATTCAATCTTGGAGCTGAATTAGCAACACCAGTGGATAAATTATACTTGGCAAATGGTAAACCTCGTATTCCGAAAACTATTTCTGAAGAAGATATTGTACAATTAGAAGAATGGATTGATGATTTGGAAGGACAATTGGAACAATTGACTCATTTTATTCTTCCAGGTGGAAATCAACCAGCTTCTCATGCACATGTTGCGCGTTGTATTTGTCGTCGTGCCGAACGTTTGACAGTTGGTTTGGCCGAAGAAGAAGAAATTCGTCCAGAATTACAAAAATATTTGAATCGTCTTTCTGATTATTTATTTGTTTTAGGTCGAAAAATTGCCACAGACAATAATCACGAAGAAGTAAAATGGATTCCAGGTGAATAAAAAAGCACTTTTATTTTTGAATGGCGAAGTCCCTACTATCCTGCCTGATACATCAAATTATGATATGATTTTTTGTACAGATGGTGCATTTCGTTATTTACAAAAACTACATATAACGCCCGATGTTATTTCGGGCGATTTTGATTCTTTCGAAATCAGTCAATTCCCTTCTGAAATAGAAGTTATTTCTACTCCAGATCAAAATGACACAGATTTTGCAAAAGCATTACAAATCATTTTGGATAAAGGTTTCAAAAACGTTGATGTTTTTGGAGCAAGTGGTCGTCAACAAGATCATTTTATTGGAAATCTAAATGCAGCATATCGATTCAAAGATCAAATCAATATTTTGTTCTACGATAATTATAGCCAATATTTTTTCGCAGAAAAAGAAACGAAATTAGAAGGTTATTTTGGAAGAACAATTTCGCTTCTCCCCTTTCCTGAATGTAAAAATATTATCACAAAAGGTTTGGAATATCCTTTGAATAAAGAAGATTTGAACTTACTTTCTCGTATAGGAACTCGTAACAAAGCCAATGAAGATGTGGTTACAATTGATTATTCAGAAGGTAATTTAATCATCTTTATCATCGATCAAGAATTTCCTATTTTGATTGCTTAATCTCACTATTTTTAGTGAAACGCATCTTTAGTATTTTTTGTACTTTTACTGAAAACCAAATTACTATGAATAAATTTTCAGTTATTGTAGCATCTATTTTAGCCGTTGGACTGATTGCTGCAACATGTATATTAGGGAACACCTACAAATATAAATTCAGAAGTTCTGAATCGATCAATGTTACTGGAAATGCTTTGAAAGATTTTAATGCCGATTTAGTTAAATGGCGTGCAACTTTTAGTCGAAAAGATTATGATTTACGTGTTGCTTCGGATCAATTAAAAGCTGATCAAACGGTTGTCAAAAACTTTTTGATTTCGCAAGGAATCAATCCAAAAGAAATTGTTTTTGAAGCGGTAAATATTTCAAAAGATTTTCAGTACGGAACAGATGCAAACGGAAATTCGATAAGTCAATTTACAGGATATAATCTTTCGCAAGATGCGACAATCGAATCGAAAGAATTGGATAAAATAGAGAAAGCTTCGCGGGAAATATCAACTTTAATTAGCCAAGGCATCGAATTGAGTTCATCTAATCCAAATTATTATTACTCGAAATTAGAAGATTTAAAACTTGAATTGATTGCACAAGCTTCTGAAAATGCAAAACAACGCGCTGAAAATATTGCAACAAAATCTGGTGCTAGTTTAGGAAAATTGAAACAAGCCGATTTGGGTATTTTTCAGATTACAGGAAAAAATGATAATGAGGAATATTCGGCTGGAGGTTCATTGAATACTACATCTCGCCAAAAAACGGCTCAAATTACTGTGAGAGCAAGTTATAACTCAAATTAAAAAATAAATAAAAAAAAGCTTCTTAATATTAAGAAGCTTTTTTTTGTCTATTTAAATACTACTGCAAGTAATATCAAAGCAGATATTACAATAAGTACATCTACAATTTTAATTCTAAAATTACCAATTCCAAAACCTCTTTTTGTAGCATAATTTTTTTTTGATGACATTATAAATCCAATTTCGGATGGAAATACTAAAAGCATGCCAATTATCTAAAGTAGAAAAATTATTTTATCATATTTTTAAATTTTTGCTGGAGCTTGAGCTGTTGCTGTTTTTGTGTTTTTCATATCTACAACTATCTTTTCATTTGTATCAGATAATAAAAGATTTTTTCTATAAATAGCTACGTTTAAAATTAAATCTATACGAGTTTGATCAAATGTAATACCATTATTTGGTTGAAATTTTAATCTCCATGTATTTCCTGATCCAATATATGCTCTAGAAGTATACAACACATTACCATTAATTCTTGTAGATGTTCCAGAAACTGTTTTACTATCTTTCGTTTCACCACTCGCTATACCATAAATTATAAATCCTCCAATCATCACATGATATTTAGAAGCATCTATTTTTGTGTCATATTCTGTTAAACCTGTATTTGGTAATTTATTAAACCTGAACGTTGCATAATTGATTGAAGCGTAACTCATTGTAGAAGGATTGAAAACTTTCATTTTGTTATCATCCTTATCAATTACGGTTAAATAACTATCATTTGATTTTCCTGTATAAATTCCAGGATTCTCAAAAAACCATTTATCAGTACTCCCTTTCGATATTGTTGTTCCATTTACATCTAATGTTCTTTTAGGATTATCGGTATTAATTCCTACTCCTGGAGTATAAGTTTGTCCAAATGTTATGGTTGTAAGTAGTATAATTACTACACTGTATATTTTATTTTTCATTTTAATCAACTATAGGTGTTACTGCATCTCCACTTTTACTATTATTTAAATTATAGGATTTTAAATTCAAGTTTTTGAAAAATCTATTCGGATAAATTAATACATCAAAGTAATAATTAAAAGCATTAGTTGTATTTGCAGGACTTGTTGAAGGGTTTCTAACTTTTACATGCCACATATTATCTGTCCCTACAAAGGCATTGTATTCAAATCTTCCTTTACTTGCTACAGCAGGAAAACCTTGTTTTAAATTATCAACAGCTTCAAAATTTGTGATAGCCACAAAATAATCACTTAATGGAATATTAAGGTTTAAATCATCTAAATCATCACCATTCACATTCTGTATTTCATAAGGCTGAATGATAATTGGTAAAACGTTTTGTTGACCATACATTTCTTTTATTTGTCCACTAACATCTCCTACCAGATTCGGATCTTGAGCAACTACTCTATAGTCTGTATTAACTTCAACATTATTAACTGTCTTTTTTTCAAGTAATTCTTCTAACTTATTTACTTGACCAACTTTATTTGTAATAATTAAATTTCCATTAATTTGTAATTCTTCAGAAGTTAAATCACTATTAGAAACACCTATTCCTATTTGACCGTACGAAATATTTGTTGTAAGTAATAAAATACCTACAATTAAAAATTTTTTCATTTTTATTAATTTAATATTGGAGTGCCTCCTGTATTTAGATTAGTCCCAGAATTATTCATTTCAACAGTTTGTTCTGGGAATATTTTTACATAAGTTTTCGGAAAAATAGAACATGTGATTACCCATTTCTGAGTTCCATTAGTTACAGTTGAATTTAAAGCGGGATAATCTGCATTTAATGTCCATTCATTATTTACTACTTTAGCACCAACCCCAGGTAAAGCACTTATAGTAGTACCTCCTGTAATATTTTCAGAAAAATATCCACTCAATACAACCAAAGCATATTTATTTGCATCAATTCTTGTATTAAAACTTTGAACCCAATCTCCCTCTGGAGCAATAAGCTCAAAAGTAACCAAAGCAGCAATACCTGTATTATCTGTCGTTCTTACATCTAATATTTCAATATTATTTGTAACAGTATTCTGTACTAATAAATTATAAGACTTCTTAATATCTGCCTCAACTGGAGCTAAGTTTTTAGGAAAAATTAATTGATTAGAAACCATATCTCCATTTACTTCTAAATCTCCTCTTGGTGTATCAGTATTAATTCCGACTTGGGCAAACATTGTGGTAGTAGAGAGTAATGTTGTGAGTGAAACTAAAATTGTTTTCATTATATTTAAAATTCAATTATGTATGTCTAATTGACTTTCATATGGATTAGGGAGCGCAAAGTTAGTCTTATCAATTTACCCAAAATAATGTTAAAACATCCATTTTAAGAAATCCAGCCAAAAAGAAAACAACTAAAATACTCGTTAACAAAAGCATACTTCTCTTTTTCTAATAAATTAAAAAAATAAACTTTAACTTTTTTCACAAATCATTAACAATTAAATTATAATTTTCCAACAACATAATATGTTGTAAATTTGCATTATGCTAAACAACGATACAATTTGTGCATTGGCCACTGCCAATGGAATGGGCGCAATAGCGGTTATTCGTATTTCTGGACCAGAAGCAATTTCTAAAGTTGCTCAGATTTATCAATCAAAATTTAATGCCACTAAATCTTTGAATGATGCCGAATCGCATACCATACATTTGGGTTATGTGATGGATGGAGATACCATTGTTGATGAAGCATTGTTCTCAATTTTTAAGAATCCACATTCGTATACAGGTGAAGATGTCGTTGAAATTTCGACACACGGATCGATTTATATTCAGCAAAAAGTTTTAGAACTTTTAAATAAAATAGGTATCAGAAATGCTGATCCGGGTGAATATACTTTCCGTGCATTTTGGAATGGCAAAATGGATTTAACACAGGCAGAAGCTGTAGCAGATTTGATTGCATCGGATTCGAAAGCTTCGCACGAAATTGCGATTAAACAAATGCGTGGAGGATTCTCGAATCAAATCAAAGATTTACGTGATCAAATGATCAATTTCGCAGCTTTGATGGAGTTGGAATTGGATTTCTCTGAAGAAGATGTTGAATTTGCAGATCGTACACAATTCTATGATTTATTGAATAAATTACAATCTATCTTAAAACGTTTAGCTGATTCTTTTGCTTTTGGAAATGTAATTAAAAATGGTGTTCCAGTCGCAATTGTTGGTGCACCGAATGCAGGAAAGTCAACTTTATTGAATGCTTTATTAAACGAAGAACGCGCCATTGTTTCGGATATTGAAGGAACAACACGTGATACGATAGAAGAAACTATTTACATCGACGGCGTTGGGTTCCGTTTTATTGACACAGCTGGTATTCGTGAAGCTGGAGATACGATAGAACGTATAGGAATCGAAAAAACATTTGAAAAAATAGACAATGCTTCGATTATTATCTATTTGTATGATGCCAATATAACTGCTGATAACCAAATTGCCAATCAATTGGATGACTTGCAACGTAGAGGAAAAATCTTGTTTAATGTTGCCAATAAAATTGATGTAACGAATAATGAATCGGCTATCTCAGCTGCTATTAAACAAGAGTTTAAAGATGTTGTTCATTTAGAAATTTCGGCAAAAGATCAATTTAATATTGATGCATTGAAAGAAAATCTAATTCATCAAATCAAATTGAAAGGAACAAATCAGGATGACACAATCGTTACAAACTCTCGTCACTTAGAAGCGTTGCAAAATACACTTTCTCAAATTGGAAAAATCAAACAAGGAATGGACATGGGACTTCCTGGGGATTTGTTAGCCATGGATATCCGTGAAGCTTTAACGTATTTGGGACATATCACAGGTGAAATAGATGTTGATCAAGATATATTAGGGACAATTTTTGGGAAGTTCTGTATCGGCAAATAAGTCTTAAAAAACTATGTTATATAGAAAAAGGTTTTCAATTAAAATATTGAGAACCTTTTTCATTTTTGGTTTTACGATTTCATCTTAAAAACGATCAAAAATTCGTCAAATGTTAGGAAGTCTTTTTTTCTTTTCCGATTAATTGCTTAGCTCTATTGAGTAAGCGAAGACTTTGCCTATATCCTTTTCCTGTAATGATTGATACATCTTTCGGATAAATCACCATTCTTTGTAATTCGTTATTTTTCATTTCTGTAATAATTAAAATTACCTCAATGAAACTTAAATGAATGATGTTAAAATTTACATCAATAAAATAAGATTTCCAAATCTTACTTGTAATCAAATACTTAGTCTTCGTCGTAAGGGTTGTTCTTCTTATGCAGTAAGTATGATGTTCCATAACTGCATGTTGCTCCAACTATTCCCATACAAATCGTATAAACAAGTTGCTCCCATTGAATAGTCGCTAGTAAACTTGTCATTGTCCCTCCTATTGTTCCAACAATTAACGATGTATTACTATTATTCATCATCATTACTTTGAACTTTGTCGTTTACTGTCAATTGACTTACAGCTGATATTACTCCTCCTGCAACTGTTAGGTATCCTCCTATGGTCACCAATGTTGTTGGTAATGCTACAGGAGCAGCGATCAATATTCCTCCAATTGCAGCTAAGGTTAATCCTATGTTTCGTAATTGTTGGAACAATTTAGGAGTAGGTGCTGTAAAACGATTAATAATTGTCATGTTGTTTACTTTTAATCATTAAAATCACTTTTTGATCACGATCAAGTTTATCATTTACTAATGTTTTAAAATTTGTAAATGCTTTTCTTGATAACTCTCCTCTCCCTTCACCTGTTAATTTGGTTACTGGAGCTATACATCCTTGCAACTCGGTTTTTGCATGATTGGCAGGATAAATTAAGATCATTGAACGATTGGGCACATTTGTAATCAGAAAATGTTCTCCAAATTTTTGTGAGCTTCTCTTTTTTATTGTGTAACATCCTTCTGGTATACATGATTTACGTAGTTTGTTCTCTTTCCATAGTAATTCAATTTTAATGCAAATCAGTTGTTGCTGTAACCAAAGCTGTCCATTGGTTCCGTCAGGTAAATACTTTCTTTTTAAACTAAATCTATCTTTTATTTTTTTATAGTTATTAGTCATTTTATCTGTAGCCTATCTCACTCCACATTCCTCATACCATAACTAACCACTGCATAAACTTTTCATAAAATTCTAATCTCTTTCCATATAAAACAAGTTACTACAAACCATATGTCATTTATAATCAATGAAAAACTTTTTTTTACCTTTTTGTCATACAACACCAATTTTTAGAAAAATAGATCATTTCTAAAAAAATAAAACCATCAACAACAAGCTATTTAATTCGACAACTAAAAAAATAAATGAATAGTGTTTTTCATACTACTCTTTACAACTGAAATCACATCTCTCAATACTAATGTCTCACATATAAAATCTTAAATCATAAAGAAATAAAAAACTCCTACTTTCGATACACGAACACCGAACAAACCATACAGAACGCATATACAATGGATACAGAATGGATACTGCTCGGATACACAACCGATACAGAAAAGTATCATTTTCGATATACACCGATATATGAATTTAACACTTTTTAACACATAATATTTCTAATTCGTAATACATAACTCATAATACGTAAATCTAAATTCTCCCTTAGCCATTCCCATTCATCAACCACCAATTTTGTTCACAGCTCATCAGGTTTGAACTACTTAAAGTCATTCAATCTACATTCGAATTGTTGCTGAACCAAGTCAAAAAAAATTAATTTAAAATCTATTGAAATGGGAATAAGGATGAATTGTTATTTCGAAGTAAATCGTGTATTTACTAAACCTCAAATTCATTAAAAAAACACTTTATCAATAAAACCTTCATTTCGAATGGAATTCTAAAAAGAATTTTGTATCGAGAAAAAGGGTTTCAAATAATCTGGTTAAAATAAGATTACCTTATATAGAACAATTCTAAAACTTCTCAAAAATGAGATGTATTTCAAAAAATGATATCTATTTTTAAAAAACGAGATGCATTAACAAAAAATCGTCTGTTTTATCTAAAAATAAGTATTGACTTGCTCAATAACTTCTCTGAAATTTGTATAACACTAATCCTTAATGTTTTAGCATTAACCGTAAAATACTAAAAGATGAGAAAAATTGCACCGTTTATACAAACGCTCATCTGCTACCTATTTATTGTTTTGTTTATTTATGCAGCGGTGAGTAAACTGATAGATTTTGAAACCTTTCAAACGCAGCTAGGACAATCGCCCTTATTAGCAAGTTATGCGATTCATATATCGTATGGAATTATTGCGATAGAACTTGTAACAGCGGTTCTCTTGATGTTTGAACGAACTAGAAAATTAGCCTTACAAATTTCACTTTTCTTAATGGTGATGTTTACCACCTATATTGTCATTATTCTACATTTCACGGCGTTTACTCCTTGTTCTTGTGGTGGAGTTTTAGAAAAGATGGGATGGACGGAACATTTGATTTTTAATATCGTATTTGTAGGTTTAGCTCTAATTGGCATTAGAATAGCAAACAATTCTCAAACATGGAGAGGTTATATAATTGAACAAACTACTCTTACAATAGTCGGAATTGTTAGTGTAATCATTTTGTATAGTTTATCTGAACAAAAATCTCAGTATAACAATTCTTTTACTAGGAAATACATTCCGCATTTAGCAGAAAAACTAACTACACTCAATTTAGAATCCACAGGTTATTATATAGCAGGTATTGATAGTTGTTATGCTTATTTAGCTCATCCTAATGCTCCTTTATTTCTTAGAACTTATGATTACCATACGCAAAATGTGATTAATAATCGGATCAAAATAAAAAATGAGCTACTCCCTTATAAACGAATAATAACATACGTTAACTCCCCATACTTCTACTTAGGGGATGGAACAGTAGGAATTATAGAAAAAGGAATATTAAACGATTATACAGCTTCTCTTGAAACTATTGATAATGCTTATTATAATCAATATGTTCCTGGAAAAAAAGATCATTTTGGTCTTTCTATAACAAGTCAAAAAACTAAACAAACAGCACTCGCTTTATTGTATAAAACAGTGGATGGATATCAACTAAAAATAAACGATACAACTTTAAAAAGCCAACAAAATGGAGCATTTGATTTGGATGGATTACTAATTTGGAATGAACAACATCAGATCTTTTTATATGTCTATTATTATAAAAATGAAATTATCATCCTTGATTCTATGATGAATGAAAAAAATGTTATGAAAAGCATCGATTCTTTAAATGAACCAGAACTTGATGTTGCTTTTTATAAAAAATACCAAAACTATCGATTAGGTCCTAAAACAATTCGAGTAAATGAAACGATAGCTACCTATGGAGATTATCTCTACATCCACAGCAAACGACTGGGAAATTTTGAGGAAGAACATCAAAGTGCAAGCATCATAGATGTATATGATCTTGTAAACAACCATTATCTCCACAGTTTTTACCTCTATCATAAACCTAAACAACAACTTAGGGATTTTAAAATATACCAAAACTCTGTTTTCGCTGTAATTGATGATGAAATCTATCGCTATCAATTAAAAAAATAATCGTTGCGCAACGCAGGGGAAGACTGAAAACCTGTACAATAGAGTAAGTCACCACATTAAAATGAAACAAAATGAAAACAAATTTTCTAAAAAAAGCGCTACCTATCGGGGTAGGAATGATGGCTGTTGCTTTTGCATTTGCCACTGAAGGGAAAGCTTCTAATCAATCTACAGGATATGCAACTGCATATATTTACAATGATTTAGAAGAATGTGAACAAGTAGATGCCACTTGCAATAACATAGGAACTGTAAGTTGTACAATTGGTTCTAAAGAAGTATTTGAATTTAAAAATGGTACTCAATGTAGTCAAAACTTGATGCATTGGCAACCATAATCTAAAGGAAAGGAGCGTAATAGCTCCTTTCTCTTATTTTAAATACGTATTAAACCAATTTAAGATTGAATCATATAATATTTCTTGATTCTCTTTACGCGTTAAATAATGACCATCGTTATTAAATAAAATCAATTTACCTTCTTTATTTAATTCCCTCATTGCCATATACATATATATACTTTGATACCAATTTATATTATAATCAGATTTACCAGCCCACAACAATAAAGGCGTTTTCATGTTTTCCACCTGATAGAAAGGTGAGTTTCTTATATAGTTATTTTTATCCGTATAATAACTTTCTTTCATTCGAAACTGCTGACTTTCTAACCTCCATGCTTGCTCTCTAAACCAACCTTCCCATTGTACATCATGCGACCAAGAAACCAAATCCATCACGCCAGAACCCGCTACAATTGCCTTAAACAAATTGGAATGTGTTGCTATAAATGCCGCTTCATAACCACCAAACGAATGCCCTATTAATCCTAATCTATTCTTGTCAATATAAGATCGACTTACTAGTTCTTCTACACTATTTTCTATATTCACGACAATTGATTCACCTAAATTTCCTATTTGATAATCTAAATTGGGTAAAAAAACAAAATACCCATCCAATACGTAATTAAGAATATTAAAACCGTCTTCGGTATATTTTGTTGGACTTGCAAACTGATTTACTTTATACGTCATATTCTCGTATACATAGTAAATAACAGGATATTGCTTGGTAGGATTAAAATTAGTTGGGTAAAGTAAAATCCCTTTCGATTTATTTCCTTTTATGTTCTTGTATTCTATACTTTCACTTATACCTAAATCTAACTTTGCCAAATCGGGGTTACTTTGATATACTATCTTTCTTTTTTTCGTAGCCAAATCTATACGTTCGATAACTGGAGATAAGTTATACCTAAACTTCTTAAAAAAACAAGTTTGCTTGTTAATACATACAGCATTTTCAATCGTATAGGATTCGAAGACAATTGGTACAATCTTACCTTTTTCAAAAAAAGCAAAACCATTTTGCTCATCTTTATTCGATAGATCTAACATCAACTTTTGATTGATATCAATGTGAGAGGTATTTTTTCGTTCTTTTTTATTAAATCTATAACTTATATCCCCATTAGTAGCTGTTAACCTTTTAGCAGTACCATTTTTTATATCATACATCCAAATATCAAACTCATCATACACAAACACTTCATTTTCATCCATAGACCACCCTTCTACTCCATATGGTGTTGGATGTTTATAATACATATCGTTTGTTTTATATAAAGAATAATTTGATGGTATGGTGATATCAAAGTACTTATCATTTTCTGTATCATATCCCCACCATTTTTTATCTTTAAAATACATGATATATTTTCCACTCGGCGAAAACGAAAGATAGTCGTAAGAAAAATAATGTGCAGGAACAATTAACTTCTCTTCTCCTTTTTCATAATTTTTTAGGTATAAATCGGCAACAGTATATTGTTCTGTAGAAGGTTCATTTTCTAAAAAGTCATACGCTAATGCATAATTAAAATTAGGTTTAATGATAACAGCATTCAATTTATTTGAAGTAATGATAGAAAATTCATTCGTTTTTGTATCCCATCTTATGCTCTGTTTATTCAAAACATATTCTTCAGCAACAGCTTTTCTAGGTGCGATTAAAGCATCTTGGGTATCCCAAATACTGTAATTATCATTTTTACTCTTTACGATATCTACATTAAAAAAGACTATTCCGTTACGATCACTAGTAGTATCAAAACCATTTATTTTACGAACTACCTCATCAGAAAATAATGTTTTACAAGCCAAAGATTTTACCTCCTTATTTTGGGTATTAATCGTGTAAAGTATCCCTCCGTCAACCGTGTTTTCTAGTAGAAGTATACTTTTTTGATCGCTTTGCCATCCTAATATCTTTACTTCATTTTTTGGGCTTATAAAGAGAGACTGCTGATTTTCTGAACCCGATTTCCATTTTTTTAATGTTTTAGTATTAGAATCCGTATTTGATGTTAGAAAAATTAAATCATCTTTGACGGGATGCCACTGGTAGTTTTCTACATCGTGTATCGTATATGACTTGTTACTCTTCAAATCAAGTAACTGTAAATCTTTTTTCTCTTTTTCGCCCTTTCTTAGGTATGAAATTATCGTTTGATCATGATTTGTAAAATATCTTTTATGTAGTACCTCAACTTGCAAGATTGTTTTTAATGTTTTTAAATCAATTAGATGCAAATTTGATTTATCATCAACAAAAGATAGTATATCATTATTTTTCAAAAATTTCAAAAGAATGATTGAACCCAATTCTTTTCTAACACCTGATTCTGTCTGTATAAGTATAACATTATTTTTATCTTGCATATCATTTACAACAACCCACTTTCCATCGCTACTTACGTCTGTAAATAAAGTATGTTTTGTCCAATTCGAAGTTTTTTGAATCTCTTGCGCTTTTGAAAAGTATCCCAAACAGACAAACAGTATAACTAGTATTGAATTGACATATTTAATAGCCATCGTTTTGAGGATTTAGATTAGGATTAATCAATAATTCGTTTTCTGGAATTGGTAAAATTAAATCTCTTGGTTTCCAATTTGATTTTATAGGTTTTAGAGTTTCCTCGGCTATTTTCCAACGTTTCAAATCAAACCATCTGTTTCCATGTTCTGTAAACAATTCTAGTTTTCTTTGAAGTATAAGTTCTTTTTGAATCTCATTTGGATTAGAAGAATTAAACTGATTTAACCCTGCTTTCTCTCGAATGATATTAATTTCTTTTACTGCCAATGCCAATTCATTTGTATGTAAATAAGCTTCTGCTCTCATCAAGATTATTTCTGACAAACCAAATACAATAGAAAACTCTTTGCTTGAACCTGTATTTGCATTTTCTTTATATTTATACGGTATATACCAAGATTGTGTATTTGTTGTATTGCTTACTTTCTTTGTCCAAAATTGTAACCTTTTATCGAGTGGATTAAACAGGTTTATAAAATCTTGTCGTAAAGCTACCCGAGTTGGAGGTCCGCTATTAATAATAAAATATGATCCTTCTAACGTATTTTCACCATTTATGGTCGATGAAAATTGAAATATTGTAGACTTGCTTTCTTTTTTATATTGATTTTCTATTGGTTGTTGAAATGAAAAGTTCTGATTTTGAACAATTCCTTGCGATTCACTCACTACTTTATCCCATTTTTCTTGGTATAAGTACACCTTACTTAATAGGGCTGACACTGCATATATAGTTGCTCTGTTACTCGCAGTAGACGCCACATTATTTACCAATAAACCTTTTGCTTGGAGCAAATCTTTTTCGATATTATCGTAAACAATCTTTATTTCATCACGGTAAACATATCGATTGATTTGATAATTAGATGTAGTGATATAGGGTATTTTACCATATACATTCATCAAATTAAAATGCGTAAATGCTCTAATAAACAACACTTCTGCTATCAATTTATTTTTTAACTCAAGGGATAAATTCGTTGAATTATTTAATGCCTCTATAGCTAAATTTGTTTCATAAATAATTCTATAATTATTTGCCCATATAGACGTTACAAGTGTATTAGAAGGCAATAATTGATGGGAATGAAACATTGAAAGGTTATTGCTCGTAGAACCATAAAAATCAAGTTCATCTGCATACAAACTAAATAATACGCTTGATCCATTTGTACTTCCCGACAACAAACCATCATTTTTCATGTCTTTGTAAATACTCGCAACTGCTGCATTAGCAGTTTGCTCGTTGTTGTAAACCTTTTCAATTTTTATTTCTCCCTTAGGATCATCAGTTTCAATCCAATCATTACAAGCAGCCAATGTGAATATGGCAATCAATAGGATGAATCTATTCATCACATATATTGTTCTATTATTTTTCATGGTTTCAATTTTTTAAAATGAGATAGTTGTTCCAAATGCGATACGCTTTAATGGAGGTAAAAAATCTTCAATTTGTTCGGGATCCCCTCCTTTGTAGTTCGTAAGCGTTAGCAGATTAAAACCTTGTGCATATAAAGCGACTTTATAATTTTTCTTAAGAGGAACATTGTAGTTTATCGAGAGTGATTTTAACCTCACAAAAGAAGCATCACTTACAACTCCAGTACTTGTATAAAAATAATTTTGAGCAACAACAGCATTTGTATTAGAGCCTGTTGTATAAATTTGCGTACGTCCTTCATCTAGAACCGATGTAGGTTGATTAAAGAATGTACCAGCTGCATTTAATGTATGCAATTCGTTATAGGCTTTCTTTTTCGAAAATTGAAAAAGTACCTCAAGATTCCAATTGTTATAACGAATGGTATTTCCTAAACTTCCATACCATTTGGGATTGAAATCCGTATATATTCTACGATCATCGGCACTACTTATTTTTCCATCATTGTTATAATCCTCGAACATATAAGTTCCATTTACAGGGTTTATTCCTATATAATTGTATAGCTTTGTGATATTTATAGATTGCCCAATAACATATTGATTGCTATAACTGGATTGAGCTAGATTTTCGAACGCTTTTAATTCATTCTTTGGAAATGTAATTAAAAAGGATGTTTCCCATTGCCATTTATCTTTCTTAATATTGGTTGAATGGAGAGCAATTTCTAATCCTTTATTAACCACTACTGCATCCAAATTTGCTTGAATTGTTTTAAACCCTGTTGTATCAGGTAACGAATAGCCTATTAGCTGATTATTGGATTGATTGTGGTAATAGTTTACTTCAAGATTTAATCTATTTTTCAGAAAAGCCAATTCTATTGCTCCTTCTATCTTTCGATTTTTTTCCCATGAAAAATTCGGATTATGTAAACGAGAAGGTGTTAAATAGGTTGTTCCATCATAACCGTCTTGTTTTATAGAATATGTACTCAAATACTGATAATCCCCTATTTGGTCGTTTCCAGTAATTCCATAACTCCCTCTCAATTTACCGAAACTCAACCACGATTGATCACTCAAAAAATGTTCTTTCGAAAAAATCCAAGCAGCGCCTATTGCACCAAAATTTGCTAACTTATTGGCTTCTCCAAATCGACTTGATCCATCTCTTCTTGCTGTAAGATTAAGAATATATTTTTGATACAAACTGTAATTAAATCGTCCATAGACCGCATTGTATTTATATTGTGAAGAAATATCTTGCAGAAATTGAAATGCTTTTGCTGCGCTCATCACATTCATTAGTGCATTATCTGCAAAGCCAACTCCTCTTGTAACCAACTGATTTTGTTCGTTCATCATAAAAGTTGCTCCTACATTCAAGTTAATTTCACTATTTGTCCAACTAAGATGATAATCCAACTGCGGTTCTATTGACCATACTTCTTTTTCATTCTCATTCATTATGACACTACTATCGGCACTTGTATTACCATAAGCAGGATTTCTTACTGTATGTGGATTGAAACTTTTATCTTTTAAAATTGAATGATTGTAACCTAAATTCGTTTTAAATGTTAATTGATCCGTTAAAGCATAGCTCATATTAAAGCTGGTATTCAACACATTTGCATGACTACGATATGTACTATAAGTAGATGCTATAGGGTTTGTCCATGTATTATTTTCCCAATTTAGATTTCCATTTTCATCGAATAAAGCGGGTGCATTGGGAGCTAATTTTTTAGCTGTACGCGCTAAATTTTCTATTGGTAATATATTGTTATCTTCCCCATAAATTAGGACAGTACCTACTTTAAATCTATTGTCTTTAGAAGAATGATTAAGATTAATAAAGGCATTCAGTTTTTTATAGCTATAATCCCCATATAAAACAGACGTTTCTTTCATAAAATTGGTGCCAATCATAAAACTTGTTTGCTCATCACCACCCATAATATTTAGTCTTGTATTATTGGTTGTACCAGTATTCCCTATTAGTACTTTTTGCCAATCGGTGTATCGCGTTTGATCCCATGCTCCATTAATATCATACGCATTTGTTGGGTAGTTTGTAATCCCATCATTTGCAAACGCTTTCTTTCTCATCATGAGGTATTGTTCTGTATTTAGAAGATTTACTTTTTTTGTAATGGAATTGACACTAATTGAAGAATCTATATTAAATGTAGTTTTTCTCTTTTGTCCCTTTTTAGTCGTTATCAAAATCACCCCATTTGCACCACGCGAACCATAAATAGCAGTAGCATCCGCGTCTTTTAAAACTTCAATCTTCTCTATTGATTTTGGATCGATAGAATTTAACGGATTAATGTTTGAATTGGGCATTACGGTATTGGAGATACTGGTGTAAGACATCGAATTCATATCAAACGGAACCCCATCTATTATAAACAAAGGATCATTCCCCGCATTTATACTATTCTGTCCTCTTAACCGAATGGTATAACCACCACCTGCTGTTCCTGTAGTTGGCGTAATTTCTAAACCTGCAACTCTACCCTGCAAGGCATCTAACACATTATTCACAGGCTGATTCTCAATTTCTTTAGCCGTTACACGTGCAATTGACCCCGTTCGTTCTTTATCCTTTACGGAGTAGTATCCTGCATTGATCACCACATCTTTCAGCTGAATACTCTCCTCTTCTTTTGTGAAACGTACATTGATCACGCTTCTATTCAATACCTCTTCTTCTCGAATAGGAAAATCCAATTGCTCAAAAATTAGTTTAGCATCATCATGTTGTAAGGTCAACGAATAATGTCCATTGTCATCGGTATAGGTAGAATTATCGGTTCCCTCCTCCTTTACCATTACGCCCACCAGTGGGATTTGAAGTTCTTTTACCGTTCCAGTCACGGTTTTTCCTGTTTGTGCCAACAAGGGTGTTACACAAAACAATCCCAATAGCACACTTATTATATGCCTATTGAGTTTGAAGTAAAATTTTTTCATAATTTTACAATAGTTTTTTAAAATTCAACATTAGTTTTAAAAGCCTCTCCTTTTCCTATACATCGCGCCAACTTTGTTTTGGGGAAAGGAAGTTTTTGTTTTTAAGTTATAAGTTTTACGCTTAACGTTTTACGTATTTTGTCATTCTGAGCCTGTCGAAGAATCTCATCTCGTTGGTATTCTTAGCTTGTCGAAAAATTTCTTCCTTTCATTTTTTTGAGCATCCAAAAAAACGAAACAAAAAAAGATGCCGACAGTAGTCTCTCAATGATTCAACTAAATAAATTATTTCCATAAAGTTGGCAACTCACTCCACTCAAACACTCCAACTTTTTTATTCCAATAATTTAGAGTTGAATTACATTTCGATTCTAAATCGTCGGATTTTTAATTCTTATTTATATACTCAAATTCACTTTTAACAACGAGTTTAGAAACGGTCATTGCTGAAAAGTCGAGTGTCAATTAGGCGTAAAGAGCGTTAAAATGATTTATGTTCGCATTTCATATGCGAATGTTCTAAAGCATTTAGCGAGTAGCCGTTATTGACCGACTTGTAACAATTTTACCTAAGCTCCACTGGAGCTTCTCCTCTTAATCTCAAATGTTTTTGTGTCAAGACAAAAATGAACGTAATAAAATAATAACTCATGAATAAAAATGAACGTAATAAAATAATGAACTTCTAATTATCTTCTTATTATCACAAATTCCATTTAGAATTTCATCTCTATTATCACGCGCGCGTGAGCTCGTCTACTTTTATCCTATATTCCTCTTAAAATATCCCCCTCCGACAGGTTTTAAAAATTACATTAATAAATGAAAACTAAAAATTAACACTAATCATTTTATGAAGATCATTTATACTCTTTGAGTTGTCTTCGGGGGATAGAGTGTGAATCTGTTTACTCTTTCATAATTTTACATAAGTTTTTTAAATTCAACATTAGTTTTAAAAGCCACTCCTTTTCCTGTACATCGCGCCAACTTTGTTTTTGGGAAAGGGGTTTTTGTTTTTACGGTTTATGTGATACGCTTAACGTTTTACGTTTTTATTCTTATTATATTCAAATTCACTTTTTATAACGGATTTTAGAGTCGACATACGATTTGCAGACGAGTTTCAATCCATTGAAACAAGCGTAAAAAAGATTAGTGAGCGTATGCGAAACATTTAATCTTTTTAGTGCGTGAAATGGGAATTGAACGTCGAAAATCGCGGTCTTGATTTTTTTGGTTCGTTTTTTCATCAAGGAAAAAATGAATGTAAAATACTTTCTATCACTTTTTTATTCATTACTTATCTATTTTAATTATCAGTATTCATATGCCCTTCGGGGAAATGAGCAAAAAAGTAATCAAAAAACTCTTGGCCGTAAACCTCTCTACTAAAAATGTTTTCACTCCACTAAACTTTTTACAAACCCTACGGGCTAAAAACTTTTTAACGTTACATTCAACCATTTTCTTAACGTGAGAGTTTTAATGCCAGTTTCTTCATCCTTTTTCAATATTCAAATTCGTTATCACTTTCAACAACTCTAATATCTCAATTCTCAATTCTCATATCTAACATCTAATCTGTACTTATTACATACTACAATCCTCTCAATACTAAAATCTCACGTCTCACATCTAAATAATAGGTAGCAGAACCCCAATAAATTTGGAAAATGATATTAAACGTTTTACATTTAGTGTGCGAATAAAAAAGATAAAACGAATGCTTTCAAAGTCTCATTACCGAGGCTCTGATAGAGAGCGTGTAAAGAAAGGATAGCCCTTTTCTTTACGATCCGTTAAATGTTATAAAACGGAGATTTGTTCTTTAAAAGAATTAGTAACACCAACAGACTTTGTCTGGCGGTTTTTTACGGATGAATGGAAATTGTTTCGTTCTCATTTTGTGTTGGGTTTTATGGAACGATGTCTTCTATTCTTGATAGAAGTAGAAATAAAAAGTCAGAGAAACGATTTACACTCCTTCATTATCGTGAGGAAATCCGGTAAGAAAACCTTTAGAGTAAACTCTTGCCCAATGAAGTACAAACGCATAAATCGCCCTCTGGAATTATCGCAAATATATGAAAATCCCAGTGTATTGGGCGACTTTTTGTACTCTCTAGGGCTTATAATTTACCGGATTATTCCCGAATAGAGAGACATCATTTCGTTAAGTCAAATAGCCTTAACTAATTGTGTCGCTTTAAACATATATCAAATATACAATGTTTGACATTAAACGACAAACTTTTTTAATAAATATTTTAAATTATATGAAAATTAATCGATTAGATATTGTTTTTAAAGAAAGAAATGTACAAAATAGAGTCATTGCTAAATTTATTGGTAAAACTGAATTTACAATATCTAAATGGCGAAATAACAAAAGACAACCTTCTTTGGAAGAACTAATTGAGATTGCAAAATTACTAAGAGTAAGTATTTATGATTTAATAGAACCAACAAACTGGGACAATGAAAAATCTGAAACTTACGAGGAGTTTGTGAAAAAAGTAAAAGACATTAAATAATTAAAAACGTTTAGTTTAAAATAAAAATCTTAAATTCGAAATGAATATAAGTCATAGGCATGACGTTCATTTATTACTCAGGTGTTAGATTTTAGGTTAAAAGTTCACCTGAGTTTTTTATTTATACGTAAATTAATATAAGTAAAGGGCTTCTATATAGAAGCCCTTTACTTATTTACACAACAATGGTTATAAATTAGATTTTTTTATATATTTGTTATTTACGAAACTAAAGCTATAGTATTCGTAAAAAAATGTTATGTATAATACAAATAACCCCTCAAATTTATGAGTGAAGTAAAAGATACAAAGTCATTTTCAATTAACGATATTCTTTCATGGAAAGATAATGGCGAATTAATATTATCACCAAAATATCAGAGAAATAAAGTTTGGAATCTAAATGCAAAATCTTATTTAATAGATACAATATTAAGAGGCTATCCTATTCCTCAAATTTTCATTAGACAACAAATCGACATAGCAACTAGAAAGACTTTTAGAGAAGTAATTGACGGGCAACAACGTATTACTGCAATTTTAGAATATTTCGATAATCAGTTTAAAATCCAAAAATCACATAATAAAGAATTTGCCAACTTAACATATACTGAACTTCCAGATGCTGAAAAGGAAAATTTTTTAAACTATAACATAAGTTTCGAGATTGTAAAACTTAAAGACGACTCTAAAATATATGAAATGTTTGCTAGATTAAATACAAACAATATAGCATTAAATAAACAAGAGTTAAGAAACGCTCAATATTGGGGTGAATTTAAAGTTTTCATTCTAAGAAAATCATCTGACTTTAAAAATATTTTTATTGATAAGAAAATTTTCAAGGATAAGGACTTAAGTAGAATGGCAGATGTAGACTTTATGAATTCGTTAGTTATTAATTTAATTGATGGTATTGTCACTGACAGCAATACAAAAACTGAATCGGCTTATAAAAAATATGACAAAGAATTTCTTAATCAAGATTTAATTGAGGAAAAATTAAATCGCATTTTCTTCATCATTGAAAGTATTTTTTATAACCAGTTATTTAATTCAAAAATATTTTATCGTAAAAATTATTTTTGGACTTTATTTGTAACGCTTAACCATCAATTGTTTGGTAATCTAGATGTTTCAATTCCTAGAAATCCAAAATTTGATAATCATAATTTTGATACTAATATTAATTCATTCATAAGTAAACTTTCGCTGTTTGAATCAGAATTTTTAAATGCTGAATATGATTCTGAAAATGCACCACATAATGTTTTAGAATTTGAAAAATATCATCGTACAAGAACTACGAGTAAAGATGAAAGAATAACTAGAGTAAGAATACTTTCAGAATTTTTAATGGATTAGAATGAATAACCAAGATTTAATTGATGAAATTGATAAGTGGAACGCTGTATTCTCATCAGCTTTAACAATTGATAGTTCCTTATATGAACTAGCTTTTTTTAAAATATTTATAAAATTTGAAAAATTTCTTTCAGATTCATTTGAGAATTATGCTATAGGAAATTCAAGTATTCATGGATATTGTCCACCAAGAAGATTAACTTTTGATGATTTAGAACACTTAAATAAAGTTATAAAAAAAGAAAATAGATCGTTTGTAAATCATTTTGAGGTTATTAAAAATATTTCTGATTGCTTTTTTACAAACAATCCATTTGATATAATTAAAACAGACCCCAATTATTCAAATATTATTAATCAAATGAAAGTTATTCGAGATTATATTGCTCATGAAAGTACTGCGGCAAAGCAGAAATATATAGTTAATATATTAAATAACAGACTATTTATCGAACCTCATCAACATTTACTTTCTATAAAAAGAGGCACAAGTCTATCCTATTATACATACTATATTAATTCCATTAAAGATATAAGTAACTTCATAATCAATACGCCAGTAAGCGCGTAAATAGTTCTTTACATAATAACTAAGCTATTATCTTGCCCTGAGGGCATGAGAGTATTGAAATTACTGAATACAAATAACAAATAAAAGTAGTAAAGTAAAGCCTGTTGAACCCTTCGATAAACTCAGGACAGGCTCACCGAAGTTAGCTTTTAATTCTTATGGAGTTATCTAAGTTTGTTTTAAACTACACAAGCAGTATTTTATATGATTACTGCTTTTTTTGTGCTTATTTAAAATGCGAAGTAGTAAAAACTATAAAAAACACAAAATAGTATAAATAATAACCTCTTTAAAAGCGGGTTTAGGGAGGTTTTTTGTTTTATATGAAACCGTAGTATATAAAACTCTTTATAAAAAACATTCGTTTTAATTCTTCTACAATCATTTAAATTGATTCAATTTTTAATTGTTCTTATAGTCGTAATCATTACCTTTATTCCAAAGTAGATGCTATGTGTTTTCATGTAAAAGTGACCAAAACAAAAGAACAGATTGAAAAGAAATCGAGGTTGAAATTCAAACCCGAGGTTACATTTACGCCAAATCCTCATTTCAAAGGTTTTGATCATCCAAAGTTGCCTGTTATCACTAATCAACAAGATTATATTCATTTGTTCGAGTGGGGTTTAATTCCGCATTGGGCTGGAAATGATTTTAATTCGAATAACACCTTAAACGCACGTATTGAAACTATAGATGAAAAACCATCTTTTCGAGATGCTTACACCAATCGTTGTGTGATATTGGTTGATGGCTTTTATGAATGGCGACACGAAGGCAAAGACAAAATCAAATATGATATCGGAATCAACAATAATCTGATGTGTTTAGCAGGATTATATTCTGATGATACGTTTACGATAGTTACAACTGAAGCTGTCGGCATTATGGATTATATCCACAATACTAAACATCGTATGCCAATAGTCCTAAATGATGATGAAAACTTAATGAATTGGCTTAATTGTAAACCAATTGTTCCGTTTACTGATTTCAGCTACCAGCGTGAAGATGGTCAAGTGAGTTTATTTGGATAATTCGGATTTTATATGTCGAAATAAGATTTTTCGGACATCCTTATTATCTTGTTTTTGTTCAATAAATGATTTCATTTCGTCTAGATTCTCAATTAAATGATCGCAATAGCCAAATCCTTTGTAAACTCCTTTTTCAATTAATACAATACCTTTTTCATTTTCAGTTCTTCCAACCAATTCAAATAAAAAGTCCTTTTTGGGTAAATGCACTGTTTTCAAAAATTGACGAACTCTTTTGTTGTAAAGTTTCACATCTTCCCTATTTATACAAGCTCCGTTACATTCTTCTAAACTATATTGAAAACAACTTGATTTGATTTTATATAAACCATTTACTTTTTGACAAAGCTTATATTTTTCAGTGATATAGAATAAATAATCTTTTGCTTCATTTAACGATGTAAATGAGATAATTTCGTTCCCAGAGTTATCAATTTTCTTCACAATTAATGCATGATAACCATCCGAATTTATTTCTTTATATAATGCGTAAAAGAACTTAATCTTGCGTTGAGCTCGATTAAATATTGGCAGATTTTGTTTGATTAATTCAGATTCTCTCAACAAAGCAATCAATTCATTTCCTGTATTTTCAAATTGTATAGAATGCGTAAAATGTTGTAGCTTGATTTCCTTTTTATCAAGTGATTTGAAATGCTGAATCAATCTTTTTCTGATATCAATACTTTTTCCAATGTAGATAATATCTTGCTTGTCGTTGTATAAATAATACACGCCACAAATATTTTTTGGAACTTTGTCAACCAATGTTTTCAATCTATCATTCAGTACCATAGCGCAAATTTACAGAATCAATTTTTAACTTTAATTTTTTAACACTTTTCCGCGACACCTTGTAGCGCTTTATTTGCTCAACTTTGTAACATGATGTATGCTTTAGTTGACTGCAATAATTTTTATGCTTCGTGCGAACGAGTTTTTAATCCAACGCTGAATGGAAAGCCTGTTGTAGTACTTTCTAACAATGATGGTTGTGTAATTGCACGTTCTAATGAAGCAAAAGATTTAGGGATTCCAATGGGTGCTCCTGCTTTTGAATACGAGAATAATTTTAGATTAAATAAAATTAATGTATTCTCTTCAAATTATGCTTTATATGCGGATATGAGTAATCGCGTGATGATGATTTTAAAATCCTATTGTCCTGATATAGAAATTTATTCGATTGATGAATCTTTTCTTCTTTTCAAAGGCTTTGATAACTATGATTTGGTAAATTACGCCCAAGAAATTAAACAAAAAATATATACCATTACCAAAATCCCTGTTTGTATTGGTATTGCTCCTACAAAGGCTTTAGCTAAAGTGGCGAATCGAATAGCAAAGAAATTTCCTAAACATCATAATGGTGTTTATATGATTGATTCGAAAGAGAAAATAAACAAAGCTTTAAAATGGTTAAAATGTGAGGATATCTGGGGAATAGGGCGACGTTTAGCTAAACGTTTATCTTATATCGGATGTCGGAATGCATTTGATTTCACCTTGCTTGAAGATGAATACATCAAACGAAATTTCTCCATCGTTGAATTGCGTTTGAAAAAAGAATTATTAGGCGAAAGCGTCTTAAAATTAGATGAAGTTCAACGCAAAAAATCAATTGCCACAACTCGAAGTTTTGAGAAAACAATCAATGATTATGAAAATCTGAAAGAGCGTGTTTCTACTTTTGCTGTTTCTTGTGCCGAAAAGCTTAGAAAAGAACAATCAAAATGCAACATTATTACTGTTTTTGTGATGACCAATCGTTTTGATGAAAAGCAATCATTTGTTTCAAACTCATTAAGTACAACCTTAGATTTTGATTCGAATTCGAGCATTGTTTTGTCAAAAACAGCTTTATTTTTATTGGATAAATTGGTTCCTGCAGAAGGCAAAGTTCCTGATTATAAAAAAGCTGGCGTTATTGTTTCGGCTATTACACCCGATAATCAAGCACAGATGAATTTATTTCATACAGAATCTCCAAAACATAAAGCGTTGATGAGTGTGATGGATAAATTAAATGCAAATTATGGCGATCATATGCTAAAATTAGCTTCTCAAGATATACATAGAAAATGGAAAATGAAGCAAGAACGATTGTCACCTTGTTACACAACAAGATTTACAGATATTTTAAATGTTTATTAAATGGTACATTTTATTCAAGTTCCGAAATTCTCAGAAGAGTTAATCAATATTCCTATCAAAACAGATGGTGAAAAACGATTTGTTCAATTTTTTGGTGATGTTTCGGCAGGTTTCCCCTCTCCTGCTGCTGATTTTGTACAGAATAATATTAGTTTGGATGAAATTTTACTGAATCATCCCGAAGCAACTTATCTTAATCGTGTGGGTGGCGAAAGTATGTATCCTGAATACCTAAAAGGTGATTTACTTATCATTCGATCTGATATCGAACCCAGACATCATGATGATATTGTAGTATCGGTCAACAATTCCGAATACACGTTCAAACGTTATGATGCCATCAACAAACAATTGATTTCTCTTAATCCGAAATACAAAAATTGTATTCAATTACAAGATGAAGATGTTGTCATTATTTTGGGAGTTGTAACTGATTTGGTGAGGCATAAGAGGAAATAAATCATTTCTAATGTTTTATTTATAATTTATTACATTTTATCCAACTTTAATAAAATCTCAAAATAATGGAAACAAATTTTTATATTATAAACATGCATAAAATACTTAATCTGGCTAGAAATTTACATGAAAAAGGTTACAATAATTTGAGAGTTATACCCTCATTGTCATCGTCAGGAATGTATTGGAGATGTATATTTCTAGTTGATGTGAATGGAAAAAGAAACAATCTTAATATAACAAATTGGATTCATGAATTTTATGATGTTAATCTTAAAGAAATAGATCTTGATGAATTAACGAGATTATTTAGTCGTTCCTTAACAAAACCCACTATTTAATTTATTTTTAAAAACAGGATTAGAAAACAGCATAATTTGTATCTTATAAAATAAGATAATAATTTTCTGTTTCAGTAGTTCCATCATTTTCTTCATGTTCCAAGCGGTTGCAGCTAGTAATGCATTGATTTGTGGTCCCGTTTCTCCCATGAAGTAATTTTTTGCCAGCCTAAAATCGGTTTTTAAATGTCCGATGATAGGTTCTATTGCCGCTCTGGTTCTAAATTTTTTGCGCTTTGTCTGCTTTTGATAAGCAGTGTCTTTTTTTCTTGGAGTGCTTGGGATGGAGATTTTCACGCCCTTTATTTCTGATTTTCCTCTGCCACCTCTATCGTAAACGAGTTCTTTTGGGAGCTTTTGACCACCGGTTTCCATCTGTTCCAAAAGTGGTTCTATGGTGTGACCATCGTAAGGAGTTTGCAAAAATGCTTTAATCCCGAGAATGATTTTCTTGCCTTTGTTGGCGGTGGTTATCAAACCTACCTTATTCCCAAATTCATACTGGCTATGCGCTTTTCCTTTGGCAATACATCGGGTAAAAGGCTTGTGAATGCTGTAAATTTTATCGGCATCGTTTCTTTTTTGTGTGACAACCTTGGTGTACAATGTCATTAAATCTTTATAAAATTCTTGCTGTTCTGCATTAAAATTCCGTTGCAATTCACGAATCAGTCTCATGGCGATGGTTTTGAGCTGTCTTTGAGATTTCCTTGCCGCTTTTGCCCGCTTGGGATGTTTTCCGTTGTAGGTGTTGCGCACCATTTGTTTGCTGACTTTTGTGTAGCGTTGTCTTTGTTTTATGCCTTCATTTCCGGCTATTTTGTTGCAATAATCGATCACTTTTTTGCACAATTTTGCATCGGTAGGAAAAGAGGTATTATTCTCCTGAACGGTAGTATCGGACAAAACAAAATTTGAGGTGTTCGTCTTGGCATCGTGCATTCTTACGCTGTAGGCAAAGATTTTTTCGATGCCTTTTTCGCCAATTCTTTTTCGGAAATGAACAAAATTACTCGGGTCACAAGGAAATTCGTGTTCAAAGAAAACCCTGCCACAAAAATGCTGCATATAAGGATTCATGATCCAGGCTTTTTCCAACGTCTCATCGCCCAAATTATACAAATGTTTCAGTAGCAAACAACCCACCATAAACCGAATCGGATGGCTCGGATTGCCCACTTTGGAATACAAGGACGAAAATTCTTTCTCAAAATAATTCCAATCTATTTTTTCTGAAAGTAGAACAAGTTCATGCTCGTGGTCAATAAAATCCACCAACATTGGGCGGAATAATTCTGGCTTCTTTTCTGGATTTTTCCCCAACATATTTGCAAGGTTTTAAAGCTCTAAGATACAAATTCTTGCAATAAAAAACAAACTTTTTAAACCCAAAATACTAATAATCAGTAAATTATAAGTAGTTTAAGGAGAGACTATTTATTTCAGAAGAAAAAGAATTTCTAAAAAATGCTAAAAGCGAAAATAATCAATATGTTGAATGGTTTAAAAATGTACTTGAAAAAGTAAAAAAAGATGAGTTAACATATGCTTTTTCAGATTTTTATTCATCAACTCATTATTGGAAAACTTCAATCGGAAATAAAATCAAAATTATTCCTGGAGAAGAAAAGTATAATTTTTAAACTAATAAATCAACTTCTAAAAATTCATTGCAACGATAAAATCCAATGATGATTCAGTTTTTCAATAGTATCTGAATCAAAATCAGAACACGTACAAAACGTGACATCAGCATAAACTTGACACATAAATTTAAGTTTTTATAAATATACTTTTTCTTTTCAAAAGCTTCTATCCTATTCTACCTTTTTATTCGTTGTTTATTATCATAGCGTCTTATTTTGTCGCTATACTTCATTATATTTAAAAAACAATAACAAATATGGTTTACCGTAAATAATTATCCGTTATTATGACTTTATTTGCAGTTTAACATTTTGTATATTTACAAATATTTTTAAAAAAAATTCAATGATAAATTATATAATCATCACATTTAAATGTAATTAAATATATAAACATAAAAAATCTAATATTTCCTTAAATTGTATATCAATTAAATATGATCAACCAATACCAAGCTAAATATTACGCCTACGAATTATCTAAAAAATCAACTTCAGATAGTCCAGAGAAGTTCGGAGCTACATTGATGGATGCCAAGGTAGAATTGAATCCCCACCAGGTGGAAGCCGCTTTATTTGCTTTTAAATCACCATATTCTAAAGGAGCTATTCTTGCTGACGAAGTTGGTTTAGGTAAAACCATTGAAGCAGGGATTTTATTAAGCCAAAAATGGGCAGAAGGAAAAAAGAAAATATTAATTATTTGTCCTTCCTCTCTACGTAAGCAGTGGGTAAACGAATTAGAAGATAAATTTTACTTAAAAGCTGAAGTTTTAGATAATATTTCTTACAATAAAAAAGCTAAAGCTGGAATCAAAAATCCATTTGATAATGGCCATACCATAAAAATTTGTAGTTATCAATTTGCTCGTAAACGTGCGGAAGAAATACAATTGACTTCTTGGGATTTGGTTGTATTAGACGAGGCACATTATTTAAGAAATGCTTACAAATACGGAAATGTAACGGCACAGACTATTCAAAATGCAATTCGTGATTATAAAAAAGTTTTACTTACAGCTACTCCTCTTCAAAATAAATTAGATGAATTATATGGTTTAGTTTCTTTTATTGATCCTGAAATATTTGGTGATATTAAAAGTTTTAGGCGCAATTATATCTTAGAATCTGGCAATAGAGATATTGAAGGTTTAAAAGAAAGATTAAATTCAATTGTTCATCGTACGTTACGTAGAGATGTTAAAGAATTTATCAATTACAGAGAACGTATTCCGATTACTCAACAGTTTACTCCATCAAAAGAAGAACAGGAGTTATACGATAAAGTTTTAGAATATCTAAGACAAGAAAGAACTTACGCTTTTCCGCCTGCTCAAAAACATTTAATGCAATCCGTAATATTTAAATTACTGGGTTCATCTTCATTTGCAATAAGTAGAACGTTAGAATCTTTATTAAAAAGGTTAAGAATGCTATTGGAATCTTCTAAAGTGGTTGAAGATGACTTATATGAAATGTTCTTAGAAGAATACGAGAATTTAGATGATGAATTTGATGAAGGTGAAATTATTGATGAAGGTGACTTTAATGAAATTACTTTAGATGATAAAATTGCAATTGAAGAAGAAATTAAGCAATTAGAAGAATTTTTAATACTTGCCAATAGCATACAACATAATGAAAAGGGAGAGAAATTATTAATTGCTTTAGATCAAGGTTTTGCAAAATTAAAAGAATTAGGTGCAAAACAAAAAGCATTAATATTTACAGAATCAACTAGAACACAACAATACTTATTAGAGCGTTTATCTAAAGAAAAATATGCAGGAAGAATTTTAATCTTTAACGGTAATAATTCGGATCCTATATCTAATCAAATTTATCGAGATTGGATTGCAGATGATAAAAATGCAGGAAAAGTAACTGGATCTAAGGCAGTTGATATAAGACAAGCCTTAGTAGATGCTTTTAAAAGTGATCAATACGATATTATGATTGCGACAGAGGCAGCAGCAGAGGGTATCAATTTACAGTTCTGTAGTATGATCGTTAATTACGATTTACCTTGGAATCCACAACGTGTAGAACAGCGTATTGGTCGTTGTCATCGTTATGGTCAAGAATATGATGTGGTGGTTGTAAATTTTCTTAATGCAGCGAATGCGGTAGAAACACGTGTGTACGAATTATTGGAAAATAAATTCCGTTTGTTCGAAGGTGTTTTTGGTTCTTCTGATGAGGTGTTAGGAACAATTGAGAATGGAGTTGATTTTGAAAAAAGAATTATAGAAGTATACAAAAAGTGTCGTACGAAAGAAGAAATAGAAGCATATTTTAATCAATTACAAAATGAATTTGAAGATCAAATTAATCAAAAAGTAAAAGAAGTACAATCTAAATTATTCAATCATTTCGAAGCAAGCGTAATCGAAAAACTTCGTACTACGTATTCAGAAACAAAAGTATTTATTGAAAAATTCGAAAAATGGTTGTGGGAATTAACACAATTCTATCTTAAAAACAAAGCACAATTTATTTTTGATGATTTTACCTTCATTTTAGAAAATGGTGAAAAATATACATTAAATAAAAAGCGTGAAGATGCCAAGCGTTTTCTGATCAATGGTTCGATAGCACAAAAAATAATTAGTCAGGGTAAAAAAGAAAAAACGCCTTTGGCTCATTTGTCATTTAATTGGAGTAACATTAATGTTAAACATACAGATATTAGTAAGCTAAAAGCGAAGTCAGGCGTATTAAGAGTGAGCAATTTAGAGGTTTCATCTGAAATTGAATCGCATTCGGTTTTACTTTTTTCTGGAATAACGGATGAAAACGAAGTCCTAAATGACGATATTTGCCGCTTTATTTTAGGGCTTAATTCTACAATCAATGATTCTTTTAAAGGCGATTTAGATACAATCGATAAACACCATGCTATCATTAAACAAGAAAGGTTAAAATATTTAGAAGATACCGATGCAGCTTTAATGCAACGTGAATTTAAAAAATTCCATAATTGGGCAGATGATAAGATTTTTGAATTAGAATCCGAATTAAAAGAAGCTAAGAAAGAGGAAAAAGAAATTGATAGAGCTGCTATGCAAGAAGGATTATCTGGTGCGGAAGCTTTAGCCATGCAAGAACAATTAGCAAAGGCGAAGAAAAAAGTATCACGCCTGAAAAGAGAAATGTTTGATCGTGAGGATGAAATCAACGAAGAACGCGACCAAATGATTGCTGAAGCGAAGAGTAAATTAAACAGAACTATAACAGAAGAAGAAGTTTTCACCGTTTCTTTTGAATTAATATAAATCGAAGCAATAGTTTGTGTCCGTTAAAAAATAGAAAGTCGCCAAGAGCAAAATGGTGGGATTATACAAATCCTGCAGCATATTTTGTGACGATTTGTACCAAAGACAGATCGCCGATTTTGGGTGAAATAATAAACGGTAAAATGCACCATTCGCATTCAGGTATTATAGCCAATATATTGTGGTATGAAATTAAAAATCATTTTCGCAATGTAGAATTAGACGAATACGTGATAATGCCCAATCACGTACACGGAATTATTATCATAAAACCAACGATGGAAACGGATAATATGGTAGGGACAGGGCGAAATGATATTGTTGTAGGGACAGGGCATGCCCTGTCCCTACAACCACCACCACCACCACCAAATCTATCAACCATTATTGGTTCGTATAAATCAGCGGTAACCAAACATTGTAACCGTTTAGGGTTACCGTCAGGTTGGCAATCTCGTTATCACGATGTCATTATCAGAACAGAAATAGATTATCAACGTATCAAAAAATACATCATCACAAATCCTGAAAATTTGGATACCGATGAATTAGCATAAAAAATAATTGTAAACATGAACAATTACGAAAATTTACAAAAGGTTTTAAAAGAAATATTTGAGATGGATAAGGCGGATTTAGATTTTGGAATCTACCGCATTATGAAACAAAAACGCGATCAGGTAATGGATTTTATCGATCGCAAATTACCAAAAGATATCAAAGATATATTAGCTCAAACACAGTCAAAAGATGCTGTAAGTATTCAAGCAGAAATAGATCAATTGGGTAAATCTTTGGATGATGCGGGTGTTGCTCGTGAATCGGCTCCTAAATATATAGCTTTGAAAGCGCAATTAGAAAATGCGATTGATACCAATGATTTAGAGCAAGAAGTATTCTCGCATTTGGCAAATTTCTTTAAGCGTTATTACAAAGACGGTGATTTTATTTCGTTACGTCGTTACAAGAAAGATGTGTATGCCATTCCTTATGAAGGTGAGGAAGTAAAACTGCATTGGGCAAATCACGACCAGTATTATATCAAAACATCAGAATATCTAAAGAATTACAGCTTTAAATTAAAAGATGGGAAATCGGTTCATTTCCAATTAAAGGAAGCGTCTACTGAACAAAACAACAATAAAGCACAAGGCGATCAAGAACGTCGTTTTGCGATTTATGAGGAACAACCTGTGGAAGTGATTGATGGACAATTATACATCAACTTTACGTATGAACAGCATAAGAAAACGGTAAAACAAGAAGATTTAACTAAACAAATTTTTAAATCTTTACAAAATAACACGCCAAACGAATTCCTTGATATTTTTTCTCCCTACAAAGATATCAATGGAAAAACAAAGACGAGAAAAGAAGATAAAAAGGATGTTGTTTGTGAAATTATATATCATCATTTGAATTCTTTCATCTCGCGTAACAGTTTCGATTATTTCATTCATAAAGATTTAGGTGGATTTTTACGTCGTGAGTTAGATTTTTACATCAAAAACGAAGTCTTATACATCGACGACATCAATACCGAAAATCCTGCTTTTTTTACAGCGCAGTTATCCAAGATAAAAGCGTTGAAGACCGTTGCGACTAAGATTATTACCTTCTTAGCACAGATAGAAGATTTCCAAAAGAAATTATGGCTGAAGAAAAAATTTGTCATCAGTACCAATTACTGCATTACCTTAGACCGTATTCCAGCAAAATACTATCCTGAAATTGTAGCCAACCAAGCACAATTAGACGAATGGAAAGAATTATTCGATGTCACCCTGAGCCCGTCGAAGGGTCCAGAAGCATTGAAAGAGGAACCCTATTTGGTATTGGACACCAAACACTTCTCCGAAGAATTCAAAGATAAATTATTAGCAGAATTCGACAATTTAGACGAAGAAACCAACGGTCTATTAATCAATTCCGAGAATTTACAAGCATTGAATGTGATGCAGGAGAAGTATAAGGAGAAGATTAAAACTGTATATATTGACCCGCCATATAATACTGATGGAGATGGATTCTGCTATAAGGACTCATTTAGAGATTCGTCATGGTGTTCAATGCTTTATGACAGATTATCATATACAAAACCATTGCAAAAAATTGACAGTTCTTTATTTTGTTCAATAGATGAAATCGAACATCATAACTTGCATAACTTACTTTGTAATGAATACGGTAAAGAAAATTATTTAGGAGACTTTGTTTGGTCTGCAGGAAGAAAAAATGATTCAAAATATATTTCAGTCTCTCATGAATATATGAAAGTATTTGTTTTGAATAAAGAATATTTAAAGCAAAATAAGATTGAATGGAAACAAAAGAAAAAGGGACTAGATGATATCTATAAGGAATATAATAGATTAGTAAAATTATTTAAAGAAGATTATCAAACAATCACTTTAGAGCTAAAAAAATGGTTTAAATCTTTACCTGAGTCACATCCATCTAAAGCTCATAAACATTATTCTGTAGTAGATAAAAATGGAATTTATTTCCCTTCAGATATATCTTGGCCTGGAGGTGGTGGTCCTAAATATGATATTTTACATCCTATAACTAAAAAATATGTTAAAATCCCATCACGAGGTTGGATTACAAATGAAATAACATTAAAAGATTGGATTGATAAAGGAATGGTCCACTTTAATGAAGATGAAAACTCTGTACCTTGTTTAAAAACGTATTTAATAGATAGAGAATTTCAAGCTCCATATAGTGTAATATATCAAGATGGTCGAGGAGCAACTAAGCGTGTAAGACACATTTTAAATCAATCTAATTTTGGGTATCCTAAAGATGAAAATGTATTATTAGATACATTTAAAATGGTATTAGATTCAAATGATACAATAATTGATTATTTCGCAGGTACGGCAACAACGGGTCACGCTACGATAAAATTAAACCGTGCGGACCAAGGAAATCGAAAATACATCTTGGTAGAAATGGGTACCTATTTTAATACCGTAACCAAGCCACGTATTCAAAAAGTCATCTATTCCGATAACTGGAAAAATGGGAAACCGCAAGATAAAATAGGTATTTCGCAGATGTTTAAATACCAAGTGTTAGAATCGTATGAAGATGCCTTAAACAATTTGCAGTTACCCAATAAAACCAATGCCGCTTTATTAAACTTTGAGGAGCAAGCACAAGAAGAGTACCTCTTAAATTATATGTTGGATGTAGAAACACAAGATCATCTGTTCAATGTACAAATGTTCCGTAATCCGTTCAATTACCAATTAAAGGTGACCGAGAATAACGAATTAGTGCCTACAAAAGTAGATTTGGTAGAAACCTTCAATTATCTCATTGGCTTGTATGTAGAACGTGTACAACGAGTAGGCGATATCAAGTTTGTAGAGGGTAAAACCAGAGAGGGCATCAAAACTTTGGTCATTTGGCGAAATCTGGAAACCACCAGCAATGAAGAAACTGCACAACGTTTCCGTAAAATCTACGATAGCGTTCGTTCTTCAGAGTTTGACCAAATTTACATCAACGGCGATCATCATTTCGATAATATGCGTACAGGTGAAGATACCTTCAAAGTAAAATTGATAGAAGAAACCTTCTTTAAGCAAATGTTTAATGTTTCGGAATTGTAAAATTTACATAATAAAATAAACCTATAAGTTGATTTTATGAAAATAGTTAATATATTTGCAAACAGATTGTTCGCACTTCACTATCAAAACGAGACGTATAATGAATACGATCGTTTGATGGATTTGTGGGACGATACTACATATATTTATGATTTTTTAAAGGAGAATGTAGCTGATATTCCGAAAGGAAAAAATATAAAGGATATTGCAGAAGATATTATAGAGGATGCTTATGCTATCGAGGATACGTTATTAGAAATTACAGAAACATCAGACAAAACTTTATCACAATTTTTCAAGCCATTATACAACCAAGAGTATCAACTAAAAGTTTTGTCTTTACAAAAAGGTCGAGAAGATTACCTTAGAATTTACGCTATTAGAATAGACGATGATACTTTTGTAATAACAGGTGGAGCAATAAAATTACCATTGCACCATTTAATGGATGATCGACCACACACAAGATTCGAATTGCAAAAGTTAGAAAACGTAAAAGCCTTTCTTAATGAGAATGGAATTTTTGACGACGATTCATTTTTTGAATTTTTAAATGAAAATTAAAATGACCAACAAAGAAAAATTTTTGACTTTAGTTTCAAACACTGAAACAAAGACAATTGAAAGAACAAAAGCTCGCTCTGAGCGTAGAAAATACACAAGACTTTCTAAAAGAATAGCTCTAACCATTTTAGCACGATTAGACGAGTTAAAATGGAAGCAGAAAGACTTAGCTGAAAAAATGGATGTTTCTCCTCAGCAAGTAAACAAATGGGTGAAAGGAAACGAAAACTTTACTTTAGAAACTTTGGTATTACTTGGGGAAGTTTTAGGTGTAGATTTAATTGATGTGGTTACAAAATCTTCAACAAATAAAAGAGAAGGTGTGAAAGTTTCTTTTTCAGAAGATTATACAGTTTTAAACACAATCAAATCATTAAAGCCTGCAATTACAATGAGCGATGATAGGGTTTATGAGCATAAGTATGAATCCTTAACAGCTTAATTGATATGAATAAAAAACAATTACCTATACCATTTAAAATTGTTAAGGTAGAAGAAAATCAATTTTCTGTTTTTGAAGATACATTAGCCATTGAAGAACGTATCCAGCAACAAATTGGTTTTGGATTCGGTTGTGATGCAGAAAATAATATCATTGCAGTGGCAATGGAGTTTGTATTGCACAAACAAAACCAACCATTAACAAAATTAGAAATAACCTGTTATTTTGAAATTGAGCCAAACGCATTTAAAGAAAAATTAGTTCAAGCTGAGGCTATTATTTTACCTTGTGGTTTTGCAAAACATTTAGCAGTGATAACGACGGGCACCGCTCGTGGTGTTTTATTTGCAAATACAAAGAATACAGAATTTAATAAGTTTATCATTGGGTTAGTAGACATAGATAAAATGTTTACTGAAGATATCCATATTAAACTATAACCAATATGGCAAACTTTCACGACAAGCTTGTACTCAATAAGTATATGCTATCGCTTTTCGGAATTGATAGCATTGGCAAAAAAATCATCGGAAAAAAAGGCGTTGAAATCTTTACAGAATTAAAGCTTTCTTCTAACGAAGGCTATACCGAAGAAGGTAATACAAAATATTTGCAAGCCTTAATGGCGCATATGTACAATTCAGAACAGATGACCGCTACGATGTTGCAAACTTATGACGAAAATATTGTTCGTTACACCAAAAGGATTTCTGAAAAACGAGAGGAATTAATCACTTGGAAGTATTTCCAATATCTTTCTTTATTGTTCACAGAAGTCTACTTGGATAAGTATTTCAGTAATAAAGTCAAATTATTGGCAGATGTCAATGAATTTGTCAAAGAATTCAACCTGAAACAAGCCCAAGCCAATGCAGGGAAGAAAAAAAGCAAAGATATTTTTATTGCACAGCCTTTTACTTTAGAAAACCTAAATAAATTAGCATTTTGGAATGCGACTGGTTCGGGTAAAACTTTGTTGATGCACATCAACATCAAGCAATATTTGCATTATGCCAACCAATACAACCGAGGCCACCAAAACAAAGTATTGTTAATTACGCCAAATGAAGGATTAACCAAGCAACATTTAGCGGAATTTAAGCTTTCTGATATTAGAGCGAATAACTTCTCTAAGAACGATTCAGGAATGTTTTCAGGTAAGCAAGTAGAAATCTTAGAGATTACGAAATTAGCAGAAAACAGTGGTGATAAAACAGTTGCAGTAGAAAGTTTTGAAACCAACAACTTAGTTTTGATTGATGAAGGTCACGGAGGAATGTCTGGTGATTCGTGGAAACGATTCAGAGATCAATTGAGTTTAACAGGTTTTGCTTTTGAATACTCAGCAACATTTGGACAAGCAATTAATGCTGCTTCAGGAGCAAAAAAAACAGAATTTACACAAGAATACGCTAAAAGTATTTTATTCGATTATTCGTACAAATATTTTTATGAAGATGGGTATGGTAAAGATTATCGTATTTTAAATTTAAAAGAAGATAATACCGCTTATCAGCAATTATATTTAACAGCGAATTTAGTTTCCTTTTTCCAACAACAATTAATTTTTAAGGAGCAGAAAACTTCTTTGAGGGATTTTTTATTGCATAAGCCTTTATGGATTTTTGTAGGTGGAAAAGTTAATGCAGTTCGTAAAGAAGGTGGTAAAGACGTTTCGGATGTCTTGGAAATTATTTATTTCCTAACCGAATTCTTAAAGAATCCAACGGTTTCTATTCAGAATATTGATGCAGTTATCACTGATAAAGCAGGATTGGTAGACAAAAATGGGTATTCTATTTTTGAAACATCATTTACCTACATCCAAGAGCAAAATCTAGATGCAACAACCATCTTCAATTTAATCAATGAATTGGTGTTCAATAACACCACAATTGGTGCTAATCTGTATGTAGATAATCTGAAAGGTGCTGATGGTGAATTAGGGCTTCGTGTAGGTGATAACGACTATTTTGGCGTTATCAATGTAGGTGATGAGAAAAAATTATATGAATTAGCGGTTGCTAATAATGTGTTGGGTACAGAACGTGATTTCTCTGATTCTTTATTCAAAAAGATTAACGAAGATACTTCATCCATCAATTTATTGATTGGTTCTAAAAAGTTCTCTGAAGGTTGGTCATCTTGGCGTGTATCGTCAATGGGTTTAATGAACGTAGGAAAAAGCGAAGGTTCTCAAATTATTCAGTTATTTGGTCGTGGTGTTCGTTTAAAAGGGTATAACTTCTCATTAAAGCGTTCAACGGGTTTGGATGATTATCAAAAGCCTGATAATATCAAAGCACTGAAAAAATACCTAAGACATTTAGAAACACTTCAGATTTTCGGTGTAAAAGCCGACTATATGGAGAAATTCAAAGAGTTCTTAGAAGAAGAAGGTTTACCAACGAACGATTCAGCTTGGATAACGATAAAAGTACCAACGATTCAGAAAGAAATTGTACAACAAAATAGATTAAAATTAATTGCTGTTAAAGATTCTGAAAACTTTAAACAGAAGATTCTTGTGCCGTTAGTGTACAATGCATCCATTTTTGATGGGAAAATAGTAGAGTTAGATTGGTATCCAAAAATTGATGTATTAGAGAAGAAAAGTTTCGGAAATGCAGTAAACAAAAACTGTAGCTTTTTAAGCTCTAAGCATATTTCATTTTTAAATTGGAATGCTATTTACTTGGCAATACAGAATTTTAAAGCGGATAAAGGATATCATAACCTTAAAATTGAATTAGATCAACTACAAGCCATCTTAAATGAAGTTTCTTGGTATAATCTTTTGATACCAGTGCATAAATTGGAATTTAAGCAATTTAGTAATGTACAGATTTGGCAAGAATTAGCCATTACCTTACTAAAGAAATACATAGAGCAGTTTTATTTGTTCTATAAGAATGAATTCAATTCAGACCACGTAGAAGCGATTCAATTAAGTGGTGCGGGTGATAATTTCGTTTTAGAATACGATTTTAGATTAAATACGGAAGAAGAAATTGAAGAGTATCAATCAAAAGTTGAAAAACTAAAATCGGAAGTGATGGATCCTGCTTTTGATACTATTCAAATAGGAACTGAGGTGTCTGCTTTTGATAATTTATTACACTTATATAAACCTTTAGTTTATGTAGGTAAAGGCTATAAAGAAAAATTACAAGTAAGCCCAATTCCTTTAGATGCTTCTGAAAAACAATTCTTAGACGATTTAATCTCATACATAGGAACTAATCCTAATCATTTAGAAGGCAAAGAAATTCACGTATTAAGAAATCAAAGTAAAAAAGGATTAGGTTTCTTCACAGATGGAAACAATTTCTATCCTGATTTTATTTTGTGGATTGTAGAAGGTGAAAAACAAGTTATCAAGTTCATCGATCCTAAAGGTATACGAAATTCTAAAGGTATTAATGATCCGAAGATTCAATTTTTTAAAGTCTTAAAAGATAAGATTCAACCACAAGTAGAAGATGCAGGAATAGAATTAGATTCTTATATAGTTTCAAATACAAGCCATTTTGATGTTGGCTGGGGTAATCAAATACCAAAAGAAGTTTTTCATAAGAATCATGTTTACTTTCAATATGATGACGCTAATAATTATATTAATATGATATTGAGAAATTAGATTATTATAAGATAATTTAAATTTATGAGTTATAAATTTGAATTAATCAATACTTCATCTAACTGTTAAGGGGTAAAAATAATTATCAAGTGAAGTTATAGCTATCACACTTAAAACGTCCGTTATTTCACACAAAACATATTAAAATGTATGAAATAACGGGCATTTGTATTTGAAGTTAATCATTTTTTAATTTCTTCAATCGACGTTGATAATTTTGTAAATAATTACGTTTTAATTTTTCTGATAAATACGATTTACCAATTAAATCTACCACTTGATCTTCCTTAGAAGATAGATTTTGAATGACTTTTATGATTGATTTTTCTGTCATTTCTGCATTCTCACCTAACAAAAATAATTGGTCTATTATTTTTCCTTTTGAAATTGATTTAGGTAATAATCCCTCTTTTAATGCAAAATCTGAATCGTCAATATGAATTTTAGTATTTAATAAATCATAAGCTGGACTTAATTTAAAATCGCCTTGTTGAGTTTCTATTAATGAAAAATTCTTTAAATGAGCATCTCCATTGGAAAACAGATAATTGAATACGATTAATGTATATAGCTTAGGCGCTTCTACTTTCCATGCAGGAACATATTTTTTCAATGCTTCAAATAACTCCAGATAATTCCCTTCATACTTATATTGTTCTCCATCTGTTGCTGGTGATTTTCCTAATAGTGATGCAAAATCTTCTGCGGCTAATTTATTTCCATATCCATCATAATCAAAACGCTTCGTAAGGTATGCAGGACTTCCATCTTCAAAAAATACTAACGCATTTTCTGCTGTTTCAATTTTAAAAATTTGTTTAGCGATTTGCATCGTCAAATGTTCATTTGCTGGTGCAAATTCACTATATTTTGGTAAATCAGAAATTGGTTTTAAAATATATTGACCACTTTCGTTTTCATTGGTTAATCTTAGTTCTTTTCCATCAAGAATTAAAGAATATTTCTCTTGAAATCCTGAAATAGAAATATGTGTTTGATTTTGGTTAAAACTACTTTTATCCTTACGATCAGTTGGCGAAGTATAATTTAAAATTGGATTCACTTTTTTTCCATTAAACAACTTCTTTAATACACTTGGACTATATGTATTAAAATTTTCTTTTAAAGAACCGGGACAATTAATTAATTCTAATTTCATTTTACACTCTTTCTATTGTTACTGCACCAATTGTATCTATTTTAGATGCTTGTAATAATATTCCAAAAGCATCATCTTCATCAATCTTATATGTTTTACAAATCATTCGTTTATTTACACCTTCAGGTAATAGATGATAGAAAAAAGGAAATAATGATTCTGATTCGAATTCAATTTGATTTTTAGGCAATGTTAAACTGACTGATGGTTTAGATTCATCTGATAGCCAATTCTCATTGTATTTAAAATGAAAGCGACCATTATCCAATTGCGTTAGAACTCCTGCCCTTTCTCCTTTATATAAAACATGTGCAATTCTCATGATTCAATCGTTTTAACTTCTAATTTCATCTCTAATCCTAACGCATCACATAATTTTTGCAATGTTTCTAAGGTGGGATTACCTTTACCACTTTCAAATTGTTTTAATGTTCGTAAACCCACACCCGAAATATCAGCTAATGATTCTTGTGTAATATCTAAAACTTTACGACGTTCTTTTATCTGTTCGATTATTAATAGTGTCATATATTGCACTTTTATTGTAAATTTAGATATAAATCTTATATTAAACAAGAAAAGTGCAATGAATTGCACTTTTAGAAGAATATTTTAGGTTTGATATGTAAGAATCAATAAATAGTGTAATAAAATGCACTTAATAAATCTTAATTTGAAAACAGAACTAAATAATGGGAAGGTTAGATGGATTTGAAAAAGCTAACCCAAGCTATATTTGTAAACTTATAAACTTTAAAAGACAGTGCATTTTTAAAGAAATAGGCCAAAAAAACGTGAAAGATGAATTAATAAATCTAATACATTCTACTGTGCTACAATTAAATAATGTAGTCATTCAAAAAACAATTAAAGTACACCCCTAGGTTTACAAGATGATCTTTTCAAACTAGCAGCAGATGATGAATTTGGGCGAAAATTACAAGATATAGAATTACTATAATTACATTTTTAAAATTAAATTTTGTCACAAATTTTCACTAAATTTGTGACATAAAATTAACCAAAAACAAAATGAAATCAGCTAAAAATCAAATAGAAACAAAGATTTCAAAATCATCTTTTGGCAAAATATTTTTTTTAGCTGATTTCTCAAAATATGGCTCTTCAGATAACATCCGTAAAGTACTTTCTCGTTTAGAAAAAGAAGGTTTAGTTGAGCGTTTAGCTCAAGGTATTTATCTTAAACCTAAAAAAGATCCGTTGTTAGGTACTATTTATCCCACAACTGAAGAAATAGCGAAACAAATCGCACAACGAGATAAGGCACGTATTTCTCCCTCAGGAGTTTTGGCTTTATATTTATTAGGATTAGCAACTCAGGTTCCTTTAAAAGCTGTATATCTAACTGATGGATCACAACGCGAAATAAGAATAGGAAATCGTACCATTCAATTAAAAAAAACAGTTCCTAAAAGCTTTGCCATCAAAGATGAATTATTACACTTAATTGTTCAGGCTTTTAAAGAAATAGGTCAAAAAAACGTGACAGATGAATTCTTAATTCAAATACAACCTAACGTGCAACAATTGAATAATGAAGTAGTTCATAAACAATTAAAGTACGCTCCTGTTTGGATTCAAAAACAAATTATTAATATCATTAAAGAGCAAAACAAATCAAGAATTATTTAATCAGTAATATTAAATTGTAATAATTAAGATTGATTCTTTTATCGGATATTGCTAATATTTCGTTAAAATATTAATACTTTTTGTACACCAATAGTACACCACACTCCCCTACACTATTGATAAATAAAGGCTTTTACACTTTCTGCATTGGAAAATAAAACTTATTAAAAATTATATTATATAGAAAAAGGTTCTCAATTGAAAAATTGAGAACCTTTTTCATTTTCTGGTTTTGCGATTTCATCTTAATTCAATTTAAATCTACTCTAAATATCAATATTTTAGAAAGTATTAACATTTAAATTAATAGTTTGGTCTGAAAATTCCAATCTAAAATATCATAACTAAATAATCACAAAAATGAATACAACTAGAATTTCAAAAAATTTACAAAATGCTTTAAATAAACAAATTACACTTGAAGCTTTTTCTGCTCAAATTTACTTGATGCTTGCTTGTTGGGCAGATGATAACCGATTAGATGGTATTAAAAGTTTTATGATGAAACATTCGCAAGAGGAACGTGTTCATATGGCAAAAATTATAGAATATATACAAGAACGAGGTGGTAGTGTAAAAATTGAAGCCATACAAAAACCTGGTCCTGAACCAAAAAATGTTTTACAATGTTTTGAAGCAGTTTTGAAACAAGAAATTGAAAACACAGAATCTATTTACAAAATTGTAAAAATGTGTATTGATGAGGAAGATTGGGCTACTTGGAATTTTTTACAATGGTTAGTAATGGAACAACGTGAAGAAGAAAAATTAGCTTTAGACTTGCTAGATAAAGCTAAATTAGCTGGTGGTGCTAATATGTCTGATGCTGCAAAATTTGATTTTAATAAGACTATTGGTCAAACAGGACAGGAATTTCCTGTTGCAGATAATATTAATCCTCTAACTGAGTAATTTATTTTTTGTATAATAAAAACTAAAGAATTAAAAACCCACTGAATTTACTAAAAAATCATTGGGTTTTTAATTAGGAAATTAATCACACATCAATCTTGCTTTGTCCACGTTAATTGGGAAATATCATAACCTTTTTCTTCTGCATAGTTGAGATACTTCTGTTTTACCTCTTCTGAGATTGTTTTCTTTCGAGATAAAATCCACATATAATCATGACTTTCTCCAAAAACTAAAGCTGTTTCATAAATCGGATCCATCATTACAATATTATATCCTGAATAAAATGGTCCAAAAAATGAAACTTTCAGCGCACCTTTTCCTTCTTCTCCATTAAAAGTTGCTTTTCCATGTGCTTCTTTCCATTTATTCTCTTTGTCATCAAATCCACGGTTATGGACTTCAATCACTCCTTTTTTATTCAGAAAATAAGTTGCTGTAACTTGATTCAAATTCTTTTCAAACTTAAAGTCGAAACGTGCTATTTCATACCATTTTCCCATATATTGTTGTGCATCAAAATTTTCAACAACTGTTACATAAGATGGTATTTTTACTTTTCTAAAATTTAACCACGCATAACAAACTCCTCCTAAACCAGCAATTGCTATTCCGGAGATTATCTTTTTACTCGAATTTTTCATATTCTAATCTTTTTGGTGTTCTATATTCAACAGAAATTCTACCAAATCCATATTCAACTGCTCTTTATGAGTAATATTCAAGCCATGCGGAGCATCTTCATAAACAATATAAGTCGAATTCGTAATCAATTTTGAAGCTTGATCTCCTGCTGTTTTTATTGGTACAGTTTGATCATCTTTTCCATGAATAATTAATGTTGGCACATCAATCATTTTACATTCAGTTCTAAAATCTGTATCCATCCAAGAGCGTGCAGCTTTTAGAGTTGCAATAGGTGAAGCATGAGAAGAAACAGAGAAATCAAAATCTAATTGTTCTTTGCTTACAGATTTTTTTAACAAACCATGATTGTAAAAGCCTTTATGAAAACCTTCTAAAAATTCCAAACGACTTGTTTCAAGTTGATGAATAATGTGATCTAAATCCTTTTGCGGAACGCCATACTCATTATCATCAGTTTGTTTTACTAGAGGAATAATTGAACTAATTAAAGCAATTTTTGAAATATTTTTGTTTCCGTAATTCGCAATATAGCGAACTACTTCTCCTCCACCCATCGTAAAACCTACTAACACTACATTTTTCAACTGCAAATCATCAATCAACACGTGTAGATCTTCTGCCAATGCATCATAATCATAACGATCCCATGTTGCACACGATTTTCCAAAACCTTTTCGGTCATAAGCTATACAACGAAAACCAGCTTCGACAATTTTTGCAATTTGATATTCCCACGATTGTAAACTAAGCGGCCAACCATGAATCAAAATAACGGGTTGAGCAATTTTATCACCATAATCGATATAATTCAGTTTATAATTTTTTCGTTTTAATTTAGCCATAATTTTATTTTTAAGTGATTTTATAATCTAACTTAGATTAACTTCTAATTCATCACAAGCATCAAGCCAATTATCACATTTTTAAATGTTTAACATTTTCAAAATTATTTCACACAGCAAAAGAGATTTACTATTTTTGGCTTGATTTTTAGGGTATAGTTTATCTAAACCACTTAACGCAATAAATATGGATTTACATTCTGGATTACCTTATTGGATTGTTAAAAATGAATTTTTTGACTTATACAATCCACTTCGAAATGATTTTAAAATTGATGTTGCTATAATCGGTTCTGGCATTACAGGTGCATTAGTAGCTCATGAATTATGCGAAGCAGGAATAGAATGTGCATTAATTGATAAACGAACTATTTCTACTGGAAGTTCTGCCGCAAGTACAGCACAATTACAATATGAAATTGATACGCCTTTATGTAAATTAATTCATAAAGTTCCCAAAAAAATTGCTATCGACGCTTATTTTAATTGTTTACAATCAATTACAGATATTGAAACTATTTTTAAGAAAACAAATATTGATGCTGATTTTACAAGAGTTCCAACCGTCTTATTGGCAAGTAATAAAGCTGGTGTTGAGTTATTAGATAAAGAGTTTGAAATAAGAACAGAAGTTGGCTTACCTGTAAAATATTTGCATGCACAACAATTAAAAGAATATCAAAACATAGACGGAATTGCTGCATTACAAAATGATACCTCAGCTCAAATGGATGCATATAAAGGAGCGATTAATTTACTGAAATATCATCAACAAAAACACAATCTAAAAATTTACACGCATACAAAAGTTGAAAAAATACAAGAAACTAAAAAAGGTTGCAAACTCATCACACAGCATGGCCATACTGTTTCGTGTAAATATGTAATTGTTGCAACTGGATTTGAAGCAGGGCAATTCCTTCCTAAAAAAGTGATGAATTTGTTATCTACCTATGCTATTTGTTCCGTTCCAATTGATGAAAAAATGATTTGGCCAAACCGTAGTTTAATTTGGGAAACTGCAGAACCTTATCTATACATGAGAACTACAAAAGATAACCGTTTGATAGTTGGTGGTGAAGATGAAGATTTTCAAAATCCTGAAAAAAGAGATGAACTACTTCGTACTAAGGTCAAAATTTTAGAACGAAAATTCAAAAATCTATATCCTACTATTGAATTTAAAACTGAGATGGCTTGGTGCGGAACATTTAGTTCGACTGATGATGGTTTACCTTATATGGGAGCATGGAAAAAAGGAGATCGTACTCTATTTGCTTTAGGCTATGGAGGGAATGGAATTACATTTTCTATGGTTGCAGCTCAGGTTTTAAAAAATATTATTCTTAATAAAATTGATGATCGTTTAAAAACTTTTGGTTTTGATCGAATAACAAAATAGGGTTATATATTTAAAAAATAATCTGAAAGAATTTTGATATATTCTTTCAGATTATTTTTAATACTAAGGTTTTCGGCCTGTAATTAATCTGTACAATAAAGCTATGATAGCAAGTACAAGTAATATGTGTATAAATTGACCTACTGCTTGGCCGAATCCGAAATAACCTATAGCCCACAAAATAAGTAATACTACAGCAATAATTGAAATTAGATTTCTCATAAATTTTGATTTTAATTAAACATTTACTTTTTATAATTTAAATTGTTTAGGAATTTTTGTTCATATGAAATTGCACTACTTCTATAGCATTGGAAACAGCATCGCTAAGTGCGACTATAAAATCACCTTTTTCTGCTTTGTTTATTGTATGTTCTATCGCTTCAATTTCGTTCGGAATTATTTCATAAGGAAAATTCTCTTGAACTTCATGAATACCTTTTACAAGCAACTGTATAATTTCTTTCTCTGTTCGACCTCTTAAGTGTCGCTCTTGTCGAATAATAATATAATCAAACATCTCAGCTGCTATTTTTCCACACTTTTGTATGTCTTCGTCTCTTCTATCCCCTACACCTGAAATAATTCCAATTTTTTTATTTGCTTCCACTTTAGACAAATAATCTTTTATAGCTGTGTATCCTGCAGGGTTATGTGCGAAATCGATTAATATTTTAAATTCTTTGAACTGAAAAATATTCATTCTACCAGGTGTTAAATCTGGACTTGGGAAAAAAGTATTCAACGCTTTCGTAATCTGGGGAACATGCAAACCTGATATATATGCTGCTAATACAGCAGCTAGAACATTTTGAATCATGAAAATAGCTTTTCCATCCATTGTTAACGGTATATCGTAAATATTCGCAACAACTATTCGTTCTTTTTTAGTCTGTATTACAATATTTTCTTGTGTATACAATGCGACTATATTTCCTTTTTTTATAAGTTTTTGAACTTCTTTACTTTTTTCATCCAATGAAAAATATGCTATTTGACATGCTAATTTCTTTGAAATTTCCATTGAATAATAATCTTCAATATTTAAAATTGCCCAACCGTCTTTTTTCACACTTTCAACAACAACAGATTTTACTCTGGCTAATTGCTCTAAAGAATCGATATCTTTTAATCCCAAATGATCTTCTGTAATATTGGTTATTATACCAATATCGCAAGCACTAAATCCAAGACCTTCTCTCAAAATTCCACCTCTTGCTGTTTCTAAAACAGCAATATCTATTGTTGGATCATTCAATATTTTTTTTGCACTAATAGGACCTGTTGTATCCCCTTTCTCCATTAGCTGATTGTTGATATAAATACCGTCAGATGTTGTATAACCTACATTTTTTCCAGTGTTTTTAAATATATGTGCAATTAAACGAGTGGTGGTTGTTTTACCATTGGTACCTGTAATTGCTAATATTGGAATAGTTGGTAATTTTTGAAAAGGGAATAGCATATCTAAAACGGGAGAAGCAACATTGCGCGAAATTCCTTTTGTTGGTTCTATATGCATTCTAAATCCTGGAGCTGCATTTACTTCTATAACCACTCCACCAGATGTATACAAAGATTCGGATAAATTGGATGCTATGATATCAATACCACATATATCCAAATTGATGACTTTAGCAATTTTCTCTGCTATGATAATATTATCAGGATGAAGGTCTTCAGTTGTATCAATAGATGTTCCTCCTGTACTTAGATTTGCTGTTGCTTTTAAATAAATTATTTCAGCACGTTTGGGTATAGATTGTAGATCGTAGTTTTTTGATTTTAATAATGAAATGGTATGATGGTCAATGCTAATTTTTGTTAAAACTTGTTCATGACCTTCTCCTCTTTTAGGGTTTTCATTTTCAATTTGAATTAATTCTTTTATCGTAAGTTTTCCATCTCCAATTATATGAGCAGGTATTCGTTTGGCCGCAGCAACTACTTTTTTATTGATGACCAATATTCTAAAATCATAACCTTTTACAAATTTTTCTACGATTATTTTTTGACTAAATTCTCGTGCATTCTGGAATGCTTTTTCAGCAGTTTCATATTCATTTATATTGGTGGTTACTCCTCTTCCGTGATTACAATTATATGGTTTAATAACAATTGGATAGCCTATTTCATCTATTATTTTTTTTAAATCTTCTTCATTTTCGCCTATACCACCATCAGCGATAGGAATAAATGCATCCTTTAATAATTGTTTGGTTCGAAATTTATCACATGCAATCTCAACAGCCAGATAGTTGGTTTTATCTGTAATTGTCGCCTCTAATCTAGCTTGATTTTTACCATATCCCAATTGGATATAAGAATGATTATTTAATCGTGTCCATGGTATTTTTCGGTTTTCTGCTTCATTAATTATACTTTGTGTAGAAGGACCGAGTTTATTTGAATTCCATATTTTAGTCATATTTTTAATATCATCTAAAATGGAATAAGACGAATTAGATATTAATGCTTCTGCAATTCTAACAGCTGCTTTTGCTGCATATATCCCTACCTGCTCATCTTGATAAGCAAATACAACATTATAAGTACCTGGCGTATTTGTTTCGCGAGTTCTGCCAAAGCCTGTATTCATACCCGCTAGGGTTTGTATTTCTAATGCGATATGCTCAATTACATGCCCCATCCAAGTTCCTTCTTTTACACGAGTAAAAAAACCACCAGCTACCCCTTCAGAACAACGATGCGAAAACATTGTAGGTAACCATGATTGTATACGTTCTGCAAATCCATCAATTTTGTTCGTTGGAAATTGTTCTAAGCGACCTAAATTCAATCGCATTTGAATTAGTTTTTCTCTCTTGATACTCCAAAAATTTGGTCCTTTTAAAATCGATATATTTTCTATTTTCATATGTGGTAAGTGTTAAAAAATTTAGTAAATGATTACAAGAACTAGACCTTTTTCCCTTATTAACACTATTTTACCATTATTTTAAGGTTTATTCTCCTCTTGTCCAGTTAATATTAATTAAATTGAAGTTATAAAATCAATAATGATGAGTATTAAAGGAAAATTAATAATTGTTGGAGGTGGAATAAATACTGCTGATTCCTTACCAACGCATTTACCACGTGAGGAAATTATCAATGATTTCTTTTATCAAAATGGTATTCTAAAAAAGATTCTTGAGGAAGCAAAACACAAAGAAAATTCTAGAATTGAAATTATAACCACCGCTTCTCAATCTCCTAAAACTGCTGCTGAAGCCTATATCAAAGCTTTCAGTCTTTTGGATGCACACAATGTTGAACATTTGGATATAAATACACGTTTAGATGCGCTTTCACCAGAATCGTTAAAACGATTAGATGAAGCTGATGTTGTATTATTTAGTGGAGGAGATCAACTTAGGTTAACCTCAACTATTGGAGGTACACCTTTTCAACAAAAACTGTTGCAAAAATATTATCATGAAGAGTTTATTTATGCAGGTACTTCAGCAGGAGCAGCCGCCGCTTCATCTAGCATGATCTATCAAGGAGCAAGTTCTGATGCATTACTAAAAGGATCTGTTGAGATGAACAGTGGTCTTGGATTAATAGATTCTATTATCGTTGACACTCATTTTATTCAAAGAGGAAGAATTGGACGCCTTTTTCAGGCTGTTACAGGAAATCCCATGAAGATTGGAATTGGTTTAAGTGAAGATACTGGGCTAATTATAAGCGACAACAACAATAAAATGACAGCAATAGGCTCTGGTTCAGTTATTTTGGTTGATGGTCGAGAAATTTTAGATACTAGTCTTTCTCAAATCGAAATTGGATATCCAATTTCAATAAGCCATATTATTTCTCATGTGATGACACGAAATGATGTTTTTCATTTTGATCAAAATAAAATAATAATCAAAGATTCTCAATATAATAATCAATAAAATGAAACTAATTATTCACGGTGGTTTTTTTTCAGAATCATTAACCGATCCTGAAACTAAATTTCAAAAACAAAATGCTTTAATTAAAATAGTTCAAAAAGGGTACGACTATTTAACAACACATACAGCAGTTGAAACTGTTGTATATACAGTAAGTTTATTAGAAGACGACCCTTTATTTAATGCAGGTTTAGGTTCTCAAATTCAATCGGATGGAAAAATAAGATTAAGTGCCGCTTTAATGAATGGGAATACTCTTAAAATGTCTGGTGTTATTAATATAGAAAATGTTGAACATCCAATTTTAGTTGCAGAAAAACTAATGACTTACGATGATCGTATTTTGGCTGGTAGCGGAGCAATAGAATTTGCACGTAAACATGGATTCGAGTATTTTAATCCTGAAACTGAACAACGTAAAAAAGAATTCGAAGAAAAAATAATTTCTTCGAAAACAAGTACAGTTGGATGTGTTTGTTTAGATGGCGATAATAATATTGCTGTGGCTACATCAACTGGAGGAAAAGGTTTTGAAATACCAGGGCGTGTTTCAGATTCTGCTACTGTTGCTGGAAATTACGCCAATCAATCCTGCGGTGTTAGTATGACTGGCGTTGGTGAAGATATTGTAAGTGGCGCAATGGCTGCTAAAATTGTAACAAGAGTCTCGGATGGTATGAGCATTGAAGCTGCATTTACTAAAAGTTTTGAAGAACTTAAAGAGTTTAATGGATATGCAGGAGCTATTGGCATAGACAACAAAGGAAATAGTTTTCATTTAGATAGTTTTCCTTCAATGGTTTTTGCTTCTTTTGATGGAATTGAATTGAAATATTTTGATTAAAATGTTTCATTCTAATCATTTAATATATCAAACAATTTGTTTTTTATATATTCTACTACCTCTAATTTTTCTTGATTGGACATCTGTATTTCAGCAGTTTTCTCTATATCACCTCCTTCACTTATAATAACACCTTCACGAGGATCTGTCTCACAATTTTCTGAGAACTCTTTTTTTCCTTTCTCGTAACCTTTTTCAAAAGCTCGATTATATAATTCATTCAATAAGCTTTGAATTGAATCTGAATTTAAATGTTCTGGTTTCATATGAATATATTTTAGTTAATAATTTGTTGCTATAAAGTGTTTTATAATCCTATTTGTATTTTCTTCTAATCCTTGTGGTTGTATACAATCCTAAACCTATTAATATACCTAAAGAGACTATTCTTTGAGTAGATTTTGAAGGAACAGGAATACTCGTTTCTCCATAAATCTGATGCGGATCTGAAGATGCATATAAAATATTGCCTTCGTTATCATTACCATTACTAAATTTCATCATTAGTCTCATTACTGCAGTTGCTAAATTGGTAAATGTTTGTGGGAATATACCATGAATAAATTTTATTAAGTATGAACTTGCATCTGGAAACGTATCATTTTTAGGTTTAATTGTTAGATTGTATATTACTTTTGCCGTATCATTAGGATCTGCAGCGAAAGGAGGTATTTTAAAATCTAATCCAGAATATTTTGCTGAATGCATATTTCCTGTTGATCTCTGAATTTGAGGATAAATATTACAAATATGTATAGCTGGATAGACACTGTATTCGCTTTGTAATCCACTAATCAACCCTTTTATTCCTGTTTTTGTAGCAGAATATACTGAGCTAAAAGGCGCAGGCATAAACCCTCCTATTGATACATTGTTGATGAGTATTCCTTGATTTTGTTCTTTAAAAACTGGTAAAACATAATAAGCTCCATGCATATATCCCATGAGATTGGTTTTTATAACCTGTTCATTAACTTCCATTGGAATTTCTCCAAATTTCCCACTAGACATTACCCCTGCATTATTTACCCATATATCTATGCGTCCAAATTCTTTCAGAGCAAATTCAACTAAATCTTTTACTTCATTTGCATTAGAAACGTCAGTTGATTTATAAACCGCTTTTCCACCGAAAGCATTGCATTCTGAAACCGCCTTTTCTAAACCTTCTACACCTCGTGCTGCCAAAACCAATTGATATCCATTTTGAGCAAATAAGTGTGCTGTAGCTAAGCCAACACCACTAGAAGCGCCAGTAATTACCGCTGTTTTAGTAATTAAATCAATGACTGTATTTTTCATAATTATAAATAGTAATATTAAACAAAAAGTCTCAGCGCTCTGAGACTTTACAGTATTTTAATCGTTAATTAGACAGTCTATTTTTTCGAAATCATTCTATACACTGCTAGACATAAAACTGCTCCAGCAATTGCAACTAAAAAACTAGAAATATTAAATCCGCTTACATCGACACCTAAAAGCATCGATCCAAGCCACCCACCGACAACAGCTCCAATAATCCCAATAATTATTGTTACTATCCAACCACCTGGATCGTTACCAGGGTGTATTGCTTTTGCTATTGCTCCGGCTATAAGGCCGAAAATTATCCATGTTAGAATTCCCATAATGTGTGATTTTTAAATATTAATAAATTGCGTTAATAAAAATAATATTTCAAATGCAATGCCATAAATAGTTTGTTTCTGCATTTTTCTTTAATTAATTAACATTGTAGAAGACAATAATTTATTCTTTATAGTTTCAGTTCTCCTTCAATTCCTCCGTCTTCAATTGTACTTCCTGTAACGGCGGCAAAAAGCATTTTCGACATGGCAATAAACTTATTGTCTTTGGTTTCGTAATAATACCCATCGTTTGGCGAAAATTTTATTACACTGATATTAGGATCGTCTTTTCCATCAAACCAAGCATTTGCAAAATTGGTCCAGTATTTATCAATTAAAGTTTTATCTTTTGAAACACTGGCTTTTCCTTTAATAAAGATGTATTCGTATTTAGAATTATTCATAAAATACAGTTCTACATTAGGATTGGCTTCAATTTCATCATTTTTCAGTGAACGAACGTCACTCAAAAACCAGAGGTTACCAACCTCATCTACTTCCTGAAGAGCCATTGGTCTACTTGTAGTATTACCGCCAATATTAGTGGTAAAAAAGCAAGTTCGGGCAGTTTCAGCAATAGATTTTATCTTTTCAATGGCTTTATTTCCGCTCAAATTTTCTGTCGGTGACTGTGCATTTCCCATAATTTTATTTTTTTATTTCTGAATTGTGATTAAAACAATTTTTCTCCTCATTGATATGAAAAGTAAAATTTGTACAAACTATAATGTCATTGCTATCAAAATGTTTTACAATGCCATTTTTTTCCATCGTTACGACCCAACACGAATTTTGATGCATACCATAATCAATTATAAAAATAGTATGACCTCTACCAATAGGGGTATCTACAAGTATTGTAGGACTAAGTTGTAAAATCATTCGTCTAAATTTTATAATTATATCACGTTAAACATTTTATTATGAAGGAACCTTCCTTTCTTCTTCACGGTCCCAAATACGATGTAATTTCATTACTTGAATAAAATCCACAATCCAATTCTCATTTTCATCTTCTAAAATCACTCCTCTATCAGGTTTCACAAATGAATTATCCATTAACGTACCTGCTCCTTTTGCAAATGCTAATATTTTACAATGTCTGTAAGAATCATTGATAAATTCATAATAATCTGGATTCAATTTTAAAGATTCAATTGATTTGCCTGATGGTGTAAACACTGCATCATAACAAACAGATGGATCTGTAAGATAACTATGGGAAATCTTTTCTTTACTTCCTTCTTCATAAGTTAGTACACCTACTTTAGATGAAATTAATACCGCTTGAGCTCCCTCTTTTTCCAATGCTTTTTTTAATTGATCTACACTTTTTTTAGAAACACCATTATCCACTAAAAAGGCTACTTTTCTAGTTTTAATAGTTCCTTCACCTTCTTTTACTTTCATACTCAAAGCATCAGATGAATTTATTTCTTGTTTTTTAGGCTGTAGAGGATAATTGGGATGATTTTGCCTTGCAAAACTTAATGTCAGTTCATCCAACTCTTTTGGAGGCTTAATACCAAGATTATCTCCTACTTTTTGCGCTAGAGTTTTATCAATTTGATGAAGTATAGCAACTTGTCTCTCTCTAATTTTTGGATCAGTTACCTTACTCAATTCAAAACTAAAAGCATCTATAATATGTTGTTTTTCTGGTTTGGATTGTGAATTAAAAAATAAGGTTGCTTGAGAAAAATGATCAGCAAAAGAATCAGATCTTCCTCTTACTTTTTTACCTTGTACCTCTTGTTGATGTGATTGAAAGCCCTCTTCACCTTTCAACATAGCATGATAAGGACATCCCGAAGCTTTACTATTTGGAAAATAACTTACACCTCCTTTCAGTATATCAATTCTCCCTGTTCCATCTTTTTGATTATTATGCTTTTGGTTTAATGATCTATTAATAGGAATTTCATGAAAGTTTCCTCCTCCTAATCTATAATTCTGTGTATCCATATACGAAAAAACACGACCTTGCAGTAAAGGATCATCCGATAAATCTATACCTGGGATAATTCTTCCGGGGTCGAAAGCCACTTGTTCTGTTTCAGCAAAAAAATTGTCTGGATTTCTATTAAGTGTCATTGTGCCAATAATTTTAACGGGTACTAATTCCTCTGGAACTATCTTTGTTACATCTAATAAATCAAAAGAATATTTTAATTCATCTTCTTCAGGAATTAGTTGAACACCTAAATCCCATTGCGGAAAATTACCTGTATCAATAGCTTCCCATAAATCTTGACGATGAAAGTCAGAATTAAATCCGGAAATTTTCTGAGCTTCGTTCCATGCTACAGAATGTACTCCTAATCGAGGTTTCCAATGGAATTTAACAAAAGTTGCTTTACCTTTCTCATTAATCAATTTAAATGTATGTACACCAAACCCCTCCATCATTCTAAGGCTACGAGGAATTGCTCGGTCAGACATCGCCCACATTATCATATGCGCAGATTCAGGCATTAATGAAATAAAATCCCAAAAAGTATCGTGCGCTGAAGCAGCTTGGGGAATTTCTTTATCTGGCTCTGGCTTAACAGCATGTATTAAATCAGGGAAATTCATAGCATCTTGAATAAAAAATACAGGAATGTTATTTCCAACTAAATCATAGTTACCATCTTCTGTGTAAAATTTTACAGAAAATCCTCTAACATCCCTAGCTAAATCTGTAGATCCTTTAAATCCTGCAACGGTTGAAAAACGAATAAATAGTGGAGTCGTTTTACCTTTTTGAAGAAATTTTGCACATGTATATTCACTTATATCCTCATGTATTTCTAATATTCCGTGAGCTCCACTACCTCGAGCATGTACAACACGTTCAGGTATTCTTTCTCGATCGAAATGACCCAACTTATCAAAGTATATATGGTCTTGTTGTAAGGAAGGTCCTCTATCTCCAACTTTTAAGGTGTTATTATTATCATAGATAGAGACACCGTCATTAGTTGTCAATTTTTGATTCGAATTATCAACTGTAAATTGACTCATTTGTTCTGATTTAAGATCTGATTTTTTTGATTTTTTCATATGCTAATATTAATTAATGAATTAGAATTGACGAATAGAACGTAATAAGAAAAATAAAATCAACACAAAACCTATAGCTTTATTGTTATTTGTTTATTTTATATATAAATTTATTATGACATAAATCAATTAGAGTGCCAAATATTAATTATATGACAAAAATTAATTCATTTAAATAACAACAAGATATTTAATTAAATATATCTAAAACGTACTTTATTAATCTATTATCACATTGTTTTTAAACAGCATAACTAGTAATCTCATAATATATAGCCCATCCAATGAACAAAATTATAAGTATCCATATCCAATAAGGAATAGTTTTAGGTGTTTCGCTACCATTAATTAAAAAACTTTTTTGTTTTCCTTTATCGTAAGCATTTATCATAAGTGAAACAGTTCCATTTAAAATAGACTTATTTTTTATTCCTTCTACTTGAATAAAAGGTCCGTTTGTAACAGTAAACTGTATGATTTTAATTCCTTCTTTGCCCGTTGTCGAACGACTAACTATTTTTAAAAAATGTTCTCCATCAACCATCTTTTCTGTATCTAAATCAAAAACAGTAGGTGCGTCCAATTCTGCAATCGGCTGCAATTGATCATCTAAAAATAAAAATATTTTGCTTCTGTCATTTTTCATACGATCTGTTTTAATCTGAATAAAATAAATTTTTTATGTGTCCACTTTCTTTTTCTCCTGGTTTAAATAAATATTTTAGGGATAGAATAAAAGTCCATAATGTAATTAGAATAACAATTACTACAATAAACCAATCCCAATCGCTTTGAGGACCTGTTCCATGTGTAAAATTCTGTGTGATTTTTGGTTGTTGCAATTGACATGCATCACATGCAAACAAAGCTGATGTTAGGAATATACTTACAAAGCACATATTATTTTTAGCTCTTTTATTCATATTATTTTATTTTATCTAAGATGACTTGTACTTCTTCAGCAGTAATTTTTTTTGCCTTATTTCCCCAACTTGAACGTTCGTGATTTATTATAGCTGCTACATCTTCTGCTGTAAAACCTGCATTCTCCCCCACTGCTGGCATAGTTGCATATTCAGGACGGGGATCATATCCTTTCATAATTATAGTAACATATAATTCTAAAGCTCCTCCTGTAACTACAGGACTATTTTTTAAAGGAGGAAATGCTCCAGGAACTCCTTCACCATTTGCTTGATGACAAGTAGCACAATTAGCCGTATATAATTCCTCTCCATTTGGTAAATTGGACATCGTTTCACTTCCATTGTTACTTTTTATCTTCTTTTTGTATAAAAAATCAGGTACACTACTATCGTCTGTAAATTCAGTTTGTTTTAAAGATTTTAAATAAGCAACTAATTGTAAAGCTTTTTTACTCGCAACTATCTTTTTATTACGTTTAACAAATTTCTCAGGAACTTTTACTTCAACATCATCCTTATGTAGAAAATCACGTTCGATAAAAAGAAAAGGATAAGCAGGCATAATAGATTGTGCAACAGCTGCGCGAGGTTGATATAAGTGAATCAAATGCCAATCATCGCTAGGTTGTCTTTCTCCCACATTTGTTAAATCTGGTCCTGTGCGTTCTGTTCCCATTAAATTGGCTGTATTTCTCCAAAGATCTAATCGCTTATTAATCGCATAATCTGCAGGTATACTTGGACGTTTTCCAAATACATTATCCATTTCTACATTGCGTACTTGCTGAGTATGGCAAGCAACACATCCATTCTCGATATAAACCATTTTTCCCGCTTGTTCATCTGCAGAGAGTTCTTTTGATTGTCGTGGTAATGGCTGATTTATTTTTTGATTTTCTAAGGCAGGAATAATTGCAATATATGTAGTCAAGAAGAGAAAAAGACCAAGGGCTGCCCCAAAAAGAGTTTTATGATTATTAAAAAATGACATATAAATTTATTTAAAGATTAAACTCTTTTTCACTATGCTGTTTCTTCGCCGCTAATATTTCAGAAGGAGTTACTGGAATTGTAGTGTTTTCTCCTTTTTTTATCATCCTATAAAAATTATAAGCAAAGATTAAATGAGAAAACCACATCATAGTACCTCCTATTGCTCGCCAGAGCCAATAAGGTCCCATATTGATGACTCCTTGAATAAAAGGTTTTTTATCCATCCATAGTTGTCCTGTACCTGTTCCGCCAATCATGAGTGCAATAACATAGAATAATAATCCAATCAAAGCCAACCAAAAGTGTATACCAACTAATAATTTTGGAGGCTCTTTACCTGTTAATCTTGGTACTAACGTATAGCAAAACCCCCACAGCATAAACGTGATAATGCCATACATTGTTAAATGAGAATGAGCAACAGTAAAATCTGTAAAATGCCATAATAAATTGGTGAATCGAAACGCTTCTACTGTTCCTTGAAAAGACCCTGTAAAATAAAAAATAATCGACATAAAATAGAAAGGCAAAGTGTAACTAGTTTTCAATTGATACCAAGCTCCATTAAATGTTAATAAAAAATTTGCTGTACCTGCAGCTACAGGGATTAACATTCCAGCACTTGCGACTATTGCAGTTGTTTGGAGACTCCAAGGTATAGCACTAAAAATAAAATGGTGTGTTCCTATCAATGTGTAAAATAAGGTGTGTGTCCAGAATGCTAGAATTCCTAAACTATACGAATAAATAGGTTTATTGAGTTGTTGTGGAAGAAAATAGTACATCAATCCCAAATTAATCATCATAAACCACATCCCAATTGCTTGATGCATATAATAACCCTGCATTATAGTTTCTCCCATTCCATTTTGCCAAAAAGGTAAATAACAAACTATAAGAACGACAACAATAAACATTGTTCCTGAAACAATATACCAATTTGATATATAAATTTCTTTTGTTTTGCGCTTAGCAATTGGTCTAAAAAAATTGTACAAAGAAACTGCTACTCCTAAAGCGAAAGCGGACATGACTGGCCATATATATTCCCTATATTCCCCACCACCATTATTAATTCCGGCAAGTAAAAATATAGTCCCAACTAAAACAGCCATATTAACTAAAACGAGAGAAAGATAACCAAGCTTTAAATTAAAATTTTCGATATTGCTTACTCTTGGTATTACATAGTAAGCAAAACCAAGCATGGCCAAAGATGCCCATCCCCAAAAAACGGAATTTGTATGTGAAGGCCTCATTCGTCCAAAACTAAGCCAGCTTACGTGATCTAAATCTGGTACAACAAATTTAATTCCTAAATAAAGGCCAAATGTTGTTCCAATAATCAACCAAAAAGTAGCTGTACCTAAAAAATATAAGATGAGTTTGCTTAAATCATTTGTTATGTATCTTTGAAAACTTGAAGTTCTTCTTTTAACAGGAAAAACTCTCAGCTCTTCCACTATATTAATATTTCTTACAATACCATTTTCATCCGAAACAATGTAATTCTCTGAAAGGTTATGTGATGTAAGATTTAATTTTAAGAAATTTTCTTTTTGGTTATAAACTAAACGTTCTTCTTTAGAAAGGCTTTCTAATTTTTTTTCAAGTTCTTGTGCTTGTTTTCGTTTTATTAGAGTACCATAAATTCCTAAAAGTCTAAAAATAATGATAAGCAAGCCTGAAAAGACAATTGCAAATATTAAAAAAATGGTAATTTGAACTCCATTTTCTTGTAGTAATGATCCACCTTCCATAATCGAAGTATTAAAATTTAAATATTGAGATCCAATACAGAATTGATCTCTTTAATAAAAAAGAGAATTCCTAATATTTATAGGAATTCTCCTAACACAAATAGATATTTTATCGACTTCTCTTAATAGAGTCGACATCGTAAGATGTGCTATCGACTGGAAGTATAGTATCAGCAGAGTCAGGAGACATTGGATACTCACCTGATAATATACTATCATGTGTAATAATAGAATCTTTCTGATTCGGTAACACTTCATTTCTTGGTTTACAGCTAATAGCTGATAAAACGAATAAGAATGTAATGACTGCAATAGTTTTCATAAAATATCTTTTTGTGATTAAACAATACACAATGACAATCGACTCATCATATTGTGTGTCAAAATTAGAAGTAGAAAACTGATAAGGTTATGATTGTACTCATAAATAGAACTAAAAAATCAAAGTAGATTGGTTAAAACTACTTTAAAAACTTAGGATATGTTAATAGACAAAGATTTATTATTTGAATTTGGTGCAACTCAGCAAACCTACAAACCAGGAGAATTTATTATTAAAAAAGGCATAACAGCAAAATTTTATCTACAAATACAAAGTGGAAAAGTAAAGAGAAAAAATTATCAACACGAAAAAATAGTTTTAGAAACTCAGCTTTCTAAAGGACAAAGTTTAGGTGAGTCATTTCTATTTTCGGAAGATCTATATACTATTACAATTCAGGCAATGGTAGATTGTGACATATTAAAATTAGAGAAAGTAAGTTTTCATAATCTTTTAGAAAAACATCCTCATTTGTATGGTAATATTTGTAAATGTATGAGCGAAAAATTGTTTCATAAATTTATTATGATTCAACATTTATCAATCAGAAAACTTGGAATAGATAATTATAAGTGAATATTTTTTATAAACATTAAAACTAATAAAAATGAAAAAATTACAACAAGCAAATCAACAACAAACCAGACCAGGAAAAGAAAAAAAAATGCAACCAATTCCCGAGACATATCCAATTATATATCCGCAAGAAGGAAAATTGGCTGGAAAAACAGCCTTAATAACAGGTGGAGATAGTGGGATTGGAAAAGCTACAGCTTTACTTTTCGCTAAAGAAGGTGCAGATATCGCAATTGCATATTTAAATGAAAAAGAAGAGGCGTTATCGACTAAAAAAGAAATTGAGAAATTTAATGTCAATTGTAAAATAATAAAAGGCGATTTGTCTATTGAGAAAAATTGTAAAATTGCAGTTGAAAAAACTATTGAATCATTTCATAAAATTGATATCTTAATTAATAATGCAGCTTTACATTGGGAATGTGAAACATTAGAAGAAATTTCAACGAAGCAGCTAGAAAAAACATTTAAAAACAATGTATTCTCATATTTCTGGATGACAAAATACACTTTACCTTATATGCAAAAAGGAAGCACCATCATCAATACTACTTCAGTTACTGCTTATAGGGGAAGTCCAAAATTAATTGATTATGCTGCCAGCAAAGGAGCTATCGTTTCATTTACAAGAAGCTTATCTGCTAATTTAGTAAAAAAAGAAATTAGAGTAAATGCTGTTGCACCTGGTCCTGTTTGGACACCTCTTATTGTATCTTCTTTTGAACCTGAAAAAATTGCAACATTTGGAAGTGACAAACCTATGGAAAGAGCTGCTATGCCAAATGAAATTGCACCTGCTTTTTTATTTTTAGCTTCAGAAGATGCTCGATTTATTACGGGACAAGTAATCCATCCAAATGGTGGAGAAATCATAAACGGCTAAAGAAATATGAAAAAATCAGATAATACTCATTCAGAACATGAATTTTTATGTTTAATTCATGAATTTATTTTTGGAACTACAACTGCACATTTGATTCTTGATCCCCCATTTATTATTAAATCACTTGAGAAAATTAGTCAAACTACTTTATGTAAACAAAAAAAAGATTTTTTTGAAAATATAATTACTGACTACAAAACATCAGTAATCAAATTTCTTGACAAGAATAATTATTCACATGGAGAAATCTGTCTAACAAAAAAAATGTTAATTCATTTTTATTCAAAATTTTCTTACAATAAAGTAAAAAAAGAACAAGAGTTAATAACATTGATACACAGAGATTTATAAATAACATTAGCCCATTATTAATTGTATACAAATAATAATGGGCTAATAAAAATAATTAAATTATTTTCTACTATTTCTTCTCTTTTTTCTTTTTTTGAGCCAAAAAAATAAAAATACCCATCCTCCTATAAGCATTATTATATAAGCGAAAATATGCAGGCTAGATAAAAAAAATTCTTTAAATTGTGGGAACATAATAGTTGTTTTTAGGAGTTTAACAAATTCTTTTTAATACAGTATTTTTCCCTTTTGTAACCTTAACATATTCTGAGATTCCATTAACTTGACCGTTCGAATTACAGTTTCTACACACATTCCTGTTATACCAGCTAATTGCTGTCGTGTTAAATCTATTTTAAAAGAAAAAGGCACTGTTGATTCTATAGCATTATTTTTCAAATAATCCAATAATCCTTTCATTCTAATAATGGGGTTATTAATGGAGTTATTTTGCATCATAAGAAACTTATAATGCAATTTCTCTGACATACAACGACTAAGATTTATGTATAAGCAAGGATTAGATTCCAATAATTCTAAAAAATTAGTTTTACTTAATCTTAAAAATACGGTATCTTCTATAACTTGAGCGTTCATCGGGTACAATCTTTCTAAAAACAAGAAACATTCTCCTACGCTATTTCCTGGTAATAGAATGTTTTGTATAGATTCTTTTCCTTCTTCATTAAAATGATTAACTTTAACTTTTCCTACAATAATCTGATAATAGAAAGAAGGATGAGCACCTTCCGTAAATACAGTCTCTCCATTCTTAAAATAGACTCTTTCAGCACCAAACTGATACAATAATTTTTCATCAATAAGCATAGTATTAATCTTTTGTGGTTTGTTTTTAAAATATAGTAATAGAGGCAGTAAATCGTTTTAAAAAGAATCAATAAGTATACCATAGGATAAATGAGTATGTTAAACTTTATCAGTACAATCCTTTTCAAATAAAAAGATCTCTTATTAATAATTATTATGAATAAATATTAATAAGAGATCTAATCACAGAACTAATTTTCTTCTTCCGCTTCAAAATTGATTAAAGTTTCAGCAATTTCAGTAAGATTATCATCCGTTTCTTCTTCTTCAGACAATGTTTTTTCAAGTAAATCAGCAACCTTTTCATGTTCCATTGTCAAAGCTAACTGCACAAGTCCTCCATACGTTGCAATTTCATAATGTTCAATTTTTTGAGCAGCAATAATCAAAGCCGCGTCACGCGTCATCGATCCGTCTTTAGTGGATTTTATAATCTCTTCTGCCTCTTTTATTAATCCTTTTATTGCTTCACATTCTTTTTTATCTGCTTTTTCATCGAGTAAAGTAAAAACTTTTTCTAATCGGCTGATATGCTTTTTGGTTTGTAATTGATGATCCTCAAAAGCATCTTGAAGCTCTTCTGTTGTAGCAGATTTTTGCATTTTTTCCAATCCATCAATTAATGCATGTTCAGCATAGTATATATCTTTAAGTGCAGAAATAAAGAATTTATGCAATTCTGATTTTTTCATTTTATCATCAATATTTTCGATTGATTTATCCATTGAATCAATTTGATGAGACTCTTTCTTTGCCATAATTATTCATTTTTTTTAATAAAAATTGCCCCTCCTAAAAGAGGCAATATAAAACAATTAACCATTTCTTCTACCTCCAAAACCTGAACGGCTTGAATTTGAAGAACGCCCGCGTTGATTAGAAGATCGTCCACCTCCATGAGATGCTCTACCTCCCATACGCGCAATACGCGTACGTTCTGCTTTGCTCATTGAAGCAAATCCTCTTTTTGAAGTTCCCGATCCACTTCCTGAATTTCTGCTATTCCCACTTCTTGATGAATTGCTTCGAGAATTAGAAGAAGAGTTAGAAGTAGATCTTCGGTTATTAGATCGTGATGATGAAGAACGGTTACCACGACCAGAAGATCGATTATTAGAAGAAACAAATCTACCCATACTATCTCGCTGTGGCGTACTTCTTCTATTTCCTCTTCTATTATCCTGATCATCTTCATCATCATAATCTTCGTCGTCGTAATCATCATCGTCATAGTCATCATCGTCATAGTCATCATCTTGATAACCGCTTATAAAATCATCATAGTCTTCTTCATAATCAGAAAAATCATCATCATAATCTTCATCTTGTGATGCATCATTAAAACCATGATCATAACCCAGCTGATAAATTTCTTCTAAGGTTGATTTAGCATTGTTTGAATTACTGTGCGAATTGTGGTTGTTTGAATTACTTCTTTTCATAATTGTAGTTTTGTAATTTATGACACAAATTGACTAGTATTTATTATGACATAAATTGGATTTAACTTTTATTGAAATACTAATTAGATTTCTTTCTATGGCTAAATTATTCACATAAAGATTGTGATATTATGACTCAAATCATAATAGTATAAAAACGTTTTCAATTCTTAAAATCAATACATTAAAAAAAATACCCGCAATATTTAGCGGGTATTAAAAAAGAATAAAACATTAATAAGTGTGATATGTAAAAGTAATTAATTTAACCTTGTTTCTTTCCAATAAGGAGTCGTAATACTAAGGAAATAAAAGCCATAAATAATAGAAAATGCACAATTCCATGATAGCTTATACCTAATCCAAAATATATTAATCCCCAAAAAATTATTAGAATGGTTGCTATCAACACAAATGTATTTCTCATCTCAGTTTTAATTTAAAAGTTAATTAAGCCTTCACATAAACATTTCCATTCTAATTTAGCTATTCCAAACATTCCTCCTAAAGCAATAATGAAGTTTCTAAAAAAATTGATTAAGTTTGTATGACTTAAGTTAGGGTATTCATTTCGACCATATACTCCTATTTTGATTAAATTATTATCTTTACTTATTCGAAAAGTTGAGGTCGACTTTTTACTATAAAAATGAGCAATTAATTTGCTGTTTTTTTTATTTGGAGAACTAGATGGGGAACAAATAAAAGACAAACTTGCTTGATTGTCATCAATAGATTTTTGCTCGCAAATTGATACTATTTTTACCCAATCAAATCCATTTTCACCAAAAGTTCCTGGTCCTGGTATATCAATTCGTATAAAATCTCCAACAATTGGTAAACGATTAACATGAGCTCCACTTTGGTCAAACAATCTAAAATCAGCAGAAAATTCACCACAGAAATGTTTCCAATTATTTATAGAAAGAAATCTACATCTTAGTATTTGGTAACAATCATCAATTAATCCATCATCATTGAAATATCTATTACTTTCTGTATCATGAAAGCCTCCTCCTCTTTGTTTTGGAATTTCATTATAAGTTTTTGTTAGATATTTTTTCAACTTTTTCATAATGTATGAATTAACATGAACGAAATTAGCTGCATCTATTGCTTATATTTATGATTGAGGTCATATTTTTAGTAAAGAAATTATTAGATTATATGTTGTTCTTTGAGGTTAAAGACAATTGTACTTTAGAAAAAATCACATAAACTAACAGTTCCACTAAAATAAATTTGTTTTAAAAAAAACAATTAGAGATTATTTCACTTAAAATACTAATTTTTTTTATTAGATTTATTAAAATAATTTACTATTGATATGAAAAAAGTTAGCAAGAATTAGTATTTTATGTTAATTTATTCACAAAAATCACTACACTAATACTACACCACACTCCCCTACACTATTGATGAATAAAGGGATTTACACTTTCTGTATCGGAAAGTAACCTCATCAATACTAACATAGTATAAATATATTAAAAAACCTCCTAAAATCAATGTTTTAAGAGGTTTTTTTAATATTTCAAAGTATACAAAAGAATAAATATGTTATAGGTTTATTATAGTTATTTGTATCAAATATTTGTACCTTATTTGTATTTTTAATAAAATCAGTTGAAAAATTTGAGTGAAAATTGGTATTTTGGACGAAATAAAGTCCTTTTAAATATTCTTATTTCTCCTTAATGGATTTTATACACTTTTAAAAAATGTACGTTATCAAAATAAATGGGATACTTCTTCCTAAAAATTAAGAGAGTGTTTGGTTTATAAATTTATTATTTTTTCTTGAAAATACAACTTCCTTCTTTTTGTAATTGTTTGTTGTTTAATACTTGCTCTTTGTTCCAAAATTTTATCTGCACTACCAAAATAAACATCCAAAGGAGTATGGTTATTCAAAGCCTCATGATAACGTTGATTATTGTAACGATAAACAGATTTTCTAAAGCTGCTTTTAATTCTTCTGGAGCGAAGTAATTATCAAGTTTTACCATTTTTGATGGTTCTGTAATAGTGTTCAATTTTTCCTTGTGTTTGTGGATGATTGGGTCTTCCGTGTATTTGATCCATTTGATAATTGTCTTATAAATACGATTGAACAAAACCTCCTTTAAGAAAATTCACGTGTAATATCTTTTAGTACAAAAGAATAACTCTCCACGTCAACAAAGTGTTTTGTTTTTAAAAATTAATGCATTCCCAGTTTTTCTTCCTGTAAATCGAGCATTTTTAAATGTTTACGTACAATTTCTTCGTCAAGAAGAAGTTCCTCACGGTTTTTGGAGATCAGCCATTCGCGCTGATGGTTTATGATATCCAAGTAAACTTCACGGTATTCTGGAAAATTCAGAATGACTTCCGAACTGTTGACACGATTTTCCCAGATTTGTAACTGATCCTTTATCGCCGGGAATTTTTCAAGTTTTTCGAAATGGGTATCCTGGATTCTTTTCACTCCTATTTTTGCAAGTTCGTTCCGGATTTCATTATCGATTTCCTTTTCAGAGCGGGTAAAATCAGGATCCTGAATTTTGAATTTTGTGATGAGAAAAGGCAGCGTCAAACCCTGAACCAACAAAGTAAGCAGGATGACCACGAAAGTGATAAATAAAATCAAGTTCCTGTGCGGAAAGGGTGTTCCATCATGCAAAGTCAGCGGAATTGAAAGTGCGGCAGCCAGTGAAACCACGCCGCGCATTCCCGTCCAACCGATTAAAGCAGGCACTTTCCAGCCTGGATTTTGTCGGTCGGCAACAGTGATGAAATTACGCATAATCATCGTGGTGAATACGGCACCATAAGCCGCAACGATTCTTGTTATAACCAGAATAACTGTAATCAAAACGCCATAACCAAATGCTGTGAACAAATCTGTTTCAAGCCCTGAAACAATCTGTGGTAGATCGAGCCCGATCATCATAAAAACAATACCATTCAGCAAAAAAACCAAACTGCTCCAAACATTTAGCGTCCCTAAACGCGATGAAGTAGCCAGAAAAGAATGACTTCTGTTGTAAAGCAACAAACCACCACAAACTACAGCCAAAACACCGGAAGCGTGAAGCTCTTCCGCCACAAGATACATGAGGAACGGCGTTACGACTGTGAGTACAATATCGATATTGGCATCAGTTGGCAACAAGCGGTGCATCTTCATAAAGAAAATTCCTATAAGGATTCCGATTCCAGCACCCCCGATACACATCCACAGAAAACTAAGGGCAACTTCGTGCCAGATGAATTGTCCCGTCGCAACGGCAATCATTGCAAAGCGAAAAATAATCAATGATGAAGCATCGTTCAGCAAACTTTCACCTTCAAGAATGGAAGAATACCGTTTCGGGATTTTTACAAATTTCAAAATCGCTCCGGCACTCACGGCATCCGGCGGCGAAACTATTCCCCCCAATAGAAAACCCAGTGCCAGCGAAAATCCAGGAATAAAATGATTGGCGACAAAAGCTACAACCAAAGAGGTAATAAACACTACCACGAAAGCAAAACTGACCACAATCCTGCGCCAGCGCCATAATTCTTTCCAAGAAGTCGCCCAGGCAGCTTCATACAAAAGTGGCGGCAGGAATATAAAAAATATTAGTTCAGGTTCTATATGAATTTTAGGCGTGCCGGGAATAAAACTGATGCCCAGACCGGCCAGGACCAGCAAAACCGGATATGCAACTTTTATTTTTTTGGCAAGCATCACCAGCAAAACGGTGATGATTACTAGGATCAGGTAAAATGTGAGATTCTCTAGCATTTAGTTTTTAGATTTTTTTGATTAAAGAAGTTTCTCGAAAGCTTTTCTTACACCGCTTACCAGGTAACCCTCGTCGCAATAAGTATATCTTATTTTATTGAGTATGTGAAGCATTGGCTGCGTTATCAAAATTCGTATCCACTTTTCGCTGAAAATTTACAAATTTAATTCGATATCCTATAGTTTTATTCTAATTTTGTAACGAAATCGAATGAAGAAAACGAAATGAAGCAGTATCACCTAAAAGATTTTAATCAAAAAAGAGAAGACGAAAATTTATCTTTTCGTGTATTCGATTTTACATCCGCTACTTTAGCCCCCTATACCATACCTCATCAAAATACACACTTTTGTGTCTTGATGGTTGAAGAAGGCATTCTGGCTTTACAAGTTGAAGAAAATAAACATATTCTTCGTCCTCATAAAGTAGCTGTTATTTTCCCTCATCAGGCCAGTTTAATACAAGTTCAATCTGAACAAATAAAAGGAAAACTTATACTTTTTGATGAAGTGCTTTTTTGTTCGGATATTCTTAAGAATGAACTTAGCGTATACAATGTCAATTTATCCACCCAATTGAATTGCACAATTTTAGAAGAAGAACCATTTAAAGAAGGCTTACGCACTGTAAAAATTGTACAAGATATTTATCACCACCCTAGTTTGATCAAGAAAGAACAAGCACGTTTTTTTATTAAAACGTTTTTATTATCGCTGATTGAATCTGTACATGGCCAACACGCCTTACTTTCGACATCTCATAGCAGCGATCAACAATTATATGTGCATTTTAAAAAACTCTTGAACGAGCGATACAAAACTCAACGTACGGTTCAGTATTATGCGGATCAATTGCACATCACGCCTAAAAAATTAAACACCATTACGAAAAAGCATTGTGGAGAAACGGCTATTGATGCCATTCATCACCGCATCTTAACGGAAATTAAACGCCAGCTGATGTTTGGAGATCGTCCTCATAAAGAAATTGCTTTTGATTTAGGCTTTAATTCACCTGCTGCTTTGAATAAATTTGTAAAAGCAAAATTGAACGAAACCCCTACACAATTACAACAAGAATTGGCTCAAATGTATAACACGTAGTCCTGTTTGTATAATAGTAAAGACATTTTAGCCGCTAACTTTGCCGAATAAAATAAAATATAAAATGAGTAAATTATTTGTTGCGGGTGAAGTATTTCATGGCGCTGGATCTTTAGACGAATTAAAAAATATCAAAGGTAAAAAAGCATTTATTGTAACTGGAGGAAGTTCTATGCGTAAAAGTGGAACTTTAGATAAGGCGATTGCATATTTAAATGAAGCTGGTATAGAAACTATTGTATTTGATGGGGTTGAAGAAGATCCTTCTTCAGCTACAAGTTTTAAAGGTGCTGAAGCTATGCGTGAATTTCAACCAGATTGGATTGTTGGTTTAGGTGGTTGTTCAGCAATTGATGCTGCAAAAATGATGTGGGTTTTCTACGAACATCCTGATGCTGATTTTGATGCCATGACAACACCATTTACTGTACCTACGTTAAGAAAAAAAGCAAAATTTATTGCGATTCCTTCTACAAGTGGAACAGGAACAGAAACAACTGGTTTAGCCGTAATTACAGATCGTGAAAAAGGTGTGAAATACCCTATCGTTTCTTACGAATTAACACCGGATGTTGCCATTATAGACGGAGAAATTTGTGCTTCTATGCCTGCTCACATAACTTCAAATACAGGATTAGACGCTTTAACACATTGTGTAGAAGCTTATGTATCGAATATTGAAAATAACTACGCTGATGTTTTAGCGAAAGGAGGTTTAGAAATTGTTTTTGATAACTTAAAAGAAGCGGTGAATAACCCTACGAACATCAAAGCTCGTCAAAACATGCACGATGCATCTTTTATGGCAGGTTTAGCATTTAATAATGCATGGTTAGGAATTGTTCACTCATTATCTCACCAAGTTGGGGCATTATACGGAATCCCTCACGGTATGTCGAATGCCATCTTTTTACCTAATGTTATTCGTTATAACGCAAAAGTTTCAGATCGTTTTCCTGATTTAGCAAAAGTTATTGGAAAATCAACGGCTGAAGAATTAGCACAAGCTATTGAAACGTTAAGAAGCGAAGTGAATAATATTGGATCGATTAAAGAATTTGGTATTTCAAAAGAAGATTGGGATAAAAACTTAGATTATATTGCTAATAATGCTTTAGTTGATCCTTGTACAGGATTTAATCCACGAGTACCAACTTTAGAAGAGTTAAAAGAAATTTACAATATCTGTTACGAAGGTTTAGTTTACCAAGACTAATCTATTAAGACTTTGTAATATAACTCCTAACCTCAATTATCGAATGATAATTGAGGTTTTTAATTCTATCTTAACCGAAAAATTTTCTGTTAGGTTTGTTTGGTGTTTGTCCGTACTTCGTTCGGTGTTCGTTCGGTGTTAACTGTTTTAAAGGATTTTCGGTACATTACATTATTTTCTAGATTTTTTTCTTCGACATTCGATTTATTGATGAAAATTATTCAGTTTCAAAATCCTTAACTATTTCATTAAAATTACTGTTATTGTACTTGATCTATATCTCATTAACATCCATTACCTAAGCTTAGATCTTATTTACTACTTCTACTCTATCTTATTCTTTGATATTATGGTACAATAATATCTCTAAATGTCCTACTTTGTCGTATATGACACATAATTTTGATGAATTAATACAATTATGGTTTCCGTAAATATTTATCTATTATTTTGATATTATTCGTTATTTGATTTTGTTTATTTATTTCCTAAACTTTTACTATGGATAAACGTCAATTTTCTGAAAAAGATATCAGTACTAAATTAATTACTCCTGCGAAAGAAAATGCTGGATGGGATAGAATGCATCCATATTTTGAACAAAAGACTTTTACAGATGCACGCATTCATATTTGTGGAAATCTTACTGCTCGTGGTAAATAAACGTGCAGACTATATTTTATACTATAAACCGAATATTCCAATCGGAATTATTGAAATTAAAGAAAATAATCATAGTGTGGGTGCAGGAATGCAACAAGGTTTAGAATATGCAGCAATATTAAATTTATCATTTTTCTTTTCTACAAGGGTAATTGTTTTCTATTTCATGATAAAACCATTCCTAATTAAATTAAAACTGAATTGGAATTAGACCAATTCCCCTGTCCTAAAACATTATGTAATAAATACGTGAAATACAAAGGAATTAAAATTGAATTAGCCAAAGAAATCGTAGAACAAGATTATTAAAAATATTTGAAATTAGAAGGAGGTCCCATAGTATGGCTTAGGTATTCCTTTTCTTATTGTTCTTTTTTTATTCATTAATTTTAAATTTTAATTATCAGTATTCATATGCCCTTCGGGGAACAGACTAAAAAGTAACCAATACTTCGGCAGGCTCAGCACAAGCAAGTCAAGGCTGTAAACCTCTCTACTAAAAATATTTTCATTTCTCTAAAGATTTTAAAAACCCTATTTAAATCATTATTATTCTTTCATTTTTTTGCGCATCCAAAAAAACGAAACAAAAAAAGATGCCGACAGTAGTCTCTCAATGATTCAACTAACTAAATTATTTTCATAAAGTTGGCAACTCGCTTCGCTCAAACACTCCAACTTTTTTTATTCCAATAATTTAGAGTTGAATTACATTTCGATTCTAAATCGTCGGAGTTTTAATTCATTTTCAATAACATTTGAGATTAAGAGGAGGAGCCACGGTGTGGCTCAGGTATTCCTTTTCTTTATTTTCATTTTATTATTCATAGCTTATCTATTTTAATTATCGGTATTCATATGCCCTACGGGGAAGCTCATCCAAAAAAACGAAACAAAAAAGGATGCCTCATCCGTTCTCACTACTTCGGAATGACAACTGGTTTTTGTTATTCCTTATTATCGTCTAAGTCTTCAATACAATGTTTTGCAATTTCATTTATTTTCTGTAGAATTTTAAGTTAGTTGATTAACCATTTATCTAAATGAGTATTCTCTTTTGATAAAAAAAGACCTCAAATTCACATAAAAAATGAATTAGAGGTCCTTTGACATCTTAAAGTTTATTTAAAAACAACTTAACTTTTCTTCTTTTTTTTCCTTCTTCCCCACCATATCATAAAACCTGTTACTGGTAGAGAAGCAGAAATTAAGCTTACAACAAAAGCCAATATTTTTGTAGGCAATCCTAAAATAGATCCAACATGAATATCATAATTTGCTCCAACAACTTTCTCTCCAAAGTTCTTATCTTTTGGATCATGTATATGTAGCAATTCTCCTGAATTTTCATCAAAAATTAAACTACTGCTGCTATAATAAACTTGTTTTTTATGTGCAACATAAACTTCAAAATTTGGATGTTCATGATCGTCCATATGTTCATGTCCTAAATCAATAGAGAAACCATACGAGTTAGGATAGTTGGTTTTTACAGTTTCAATAATCTTATCGAGTGTAGATTCTTGTCTTAATTCAATTGGCGCAGTTGTTTTTATATGAGAAAAATCTGGATAAGTTGTATTGCCTCCCGAAAATATCACATAAATAGCAGCTTGAATAAAGAAAAAAGCATAAAATAATCCAGTAATAGAAAATATTAAAGCGAAAATTGAAGAATAAAAACCTAAGATATTATGAAGATCATAATTTTTACGTTTCCAATTATTTATGTTTTTCCATCTGAACCAGAAGCGTTGTTTTTTAGCAGCTTTATTTTTTGGCCACCATAATACAATACCGCTAATTAACATAAAAATAAAGATAATAACAGGAATTCCTACCACATAGCTTCCCCAGCTCTGTTTTAATAAGAAACTCCAATGTATCATTTTTACGATATTAAAAAAGCCATTTTTTTCATCATAAACTCTTAAAACTTTACCTGTATAAGGATTTACATAAGCTTGTTTATAAATAGGAAATTCATCAAAATAATTCCAAGCATTTACATCATGTTCATACCAATAGAACATATAAGACATGTTTTTATCCATTGGTATATTTACCCAATGAATAGGATATTTTTCTTGGGTTTGTTCGTCAACTAATTTTTCAAGTTGACGAATTGGGATAACTTTCTTATTCTCTACATCTTTTTCTTGATGATAGATAACATCCTTACGCGCAATATTTTCAAATTCATCTTTGAAAACATATAACGCCCCAGTTACTGAAACAACAAAAATTATTAATCCAATAATTAACCCAAACCAGAGATGTAGTTTACCAAATATTTTTTTCAGTTTTCCTACTTTTTTTGATGATTTTTGCTTGGAAGCCATTTTTGATTAAAATTTATATGTAAGACTTCCCGAAACATTTACTAACTGTTGTGGATTTGCTGTTGTATAACCAATCCAATAATGTTCATTTGTTAGATTATCTACTTTTACACCTATTCTAAATTTCTTCGCATCGAAAAAAGCATTTGCATTTACGATAAAATATTCTGGTAAATAAAAGGTGCTATTTACTTGATTTTTGCTCGCATAGTTTGCTCCAATTCCGAATCCTAATCCTTTTATTTTACCATCTAAGAATTGATAACTTGCATTAAAATTTGCTAACCACTCAGAACCAGCAGTTGTAGGTCTTGTTCCTTCTAAAGAAGTATCTGTTGGATTTTCTTCAATTTTTGCATTATTATAAGCCAAACCTCCTACTAGCGAAAATCCTTTCACTAGATAAGCATTAAGCTCTAATTCTACCCCTTCACTTTTTACCTTTCCTGATTGTGATTGAACAGATTGAAAAGTATCAGTATATTCTCCTGTATATAATAAAGAATTTTTGACATTGATATTATAATAACTTAAGGTCGCATTAATTTTATTATTAAAAATATTCATTTTAAAACCTCCTTCAAATTGATTTCCTTTTTCAGGATCAGAAAGAACTTGAGTATTTTCTTTATCTATGGCATAATATCCATTGCTTTTGAAACTATTTTGGTAATTACCAAAAACAGAGAATTTAGTTGGAACAAATTCATATACAAATCCAAACTTTGGAGACCAAGCTGATTGTGAATATGGTTCTGTTGGGTTATTATATAAATTACCTCTTTTAGAATCGTTATTCTCGTAACGAATAGAAGCTAAAATATTTAATCCTTGTACTGGTGTAAAAACATTTGATATATAAGCACTATACGTATTTAATTCACCTATTATTGGATATTCACCAACCGAATTCGAAGTATTATAAAAATCTTGTAAAGTATGATTATTCATGTTTGAATAATTTCCATTTTTAAACGGAACCCAATCAAAATCACCAGAAATAAACATTTGATTATTTTTGGTTTGCATATAATCTAAACCAACAACCGTTCTATTTCTCATTTTACCAAATGTATAATCGAAATTAAAATTTTGTTGTAATTGGAAAATTGTTTTTTTACTATCTCTTGTTGATTGATCTGCACGCATAACGCCTAATTCTGTATCTAATGGATTTTTAGTATAAGTACTTTCTGGAGCAACATAAAAATATGGGCTAAATCCATTCGATTGAGAATAAGCATTACTAATATTCGTAGATGATTTAATATGATCGTTAATTTTATAATTTATTTGACCAAATAAATTTCTGACTTTTGATTTGGCTTTAAGACCATCTCCAACATAAGATTGTTTGTAATCTAATCCCAAAACTCTTTCAAAATCTTTCATATTATTAATCCCTAAAGAAGGATTACCTGCTAAGTAAAAAAACATCTGCTCAGCCATTGCATTATTTTCGTACATTTCAAGATCAACGTTGATATCTAATCGATCATTCGGTTTGTAACGTAATGATGGAGCAAAAGCAAAATATTCATTTCCACTATTTTTTTTCTGAAAAGTACCAGAATTTGTATACGCTGTATTGACTCTAAACATTAATTTATTATCATTCGTAACTGGAGCATTAATATCTGCAGATGCACGGTAGTAATTATAACTTCCACCTGCAATACTTACTGATCCATCAAAATTTTCATGCGGTTTTTTTGTAATTCTATTTACAACACCTCCATAAGACGTAACATTACTACCAAACATTGTAGCAGAAGGACCTTTCAATACTTCTAATCTTTCTAAGTTTACAGCATCTATTGTAGTAGAAACAGGGGCTACCAAACCGTTACGTAAAGAGTTGTTGGAAACAAAACCTCTTAAAGTAACATAAGCTCCTCCATCTCCAGATCGACCGGTAGAATTCCACATTTTTTGTAAACCAGTTACATTACGATAAGCATCGTCTACTGTAAAAATAACTTGATGATCTAAAACTGATTTATCAATACTCGAAAAAACTTGAGGATTCTCGATAAACTTCAACGGCATTTTATTTGAAGTATCGGTATCTTTTTTTATAAAAGTATTGATAATTACTTCGCCTAATGTATTTGTCTGTATTGAATCTTTTTCTTGTGCAGAAGTAATGCACGCATATAATAATGAAAGTACTATTGTTACTTTTTTCATTTTGAAAATTTTGACAAAGCTATTTCATTATTTTAATTTATTCTAAATTAATTTAATAGTTTTTTCTTATATTCATGTTTTATTAATTAAGTTTTTTTTATGATAATTGAAAAACATTAACATAACGAAATAAAAAAAATTCACTTTTAACAACATTTGAGATTAAGAGGAGGAGCCACGGTGTGGCTCAGGTATTCCTTTTCATTAATGTCACTTTTTACTTGACTAAAAAGTAACCAAAAAGTCAAGGCCGTAAACCTCTCTACTAAAAATGATTTCACTCCACTAAACTTTTTACAAACCCTACGGGCTAAAAACTTTTTAACGTTACATTCAACCATTTTCTTAACGTGAGAGTTTTAATGCCGGTTTCTCCATCCTTTTTCCAATACTCAAATCCACTTTTAACAACAGATTTTGTCATTCTGGACTTGTCGAAGAATCTTATTTTCATTTTTATTCATGTTTTTGTTAATTCTATTTTAAATGAATTCATGTACCCTTTGGGGAAGTCTTGACACAAAAACATTTGAAATTAAAAATTTGAGATTAAGAGGAGAAGCTCCTGTGGAGCTTAGGTAAAATTGTTACAAGTTGATTAATAATTATATGTTCATTTTTATTCATGAGTTATTATTGTTTTTAAATGAATTCATATGCCCTTTGGGGAAGTCTTGACACAAAAACATTTGAAATTAAGAGGAGGAGCCACGGTGTGGCTCAGGTATTCCTTTTCATTAATGTCACTTTTTACTTGACTAAAGAGTAACCAAAAAGTCAAGGCTGTAAACCTCTCTACTAAAAATGTTCTCATTCCACTAAAGATTTTAAAAAACCTACGGGCTAAAACCTTTTTAACGTTACATTCAAATATTTTCTTAACGTGAGAGTTTTAATGCCAGTCTCAACATCCTTTTTCAATATTCAAATTCATTTTTTAACCGCAAATCATTTAACATTTGGAGTGTATGAATTTATAAATTAGACAGGCTTTTTATGTTTTTGACGCATTGACATACCTCCTATTTTTTACGCTAAACCTAATTTCGATACAAACTTTAAAAATGAGAAACTATGAAATCTTTTTATTTAATTGTACTTGTGTGTTTTGTATTCAATAGCTGTATAGAAGATGAAAATATTCTAATTGACACCCCAATTCATTCAGAACGTATTACTTCTTCTTTGAAAGATAATATTAAGGATAGCATTCCTTCTAAAAACGACCCGCCTCGTGATAAAGATCCCTATATGAGAACTATTGATGAAGATGAAAACGGAAACTGATGTTAGATGTTAGGAAGTTATTTTTTATGAATTAAAATACTAAAAGATGAGAAAAATTGCACCGTTTATACAAACGCTCATTTGCTACCTATTTATTGTTTTGTTTATTTATGCAGCGGTGAGTAAACTGATGGATTTTGAAACTTTTCAAACTCAGTTAGGACAATCGCCCTTATTAGCAAGTTATGCGATTCCTATATCGTATGGAATTATTGCTATAGAACTTGTAACAGCAGTTTTCTTGATGTTTGAGCGAACTAGAAAATTAGCCTTGCAGATTTCACTTTTATTAATGGTGATGTTCACTACTTATATTGTCATTATTCTACATTTCACGGCGTTTACTCCTTGTTCTTGTGGTGGAGTTTTAGAAAAGATGGGATGGACGGAACATTTGATTTTTAATATCGTATTTGTATGTTTGGCTCTAATTGGCATTAGAATAGCAAAATCCTCTCAAACATGGAGAGGCTATATAATTGAACAAACTACTCTTACAATAATCGGAGTTGTTAGTGTAACCATTATATACGGTTTATCTGAAAAAAAATCTCAATATAATAATGCTTTTACACGTAAATACATTCCGCATTTTGCAGAAAAACTAACTACACTCAATCTAGAATCCACAGGATATTATATAGCAGGTATTGATAGTTGCTATGCTTATTTAGCTCATCCTAATGCTCCTTTATTTCTTAGAACTTATGATTATCATACACAAAATGTGACTAATAATCGGATCAAAATAAAAAATGAGCTACTCCCTTATAAACGAATAATAACATACGTTAACTCCCCTTATTTCTACTTAGGGGATGGAACAGTAGGAATTATAGAAAAAGGAATATTATATGATTACACGACTTCTCTTGAAACTATTGATAATGCTTATTACAATCAATATGTTCCTGGAAAAGATGATCATTTTGGTCTTTCTGTAACAAGTCAAAAAACTAAACAAACAGCACTCGCTATATTGTATAAAACAGTGGATGGATTTCAACTAAAAATAAACGATACAACTCTAAAAAGCCAACAAAATGGAGCATTTGATTTGGATGGATTACTCATTTGGAATGAACAACATCAGATTTTTTTATATGTCTATTATTATAAAAATGAAATTATCATCCTTGATTCTATGATGAATGAAAAAAATGTTATGAAAAGCATCGATTCTTTAAATGAACCAGAACTTGATGTTGCTTTTTATAAAAAAGACCAAAACTATCGATTAGGTCCAAAGACAATTCGAGTGAATGAAACGATAGCTACCTATGGTGATTATCTCTACATCCACAGCAAACGACTGGGAAATTTTGAAGAAGAACACCAAAGTGCAAGCATCATAGATGTATATGATCTCGTAAACAACCATTATCTCCACAGTTTTTACCTCTATCATAAACCTAAACAACAACTTAGGGATTTTAAAATATACCAAAACTCTGTTTTCGCTGTAATTGATGATGAAATCTATCGTTACCAATTAAAAAAATAAATCGTTGCGCAACGCAGGGGAAGACTGAAAACCTGTATAATAGAGTAAGTCACCACATTAAAATGAAACAAAATGAAAACAAATTTTCTAAAAAAAGCGCTACCTATCGGGGTAGGAATGATGGCTGTTGCTTTTGCATTTGCCACTGAAGGGAAATCTTCTAATGAATCTACAGAGTATGCAACTGCCTATATTTACAATGATTTAGAAGAATGTGAACAGGTAGATGCCACTTGCAATAACATAGGAACTGTAAGTTGTACAATTGGTTCTAAAGAAGTATTTGAATTTAAAAATGGTACTCAATGTAGTCAAAACTTGATGCATTGGCAACCATAATTTAAAGGAAAGGAGCGTAAGAGCTCCTTTCTCTTATTTTAAATACGTATTAAACCAATTTAAGATTGAATCATATAACATTTCTTGGTTCTCTTTACGCGTTAAATAATGACCATCGTTATTAAATAAAATCAATTTACCTTCTTTATTTAATTTTTTCATAGCCATATACATATATATACTTTGATACCAATTTATATTATAATCAGATTTACCAGCCCACAACAATAAAGGCGTTTTCATGTTTTCCACCTGATAGAAAGGTGAGTTTCTTATATAGTTATTTTTATCTGTATAATAACTTTCTTTCATTCGAAACTGCTGACTTTCTAACCTCCATGCTTGCTCTCTAAACCAACCTTCCCATTGTACATCATGCGACCAAGAAACCAAATCCATCACGCCAGAACCCGCTACAATTGCCTTAAACAAATTGGAATGTGTTGCTATAAATGCCGCTTCATAACCACCAAACGAATGCCCAATTAATCCAAATCTATTCTTATCAATATATGATCGACTTGCTAGTTCTTCTACACTATTTTCTATATTCACGACAATTGATTCACCTAAATTTCCTATTTGATAATCTAAATTGGGTAAAAAAACAAAATACCCATCCAATATATAATTAAGAATGTTAAAACCGTCTTCGGTATATTTTGTTGGACTTGCAAACTGATTTACTTTATACGTCATATTCTCGTATACATAGTAAATAACAGGATATTGTTTGTTAGGATTAAAATTAGTTGGGTAAAGTAAAATCCCTTTCGATTTGTTTCCTTTTATGTTCTTGTATTCTATACTTTCACTTTTACCTAAATCTAATTTTGCCAAATCGGGATTACTTTGATATACTATCTTTCTTTTTTTGGTAGTCAAATCTATGCGCTCAATAATTGGAGATAAGTTATACCTAAACTTCTTAAAAAAACATGTTTGCTTATTAATACATACAGCATTTTCAATTGTATAGGATTCGAAGACAATTGGTACAACTTTTCCTTTTTCAAGAAAAGCAAAACCATTTTTCTCATCTTTATTCGATAGATCTAACATCAACTTTTGACTGATATCAATGTAAGAAGTATTTTTTAGTTCTTTTTTATTAAATCTATAACTTATATCCCCTTTACTAACTGTTATTTTTTTAGCCGTTGCATTTTTAATATTGTACATCCAAATATCAAACTCATCATACACAAACACTTCATTTTCATCCATAGACCACCCTTCTATTCCATACGGTGTTGGATGTTTATAATACATATCGTTTGTTTTATAAAAAGAATAATTTGATGGTATGGTAATTTTAATGTGCTTATCATTTTCTGTATCATATCCCCACCATTTTTTATCTTTAAAATACATGATATATTTTCCGCTCGGCGAAAACGAAAGATAGTCGTAAGAAAAATAATGTGCTGGAACAATTAACTTCTCTTCTCCTTTTTCATATTTTTTAAGGTATAAATCGGCAACAGTATATTGTTCTGTAGAAGGTTCATTTTCTAGAAAGTCATACGCTAATGCATAATTAAAGTTAGGTTTAATGATTACTGCATTCAATTTATTTGAAGTAATGATAGAAGATTCATTTGTTTTTGTATCCCATCTTATGCTCTGTTTATTCAAAACATATTCTTCAGCAACAGCTTTTCTTGGTGCTATTAAAGCATCTTGGGTATCCCAAATACTGTAATTATCATTTTTACTCTTTACGATATCTACATTAAAAAAGACTATTCCGTTACGATCACTTGTACTATCAAAACCATTTATTTTACGAGCTACCTCATCAGAAAATAATGCTTTACAAGCCAAAGATTTCACCTCCTTATTTTGGGTATTAATCGTGTAAAGTATCCCTCCGTCAACCGTATCTTCTAATAGAAGTATACTTTTTTGATCGCTTTGCCACCCTAATATCTTTACTTCATTTTTTGGGGTTATAAAGAGAGACTGTTGATTTTCTGAACCCGATTCCCATTTTTTCAATGTTTTAGTGTTAGAATCCGTATTTGATGTTAGAAAAACTAACTCATCTTTGGCGGGATGCCACTGGTAGTTTTCTACATCGTGTATCGTATATGACTTGTTACTTTTCAAATCAAGTAACTGTAAATCTTTTTTCTCTTTTTCTCCCTTTCTTAGGTATGAAATTATCGTTTGATCATGATTTGTAAAATATCTTTTATGTAGTACTTCAACTTGGAAAATTGTTTTTAGTGTTTTTAAATCAATTAGATGTAAATTTGATTTCTCATCAACAAAAGATAGTATATCATTATTTTTCAAAAATTTCAAAAGAATGATTGACTCCAATTCTTTTCTAACACCAGAATCTGTCTGTACAAGTATAACATTATTTTTATCTTGCATATCATTTACAACAACCCACTTTCCATCGCTACTTACGTCTGTAAATAAAGTATGTTTTGTCCAATTCGAAGTTTTTTGATTCTCTTGCGCTTTTGAAAAGCATCCCGAACAGACAAACAGCATAACTAGTATTGAATTGACATATTTAATAGCCATCATTTTGAGGATTTAGATTAGGATTAATCAATAATTCGGTTTCTGGAATTGGTAAAATTAAATCTCTTGGTTTCCAATTTGATTTTATAGGTTTTAGGGTTTCCTCTGCTATTTTCCAACGTTTCAAATCAAACCATCTGTTTCCATGTTCTGTAAACAATTCTAGTTTTCTTTGAAGTATAAGTTCTTTTTGAATTTCATTTGGATTAGATGAATTAAACGGATTTAACCCTGCTTTCTCTCGAATGATATTAATTTCTTTCACTGCCAATGCCAATTCGTTTGTATGCAAATAAGCTTCTGCTCTTATCAAGACTATTTCTGACAAACCAAATACAATAGAAAACTCTTTGCTTGAACCTGTATTTGCATTTTCTTTATATTTATAAGGTATATACCAAGATTGTGTATTTGTTGTATTGCTTACTTTCTTTGTCCAAAATTGTAACCTTTTATCCAATGGATCAAACTGGCTTATAAAATCTTGTCGTAAAGCTACCCGAGTTGGAGGTCCGCTATTAATAATAAAATATGATCCTTCTAACGTATTTTCACCATTTATGGTCGATGAAAATTGAAATATTGTAGACTTGCTTTCCTTTTTATATTGATTTTCTATTGGTTGTTGAAATGAAAAGTTCTGATTTTGAACAATTCCTTGCGTTTCACTCACTACTTTGTCCCATTTTTCTTGGTATAAGTACACCTTACTTAATAGGGCTGATACTGCATATATAGTTACTCTGTTATTCGCAGTAGACGCCACATTATTTACCAATAAGTCTTTTGCTTGAAGCAAATCTTTTTCGATATTATCGTAAACAATCTTTATTTCATCACGGTAAACATATCGATTGATTTGATAATTGGATGTAGTGATATAGGGTATTTTACCATATACATTCATCAAATTAAAGTGCGTAAATGCTCTTATAAACAACACTTCTGCTATCAATTTATTTTTTAACTCAAGGGATAAATTAGTTGAATTTGTAAATCGTCAGCAAAAAGTGGACATCTAAGACCTAAAATTTAAGATAGTGTTTTTAAAAGCATTAATTTTAATTATGGCAAATTCAAAAAAGAAAACTCCTGAAAAATTTGTAAAAGATATTCGTCAAAACACAAGACGAATATTTACAGCGGAACAAAAGATTTTAATTGTGATGGAAGCCTTACGTGCTGAGATTTCAGTAGCTGAACTTTGTCGCAAATATGCTATTTCACAATCTCAATTTTATAAGTGGAACAAAGAGTTTTTAGAAGCTGGTAAAAAGCGATTATCTGGTGATATTACACGTGAAGCAACAAGTGATGAAGTTTCTGATCTCCGCAAAGAAAATTTACAATTAAAAGAGATTGTAGCCGATTTAGTTGTGCGTTATGATATCGTAAAAAAAACCTTGGATTCGTTGGATTAATCAATAAATTTAAGAAATATATGCGATTATCAGCAAGTGAAAAATATGAAATAATTCAGACTGTAACTCGTTCAGAAATTGGAGTTAAACGTACTTTAGAGGAATTTGGAATAGCACGAAGTACATTTTACAAATGGTATTCAAATTATCTAGAAAATGGATTTGAGGGTTTAGAATCTAAACGTTATTCAATGCATCGAAAATGGAATAGTATTCCTGAATCTCAGAAAGATTTAATTGTAGAATTAGCTTTGGATTATCCTGAATTATCTGCTAGAGAACTGGCTTTTAAAATGACCGATGAATTAGGGATTTATATATCGGAATCGAGTGTTTATCGGATATTGAAGCAACGAGATTTAATTCCAGCGCCCAATCACATTCTGATTTCAGCAGCGAATGAATTTAAAGATAAAACGAATTTTGTTCATCAAATGTGGCAAACAGATTTTACTTATTTTAAAATTATTGGATGGGGATGGTATTATTTGAGCACGATTTTAGACGATTACAGCCGATATATTATTCATTGGGAATTATGCAGTTCAATGAAAGCTGAAGATGTGAAAAGAACTGTAAAAACAGCTATTGAAAAAGCGAAATTAAAAACGAAACAGAAACCAAAATTATTATCTGATAATGGACCTTGTTATGTATCAAGTGAGTTAAAAGATTACTTGAAAAATACTCAAAAAATGAAACATGTTAGAGGAAAGCCTCTGCATCCTCAAACGCAAGGGAAAATCGAAAGGTACCACAGAACGATGAAAAATGTAGTAAAACTGGATCATTATTACCATCCTGATGAGCTGATTGAAGCCTTAAATAAGTTTGTAGAAAACTATAACAATTGCAGGTATCATGAGGCTTTGAACAACCTTACACCTTCAGATGTATATTTTGGTAGAGCAGATAAAATTTTAGAACAAAGAGCAATTATTAAACGGCAAACGATTGCCAAAAGAAGGCAATTGTATTTTCAAGAAAAAATAATAAATTTATAAACCAAACCCTCTCTTAATTTTTAGAAAGAGGTGTCCCATTTATTTTGACAACGTACAGTTTTATTATCATTATAAGAAGGATTAATATCTGATGTAGCTTTAGAATTTTCTATATTTATTACAACTTTAGAAGAAAGTACTTGAAATTTTGCAATAAGAAAAAGTAATCATTTTTTATAGTTTTTTTTCTATGATATAAAATATTACTTTTCTATAAAAATATACCTATGATAAATAAAGATAAAAATATTAATATCCAAAAATGGATTGATGATTATACATTGGACCTATTAAAAAAAACTAACTATTTAATATCTAGCAAAGAAGATGCAGAAGATTTAGTACAAGATGTTTTTATTTCAGCTTTTGAAAATTATGAAAAATTTCAATGGAATAGCTCTGTAAAAACTTGGTTAATTAGTATTTTGAAAAATAAAATTTCTGATTTTTACAGAAAAAAATATAATAATAAAAATGAGATCACTTTAGATTATTTTTTTGATGAAAATGGTAATTGGATTGATAAAAATATATTAAATGATTGGACAGAAAATGAAAATAATATTAGAGAAAACTATTTAGAAAATTGTTTAGAAAAATTACCTAATAAATGGTTAATTCCTATAAAACTTTACTATTTAAAACAAAAAAAAACAGAAATTGTTTGTCAGGAAATAGGAATTACTTCGACTAATTTATGGAAGATTCTTCAAAGAGCTAGATTACAATTAAGAGAGTGCATTGAATCAAATTTATCTAATTAAAAATTAACTTATGTGGAATAAAATTATTCATTGGGTTATTATGCCTTGTAATGAAATAACATTTGAAATAGAGAAAAAAAATGCAAAAAAAATCTCATTAATTCAAAATTTGAGATTGAATTTACATATTTATTGTTGTAAATGGTGCGCTTCTTACTACAAGAAAGTAAAGCTAATAGATAATCTTTTGAAGAAACAAAATTCAAAAGAAAAATTAATTAATGTAGATGATTTGAAATCTAAAATAAAGTCCAAAATAGAAACTCATTATAAACATGAGTAAATACATTACGAATATTTACCATCAAAAATTAAAATATATAGATAATTAATATTTTATTTTTAAACTGCCATTTGTAAGACTAAAATATTAATTAAATAATTTCCAAATTATAGTCTTAAGTTAATTTTTATTTTAATTATAATACATCACGTATTTAATGAAATTTTAGATGAATTCATAAAACAATAAAAAAAACACAAACCATTGTAAACAATACATTTACAATGGTTTTTTTATAAAAATTTATAGAAAGATTTATACCTAACAAAAAAAATATATTTTTTTTGTCAGGTTTTAATTATTTATCCGACTACTATTATAAAAGATCTTATTTATAATTAAAATTAATAAAAAATGGAAACAAAAAATTTAGTTCATACTCATAAAGATAATTTGAATATTAATTCACCCTTTATAAATCTTTACAAAATAGGATATTACTTACCTCTATTTGGAACAGTATTACTTTTAGTGTGGATAGGCATTTTTAAGTTTACACCAACAGAGGCTCAAGCTATAAAGTCTCTTGTAGAAAATCACCCATTATCGTTTTGGATTTATAAAATATTTAGTGATCAAACTGTATCTAATATAGTTGGAGTACTTGAATTACTTGTAGCATTATTAGTTGTTTTAACTTTAAAATATCAATCATTAAAAAAATATGCGGGAATAGCTATTCTTATTATTTTCGGAACAACTCTTAGTTATCTTTTTACAACTCCCGGGATTTGGAAATTTGTTGATGGAGTTCCTGTAACAGATTTTTTCATTTTAAAAGATATAGCTTACTTCGGCTTTGGTTTCACTCTTTTAGCTCAATCTTTAAATAAAAAATCATGAAAAAATTATTCATCATAAGCTCATTAATTATTACAGGAATAATACTAACAAGTATAAGTTGTAAAACTCATAAAAATAATTTAGTTAAATCGAATAAACATCAGAAAATGAATAACACATCAGAAAATGAAATATATTTTGCAGGAGGATGTTTTTGGGGAACAGAACATTTTTTTCAACAGGTCAGAGGGGTTACAAATACAGTTGTAGGTTATGCTAATGGAACTATAGAAAAGCCTTCTTATAAAGAAGTGATCACAGGTAAAACTGGTTTTGCTGAAACTGTCAAGGTAACTTATAATCCTGATATAGTTGATCTAGGATTATTAATTGATTTGTATTTTAAGACAATAGATCCTACGAGTCTAGACAAACAAGGAAATGACTTAGGGACACAATATAGAACAGGAATTTATTATACAAACCCAACTGACTCTAAATTAATCGATCAGAAGTTAAAAGATTTAGAAAAAAATTATAATCAAAAAATTGTAGTAGAAAATATGCCTTTACATAATTTTTATGATGCAGAAAATTATCATCAAGATTATTTAAATAAAAATCCAAAAGGATATTGCCATATATCACCAAGTTTATTTGATGATGCTCGTAAGGCAAATCCTATTCAAGAAAAAGAATATATCAAAGAAAGCCAAAGTGAACTTAAAAAACATTTAACTTCTTTGCAATACGATGTTACACAAAATGGTGCAACAGAAAAACCTTTTTCAAATGAATATAATTCTGAATTTAGAGAAGGAATTTATGTAGACATAACAACTGGTGAACCTCTTTTTGTGTCAACGGATAAATTTGAATCAGGTTGTGGCTGGCCAAGTTTCTCAAAACCAATCAGTAAAAATCTTATTGAAGAAATAAATGATAATTCTTTTGGAATGAAAAGAACTGAAGTAAGAAGTAAAACTGGTAATGCTCATTTAGGTCATGTTTTTGATGATGGTCCAAAAGATAAAGGAGGATTGAGATATTGTATTAATAGTGCATCATTAAAGTTTATATCAAAAGAAGAAATGAAAGCTAAAGGATATGAAAAATATTTATCCTTAATAAAATAAAAACTAATAAAATTCTATTTCTAAATATTATAAAAGGTATTACTTAATGTTTACAGATTGTAATTTTTAATAAAACATTTGTTAATGTTTTACAAAATTATATTGTGTACAATATAATTTTGTAACTTTGTTATGTAATTTAATATTGATGAACTATGAAAGATACGCTAGAACTAGATAATCAATTTTGTTTTCCCATATATGCGCTTTCAAAAAAGATAATCAACATGTACCGTTTATATTTAGATCCACTTGATATTACCTATCCACAGTATTTAGTGCTTATGGTTTTATGGAAAGAACAACAGCAAACAGTAGGGCAATTAGGTGAAAAACTTTTCTTAGACAGCGGTACACTAACACCCTTACTAAAAAGAATGGAGCAAAAAGAAATGGTTGTTAGAAGTAGAAATATTGAAGATGAGCGCATTGTAGTAATTTCTTTGACCAAAAAAGGAAGTGCTTTGAAAGAGAAAGTCAAAGATATTCCAGAAAAATTGTTAGAATCAATGGCGATATCTGTAGATGAGCTTAAACAATTAAAAAAAATAGCAAATAAAATTTTAAACAAACAACAATGAAAAAATTATATGAAACTCAGGCTACAGCTACGGGAGGTAGAAGTGGACAAGTAAAAAGTGAAAACGGTGTTTTAGATATGCAAGTACGTACTCCAAAAGCATTAGGAGGTGCAAATGATGACTTTTTAAACCCTGAAATGCTATTTGCAGCAGGATATTCTGCCTGTTTTGATAGCGCTTTGAATTTGGTGATCAAACAGCAAAAAATAAAAACAGGAGAAACGAGCGTTACAGCAAAAGTAGCTATCGGACAATTAGAAAGCGGAGGTTATGGTCTTGCAGCTGAGATACATGCTAATATACCAGGTGTTTCAATGGAAGAAGCTCAAAAGCTTATTGAAACAGCACATAAAGTATGTCCTTATTCTAATGCAACTCGTGGAAATATTGAAGTTAAATTAAATGTTTCTGTAGGTTAATACAATAGATATGGAAATTATAGCAAGTACTTTAACCGTAGTTGTTGCAATTGAACATTGTTACATTCTTTGGATGGAAATGTTTGCTTGGGAAACAGCAGGTAAAAAAACATTTAAATCTTTACCAAAAGATTTGTTTACTCCTACGAAAGGACTAGCTGCTAATCAAGGATTATATAACGGTTTTTTGATTGCAGGACTTATTTGGTCTTTTTTTATAGAAAATCATGAATGGAGTTGTAATATTCGTCTATTCTTTTTAGGATGTATTACTGTTGCAGGTATTTTTGGAGGTATAACCTCTGGTAAAAAAATATTTTTTTTACAAGGTATTCCTGCTTTAATTGCTATGTTGTTTGTGTTTTTAACTAAATAATTAAAAAAATGTCATTAATAGAAGATTTAAATTGGAGACATGCAGTAAAAGCATACAATCCATCGCAAAAAGTTAGTCAAGATAAAATTGATAAAATTTTAGAAGCTGCTAGACTAGCACCTACTTCATCTGGATTACAACCTTTTAAAGTATTAGTTGTAGAGAACCAAGATTTAAAAAATCAATTGGTAGAAGGAGCTCTTAATCCTGAATGTATGAGAGATTGTTCACATGTAATTATTTTTGCTGCTTGGGACAACTATACAGCAGAAAGAATTGATAAAGTATATGATTTTACTACAGATGAAAGAGGATTGCCAAGAGGTCGTTTCGGAAGTTATACAGATAAAATAAAAGGTATTTACTTGAATACATCAGCAGAGGAAAATTTTGCACATACTGCTCGTCAAACTTATATTGCGTTAGGGCTTGCATTAGCACAAGCTGCTGAATTAAAAGTTGATGCTACTCCTGTAGAAGGTTTTGATAACGCTATTGTAGATAAAGTTTTAAAATTAGACCAGCTAGGTCTTAAAAGTGTATCTTTAATGTATGTTGGTGTTGCCGATCCTGAATTAGACTGGATTGGATCTATGAAAAAAGTTAGACTACCAAATGAAGAATTTATTGTTGAATTTAAATAATTAAAACTATGAAAATATTATTTGTTGTTACTTCTCATGATGAATTGGGAAATACAGGACATAAAACAGGATTTTGGGTAGAAGAATTTGCTGCTCCTTTCTACAAATTTGTAGATGCTGGACACGAAGTTACTATTGCTACACCTAAAGGAGGACAAGCTCCTATAGATCCTAATAGCGAAACTGAAGCTGCACAAACAGAAGCTACAGAGCGTTACAATAAAGACGAAAATGTTAAAGCTTTAATTGCAAAAACACATGTATTAGCTAAAGAAAAAGCTGAGGATTATGATGCTATTTTCTATCCAGGAGGTCATGGACCACTATGGGATTTAGCAAATGATGCGCATTCTCAACAATTGATTTTAGATTTCTATAATGCTGGTAAACCAGTTGGTGCTGTTTGTCATGCTCCAGGAGTTTTCAAGAATATTACTTTAAGTAATGGAGAACCTTTTGTAAAAGGAAAAAATGTAACTGGTTTTTCTAATTCTGAAGAAGATGCTGTACAATTAACAGATGTTGTTCCATTCTTAGTTCAGGTTGAATTAGAAAAATTAGGAGGTCATTACTCTAAAACTGAAGACTGGGGAGTGCATGTTGTAGAAGACGGTTTATTAATTACAGGTCAAAATCCTGCATCTTCGGAAGAAGTTGCTGAGAAAATGATTGCTTACTTACAAAGTAATTTATAAAAATTGTTTATTTAATATAAATATTGATTCGTATTTGCGTTAGGGATTGTAGAGGAAATCCTTTTCTGATTAGAAAAGATTGCAACGGAAATCCCGACCAAAGGGAACGCCCAAAATTTATATTTTATATAAAAAAATTCAATCAACTGTGAAAGTAATGATGATGATGAATTGATTGAATTTCAAGAGCCTATTTTAATACTTATCAAATAATTTATTTCAACTTATTTTATACTTAATTTTAATTAGGCTCTTATTTATAACAATAAACTGTAAAAATAACTTCCGTTTCAAATAAAAATCTATTTATTTTCCTTCATTAATTCCTTATTTTGTTAAACAAAATACTTCTATTGTTTTTAATATAAAACTTAAGCTAAATAAGATTTTTAATTGAAAACAAAGAATAGCTTTTTGAAAAGAGTCTAATTAAACTTTCTGAATAATAAAATCCTTCATTTATGATGAATATTTGAAGAGAAAAAGTATAGAATGAGATGAGTTTCTTTCATTACTTTTTTGAATTTATTAAATATGTTTCCATTTATGTTATTTCTATGTTATAATTACACATAAAGTAGAGAGTTTAATTATTATTGTGTACCTTTTAAAAAAATAATTATGACAACTGGAAGAATTAATGATGAATTGGATAATTTAATATATTATATTAATGAATATCAAAAATCTCAATTTGCTTTAAGTAAAGCTATAAATAAAACTCAAATAGAAGATGCTAATTATACTGTAGAACTTAACTTATTAGCAATAGAAGCGGTTTTTAATTTGAATCATGAATTAAAAGAAATTGTATTGCTTAATGAGATAAATAAAAAAGAATGTATACAAGGTTCTTTTTTATCTACAAATTTTATAAACGATGTGAGAAATTATATTCAAAATGTAAAAAATTACGCTTAAAAGCTATTCAGAATTTTATATTATGATATTTCAAATGGGTTTGACTGTATTACAGTTGAACCTTTTTTCAAATATAATTAAGAGTTGATTTAAAAATAACCCCAAATTATCAATTGGGGGTGTCCATATAATAATGAACTTAAGAAAAATTATCTTTTTATATAAAAAATCACTCATTAACATTTCCAATCTTCTTCTATATATTTAAGAAATTTTAACATAAAACATCTAGCTAATAATTGTTTACCATCAGAAAAAACTAATAAATAATATGATTTCTAAGGTATTATTATAGTGAATAAATAAATTAGAAAAATTGATATTAATACAAATCCCTGCATAATATTGGTTTTCCCTGTTGCTAAAGAAATAGTAATAATAAATAATGACAATCCTAGTAAAATAGTTGATTTAGTATCAATACCTAAACTCATTCTTATCCCTGTAACTACAGATGTTATTGCAATTACAGGAATGCTAAGCCCAATGCTTGCTAAGGCAGAACCAAAAGCCAAATTTAAAGATGTTTGAATTTGATTATTTCTTGCTGCTCGAAAAGCTGCTAAACATTCCGGAAGAAGTACAATTCCTGCTATTATTACTCCTACTAGAGATTTTGGAGCACCTGCCCATTTTACAATATGTTCTACATCTTTTGACAGTAACTTTGCCAATAACACAACAATACCAAGACACAATATCAAAAATAAAATACTTATGTACATTTCCTTGCGTGATGGTTTTATTGGAAGTTTATGTAACGCATTATTTTTAGATAATTTATTCTCTGGAGATATAAAATAACTACGATGACGAATAGTCTGCATCATTGTAAAACCAAAGTATAAGCCTAAACTAATAATAGATACAAAAACTAATTGCATAGATGTATATTCACCTCCATTATGACTAATCGTATAATTGGGTAGAATAAGAACAAAAATAATAATAGAAGTAAGAGTAATTAATGCTGTACTTACACCCTGAAGCGTAAAATTCTGTACTTTAAATTTTATAGAGCCTATAATGATACATCCTCCTATAATTCCAGTAATAATAATCATTACAGCTGCATAAACTGTATCTCTAGCAAGCGTAATAGTTTCTAATCCTTTTGCTCCTAACATAATTGAAATAATCAAAGCGACTTCAATTATAGTAATAGCAAATGCTAAGAGAAGTGTACCAAATGGCTCTCCTACCCTATAAGCAATGACTTCTGAATGGTGTACAGCTGCAAGTACACTTCCTATGAGCAAGAAAGATAAAATAAAAGAATAAAATGCTCCAGAAAAATAGTTGTGTCCAAAATAAGTTAACCATCCAAATATTGGAATAAGGATAGTCCATACTAAAAGATATATTTTTTTCTTCATAGAAGATAATAGTGTTTTTTGTAGTAATTAGGAATTAAAAATGAGTGTCCTGTTCTATATTATATACATAGAGTATAAGAAACTTTCATTTAAAAATGATGAATCTAACTAAACTTCAATAGTTTTAGACATCTAAATTTGGACATTAAAATCAAAGTGGTAATTGAATAGAAGTCTAGAAAGACTAGAAAAAATACTGAATAATCTTTGAAAAAAAATTGAAAAATAAGAGTTCTTGAATTTTCTTATATGTAAATAAAATATTCTCAAATATAGTGATAATCTATAAAGCCATCATTAGAAATGAAAGATTATTTTATATGATACAATTTAAAATCAGGATTATTATAAATTATTTTTTACAATTAACTATGATATATTTTATACAAATAATTAGTGGGTATATTAAAAGCACCGATTTAAAATAGGAACACATCTTCATATAATTTCTACAGCTTTTTTAGTTGTTATAATTATTTACATCATTATCTTCATAAATAATAAGAGTAATAATAAATTTTCAACATCGAATTGAATAATTTTTGATTTCATAAATTATAATCATATTAATTTATTATTCCTAAAAATCTATAAAATGAAATATGTTCTGAAGTATATCAAGTCAGTCAATCTATTATTCTCGGTAAAGTTTCAAGCCATTATCAACTAACATCCTTAGCTAATTCATATCATATAAATGTATTCGAATGGATTTTTCCTATAAAATTAGTCTAACAAAAAAATGTAAAGCAGTAACAGACTTTTATTTTAAAAAATGTTTTTTTTGTCAAATTGTTATTTATCCAACTATTTACTTTACATTTGTAGCGATATCAGAGATAAGATATTAATTAGTTACAAACTAAATTTTTTAGACATACCATTTTTAATTTTTTGGCAGCAAGCCTTTTACTTCTTAAAATATTGTATTTTTTTACTTTTACTTTATACTTTTCAATATATTCAATTTCAAATTGATTTTTAATCTCAAGTATTTCACGTTAATTATCACGCGTTAAGTTGATTAATTTATTGAGAATAATAAACGATTTCTTTTTTTAGAATAGAAATAGTTCCTTTATGTATAATTATAGAAATTTTTTATTATTCTCTTTTTTAAAAAAAATATTATGCAAGAAGGTACAGTTAAGTTTTTTAACGATACAAAAGGTTTTGGTTTCATTACAATTAAAGAAACAGGAAATGAAATTTTCGTTCATACATCAAATTTAATTGATGATATTAGAGAAAATGATAAAGTTTCGTTTAAAGTAGAACAAGGGCAAAAAGGTCTTATGGCTACTAACGTTAGACGCATGTAATTAAACTTTAATAATAATATAGTAACGTAAACATATAATTGTTTTTAAACTAAAATATTATTTAAAACATTATACAAGGCTGATTCTATAAAGGAATTCAGCCTTTTTTTATTCAAAATATCAACTGTTTTTACATGCTGTACTAGAATTATAAAATGTATTATAAACTTTTAATTGTTTTTTTTAAATAGTTCATGTGACCATTGGAGAAACCTTAGTGCAAATTAAATTGTTGTAAAAAGGATTATAAAAATGTCATATAATTTAGAAACAAGTATCAAAAAAATTAAAGTCAAACATAAACGTTATTTGTCATGATGTTGTATCAAACATTTTTTAAAAATTTGTTTCTATTTCATTTTTGTAAGCGCCTGCGAATTTCTCAATACAAACACATATTGAAAATAATCTGTTGTAAATCTACCATTTTGAGGAACTATATTTTCTCCAAAAATTCTAGATTTTACATTGATTAAATACTTCGAATTGTTGTAAGGCGAATTTTGTGAATTTAACTTAAAAAGTGTTATTGTATTTGGCTTGCTTAATTCTTTTAGATCATTTATTCCTTTTACTAATTGTAAAGGACCGTCTGCATTTATCCAATCTATTTTTTCATTTTCTGGAGTAGGAAACTGAGGATTTTTTGGCATATACATTTCACTATCTATAGTATAACTAACAAAACTTGTTGTTTTAATATTTGATTTTTTTAATTCAGAAGCGAATGTTCCTCTCCCATTTTCAGTTGCATTTTGCAAAACGTGATAATAACCAAAAAGACCATAAAATTTTTCATTTTCAAGTTTCAATTTTTTGATTGTATTCTTAAAATTATTTGCCATTGCTAAATCTCTGGACTCTTTTGAGTTATCGTCAAAATTTTTGTCAATCCCAATTACTTTTATTTTTAATGAATCTGCTATTTTTTGATTATAGTCATATATTTCATTCCATTTATCAAATAATTCTTGACTAGACTGTTGTGGTATTCTTTTCTTTATTGCTAATACTACTTCTTTTAATGTTTCCCTATCTTTCAAACTATCCTCCAAAAAAATATTTATTTTTTTTGCTGTTATGCTATCCATTTCTGCTATATAGTATCTCACACCTAACTTTCTATTTAAGAAAAAAAGTAGCTCTTTATCTAATTTTTGATTATCTGCATATCCATGAATTTCGCCTAGCAGAAAAACCTTTGATTTATAAAAATCATTATCAAATAGTTTTTCATCAATTGAATTTGTAACGTCAGTTTTATTTTGAGCTAAATATGACAAATTACTCTCATTTTTTGATTCTAAAAACAATTTATTACTTATAAAAAAGTAAATAAATACAAGTATAAAAATGCTTAAAATTGATATGAATATAAACTTAATGATATTTAAAAATTTTTTCATTGTGATTTGATTATATGTTAATTATTTTGATTCAAAAATATTAGCGATCTTTATAATGTTCAAAAATAAAATGATGAGTTGATGTTTTTTTATGATGAACTGTAAATCAAGTATTAAAATTTATAATATCTCACAATTTTTAAAATTATAATGGGATTAACTTAAAAGATAAAAAATAATAAATTAAATAATTTTATAAAAGCTCTCTACCATGGATAAAATTAACTACGAATTTATTAAAGATATTATTGAAGTAGAAAAATGTTCTGATCACAATGAAAGTCCAAAGTTTATTGAAACAAAAGATGGCTTTAGAATTATCGCTTGTTGTGATGATTTTAGAACTAGAACGATAGAAAAGTCAACCATTTTAATTACTGAACAATCTCTCAAAAATGTATTGAGTATTATGAAAAAATATTTAAAATAAGAGTACTTGAAAGATATTAATTGTTGAATTATCATTTTAATTCTGAAGAAAATATTAACAAAAGTATATCTAGTTTAACGGAGATAGCACTTCAAGTTAAATGTAACTCCAAATCGCCTGAATAGTTTACTTAAAATAGTTATTTGAAAAAATACTCAAGAAAATATTCATAATATGTTGATTGAAAAACAAAAGTAAGGTTAACAACTACAAAACTATCAGTAAGCGAAATTGCTTATGAGTAGGGATTGGAATATACTACAAGATTTAAAAAAATAATTCTATAAAAAGGTTAATTTTTCTTCTTTAGAATTTCGAAATACATTTAATTAAAATAATATTATTGTTTTGGATACCGTAATTAACATTAAGGTATCCAAGATTTTATTAATAAAGCATTGACCAAAAAGCAAAAAACCGCTCTCAAAAAATCTAAATTTTTAATTTTTATTGAAAAAGGATTAACGAACTGAAGATTGACAGAGGGTATCGTGAAAGATTTATTGACTTCTACGTCTTATCATCATCATAGTATAAAAGTTCGTTTGATGGATGGACAAATTGGACGAGTGCAGAAAATTATTGAAGACGATTTTTAGAACGAATCAAATTATAAATTAAAAGCTCATATTAGTATTAATAAGAGTTTTTTAATACTTTTTCTTTAACCACAAACTTGCCCTAACTAAAAGTATCAACACAGGAACTTCCACTAACGGACCTATAACACCTACAAATGCTTGTGGAGAATTGATCCCAAATACAGCGATAGCAACAGCAATTGCTAATTCGAAGTTGTTTCCTGTTGCTGTAAATGCAATTGATGCATTTTTATTGTAAGGAACTTTTAGCCATTTATTGATAAAGAAGCTAATAAAAAACATTAGTACAAAATAGATGATTAAAGGGATTGCTATTTTTATGACATCTAATGGTAATTGTACTATTTTATTTCCTTTCAAACTGAACATTAATATAATAGTAAACAATAAAGCATATAAAGTTATAGGCGATATTTTAGGAATAAATTTTCTGTTGTACCATTTCAAACCTTTTGATTTAATCAATGCGTAACGACTAAAAAATCCTGCTAAAAAAGGAATTCCTAAGTAAATTAGTACACTTTCTGTGACATCTTTCATCGATACATTTACATTGAAATTGGCTAACCCTAATTGATTAGGTAAGACATTGATGAATAACCAAACCAAAAAACTGTAAGAAAGTATTTGAAAGATACTATTCAAGGCTACTAACATTGCTGTATACTCTCGGTTTGCTTTGGCTAAATCGCTCCAAACAATTACCATTGCAATACATCTTGCTAAGCCTATTAATATCAAACCTGTCATATAATCAGGTTCGCTTCTTAGAAACAAAATTGCTAAGCCAAACATTAACAGTGAGCCAACAAACCAATTAAGAAATAATGATATACCGATTACTTTTTTATCCTTAAAAGCTTGAGGTAATAAAGAATAATCTACTTTTGCCAAAGGTGGGTACATCATTAGGATCAATCCTATTGCTAACGGAATATTTGTAGTACCGACACTCAATGAGTTTGTAAGGATTGAAATTGATGGAAATAAATAACTCAATCCTATACCGATTGCCATTGCGAGGAATATCCAAAGAGTGAGGTATCTGTCTAAAAATTTTAGTTTCGGTTGCATACTTATTTTGTTATTTGAGAAAAAACATAAAACATTTCTGTTGCTATTTCAGTACTTCTTTGTGTATAAATAAGATTTTGTTGTGGTATACCATCTGAAGTTTTGGGATCTTCGAAGCTTAGGGATATTCTTTTTTCTGCACCCGCAATAAATGGACATTCGCCATCAGCCTGCGAACAAGTCATGATTGCTACAAATTCAGAAATAGGATTGAAAAAATCATCATATTTTTTAGAAAAACCTATGATAGGCAGAGCATTTTCGCTATATTTAATAGCGTAAATTGGATTGTTATTTTCTGCAATTTTGAAAATATGAAAGCCTTGGTTACTTAATGTTTCTACTACTTTTGGAAATAGCGCCGTTTGTTCTGTTCCACCTGAATAACAAAAAACATTTTCAATATGGTAATAAGAAGCTGCCATTTGTGCCCAAACTTGTGAAAAATGGCTTCGGCGTGAATTGTGTCTGCAAATAAAGTTAAGATTTACAGTTTGTCCATTGTCTAATTTTTGTTGAATGTATTCTACTAAAGTCTGTAAAACAGCCTTTCTACCTGTAGTTATTGCCTCAAAATTTTGAAAATTAGTTATGTTTTCTTTTAATATTGAATACATTTTTTTTGATTTTTTAACAACATCCTGAGTTTGGTGTGCAACAAGATGACTGAATTTCTGATAATTTTAACTTAGGTTTTTGATTTGAAATACCACACGCATCTTCTGCTAAACAGGCTGTATGTTTATTCTTTAAGACAAAATGTTTTCCATTGAATTCTAAATCATACTTTCCAATTGTTTCGGCTTGATATTCTACTTCTATTTCGCTGTTCTCAATCCCTAATTTACTTTCTGAAAGCTGGATGATGTGAAGCAATTTATTTGGTTTTAAACGATGTTCAAAATCGTCAGCATTCCATAGTTGGAAATTCACGACTTTTTCAGTTCTTATTGTTCCACCACAATCAATAAAGTTTTTGGTGATTTGTCCTACTTCTGTTACGTGGAAATATTCTGGTACAAATGTCCCATCTTCTAATTGAAATTCAACATTGTCTAAATTTGGCAATATCTCTTTGATTTGTTCAAGTGTCATATGAATTGAGTTTTTAAATTTATTTTCTTTATTTATTAATCGTAATATTACGATGGATCTAGATTAAAAAAAAATGCCTTTAACAGCATTGATTAACTTTCACTTCTTGATTAAAGAAAGTAACAAGTTCATTTTGTATCTCTTTCCATACTTTTTCTTCAATACAATAACAAACAGATTTACCTTCTATAGAACCTTGTATAATTCCTATATTTTTTAATTCTTTTAAATGTTGAGAAATCGTTGCTTGCGCTAATCCCAATTCTTCTACCAAATCATTGCAAATACAAGCTTTTTGATTGATAATATGTTGCAAAATAGCAATACGAGCTGGATGTCCTAAAACCTTAAACATTACAGCTAATCTATTTTGTTCTTTTGTAAACATCTCTGTTTTAGTAATTCCCATTTTACATTTTATTACATCGCAATATTACGATATAAATTTTAAATTTAAAACTATTTTTTTATTCAAAAAGATTATTTAAACCCGTTGTGTATTTTGATAATTTTAGCAATTAAACCGTCAATTGGAGTAAAATTCTGTAAGAATTTTGTATCGAGAATAAGGTTTTAGAAGATAAAATTCTATTCTCGATACAATTTTTATTCATTTCATTTCTAAAAATCACTCGAATTGACGAATTTTTATTCAAAATGCACAACTGGTTATTTAAAAATTTTATAGTCAAACATTTATAGCAATAAATTGTAAAAACAACTTCCGTTTCAAATAAAAACCTATTTATTTTCCCTTCACTTCACCCCTATTTTGTTCGACAATCCTTCGACACTTGTTCGACCGTTGTTCGACAAAACACCCCTTTTTCCGAACCGTTGTCGAAGGACACTCGAACAACACTCGAACAAACCCTATTTCTAGTTTTATCATTTTTGCTTCAAACCCTTTCTAATAAAGGAAAGTTGTGTTTTCTGTCTTTTTTTATCTCTCCTCCATACCAGACAAAAATGGACAATAGCGGTCATTAATGGTCTATACTAGACATGGTGTCTTGCAAACTTCAAAACCAATGCATTATTCCACTAACTTGCTGCTACATAACATAAAAAATTAAGATTATGGCCGAAATTAAAAAAGGAATCCTTGGCGGATTCTCAGGAAAAGTAGGAACAGTGATTGGTGTCAACTGGCGTGGAAAGGATATTATCCGAAGTCTACCGAAAGCATCAAAAAAAGCACCTACAGAGGAGCAGTTAATCCAACGGGTAAAGTTTAGGAAAACTATTGATTTTTTACAACCATTGCGTTCTATCCAAAACAGGTATTTTGGAAATAAAGCAGGTAAACAATCACGTTTTAACAATGCTACTTCCTATACCCTAACCAATGCTGTAGAAATGGTGCTAGACTTACCTGTTATTATCGTAGCACGTGTTCTTATTACCAAAGGCGAGTTATTAGATTTTCAGCTTCCGGAGCTTGATGCTACAACTGCTGGTACATTTAGTTTTAGTTGGGAAGACAACTCAGGGCAAGGGAATGCAAAAGAAACGGATCTTGTAAACGTGGTTTGCTATTGCGAGGAACTGAATAGCTTCTACATCTCCGAAGAAATTGCGACACGTGACACGCTTTTAGCAAGTGTTAATTTACCTACGCCTTACCAAAACAAAGAAGTTGATGTGTGGATTTACCTCAACACAGAAAAAAGAACACAAGCTAGTACCAGTACCTATTTAGGGAAACACGAGGTGTTATAACAAGCGTATGATCTCAGTTCTATCTACTGTTTGTTTAGTTATTACCGAGAATAAGGTTTTAGAAATAGAATTTTATTCTTGGTATTTTTTGTTTTAATGGCATAGGAGATGTGAGATTTGAGATAATAGATGTGAGATGTAATTTATCAAACTGAATTTATCTCAGCTTCTTTTTATCGTCAGTCAGAGTGACGTTTGTAAAACGTTGTATCGAAGACTTAGACGATAAATAACAACTACTCGTTAATTACTTTATTTATTCATTGTTAAAAGTGAATTTGAATATTGAAAAAGAATTAAGAAAACGGCATTAAAACTCACGCGTTAAGAAAATGGTTGAATGCAACGTAAAAAAGATTTTAGCCCGTAGGGTTTTTAAAATCTTTAGTGGAATGAGAACATTTTTAGTCGTGAGGTTTACAGCCAAGAGTTTTTTGATTACTTTTTTGCTCTCAAAAAAGTGATAGAAAGATTATTCTCGTTTTTCAAAACTATATTTCATTCATTTTTTATTCATGAGTTATTATTGTTTCAAATGAATTCATATGCCCTACGGGGAACCTTGATGAAAAAACATTTGAAATTAAAAATTTGAGATTAAGAGGAGAAGCTCCACTGGAGCTTAGGTATAGTGCCTACAAATCGGTCAATAACGACTAATCGCTAAATGCTTTAAATCATTCACATATAAAATGTGAACAGTAAATCATTTTTAACGCTCATTACGTCGAATTGACACTCGACTTTTCAGCAATGACGGTTTTAAAATTCGTTATTATAAGTGAATTTGAATATTGAAAAAGAATTAAAAAACGGCATTAAAACTCACACGTTAAGAAAATGTTTGAATGAAACGTAAAAAAGGTTTTAGCCCGTAGGGTTTTTTAAATCTTTAGTGGAATGAGAACATTTTTAGTAGTGAGGTTTACAGCCTTGACTTTTTGGTTACTTTTTAGTCAAGTAAAAAGTGACATTAAAAAAAGAAATTCGAATATTTAAAACAGAAAATCAATAAAAAAAGTAACATTCCCTCCCTATCCCTACTTCCTCTTATGATTTGTTTTATTTAAATGAAATACGTATCTTACTGAAATTAAGTAAATTAAAACGTATGCAAAACACTTACTTTTTTACACAAAAAGAGAAGGATAGCAACGAGTTAAAACTTCTTTTAGTAGAATTAATTACGAATATACAACCCACGGACAAAGATCACGGATTCTACGACAGTGCAGATGTAAAAAGGCTGCTTAACGTTAGTGACAAAACGTTGTATCGCATGAGGAGAAACAAGACGATTCCTTGTTTTAAGCTCGGTAAAAAGTACTTTTACCCAAAACATTTCTTTAACAAAAAAGCTCTTGGATAAGAGCTTTTTTAGTAATTTTACGTAAGTATTTACAACAGAAGTACACCAATCACGCTCTGAAATTGGGTTGTGAATTGATTTCAAATCTTGGTATATTTATCAAAGTATTTACAACTAAAAACTATGCGATTTAAAACAAATTCAAGTTGTGAATTGATTTCAAATCTTGGTATATTTATCAAAGTATTTACAACCAAGGGGTTTCATTAGTTCGTTTTCTGTTAGTTGTGAATTGATTTCAAATCTTGGTATATTTATCAAAGTATTTACAACGATAACATCTCCTTTCAAAACCGCTTTAGAGTTGTGAATTGATTTCAAATCTTGGTATATTTATCAAAGTATTTACAACTTTCTCCTCCAACTTTTGAGTTATGACTTGGTTGTGAATTGATTTCAAATCTTGGTATATTTATCAAAGTATTTACAACCAAGGGGTTTCATTAGTTCGTTTTCTGTTAGTTGTGAATTGATTTCAAATCTTGGTATATTTATCAAAGTATTTACAACGATAACATCTCCTTTCAAAACCGCTTTAGAGTTGTGAATTGATTTCAAATCTTGGTATATTTATCAAAGTATTTACAACTTTCTCCTCCAACTTTTGAGTTATGACTTGGTTGTGAATTGATTTCAAATCTTGGTATATTTATCAAAGTATTTACAACTTCTTGTTCATTTAATATGTCATTGAAAGAGTTGTGAATTGATTTCAAATCTTGGTATATTTATCAAAGTATTTACAACTTCGACTGATTCCTGCCAACCAATTAAAGGGTTGTGAATTGATTTCAAATCTTGGTATATTTATCAAAGTATTTACAACTCGTTTCCAAAAGGTGTAGAACGCTCCCACGTTGTGAATTGATTTCAAATCTTGGTATATTTATCAAAGTATTTACAACCTGCTTCAACGTCAGTTGATGTAATACGAGGTTGTGAATTGATTTCAAATCTTGGTATATTTATCAAAGTATTTACAACAACCCAACTCCCATTACCAGAGTTAATAACGTTGTGAATTGATTTCAAATCTTGGTATATTTATCAAAGTATTTACAACCTCCTATTGGATTAATTTTAACTTCAACCAGTTGTGAATTGATTTCAAATCTTGGTATATTTATCAAAGTATTTACAACTACTTTTTTAAACGAATGCAAAGAAAATAAGTTGTGAATTGATTTCAAATCTTGGTATATTTATCAAAGTATTTACAACGATCTGCTTATTCGGGCATCTTCAAAAGGAGTTGTGAATTGATTTCAAATCTTGGTATATTTATCAAAGTATTTACAACTGAACTAATTCAATACTTTTAGTATCTTCTGTTGTGAATTGATTTCAAATCTTGGTATATTTATCAAAGTATTTACAACCATCTGCTTATTAAACCACTCCAACCAAAGGTTGTGAATTGATTTCAAATCTTGGTATATTTATCAAAGTATTTACAACTAAAAATCCACACGTAGAGATTGTTTCAGAGTTGTGAATTGATTTCAAATCTTGGTATATTTATCAAAGTATTTACAACAAAACGAATAACCATTACGTCAATAGGTTGGTTGTGAATTGATTTCAAATCTTGGTATATTTATCAAAGTATTTACAACAAATGATTTTTCGAAACGATTTAGTTTTTAGTTGTGAATTGATTTCAAATCTTGGTATATTTATCAAAGTATTTACAACTTACCATAAAGCAAAGGTGAGTAATATCTGGTTGTGAATTGATTTCAAATCTTGGTATATTTATCAAAGTATTTACAACTTTAGAATTTTTAAACGGAATAAAATAGCAGTTGTGAATTGATTTCAAATCTTGGTATATTTATCAAAGTATTTACAACAAAAAAACAAAAACGGATCGAGAATTTTTAGTTGTGAATTGATTTCAAATCTTGGTATATTTATCAAAGTATTTACAACAACGGAGACGGCGCAACGTTAACACCAGACGTTGTGAATTGATTTCAAATCTTGGTATATTTATCAAAGTATTTACAACAACTTAGTGTGTTCACTTAACGGTGTAACAGTTGTGAATTGATTTCAAATCTTGGTATATTTATCAAAGTATTTACAACTTCTGCTAATCTTTCATAAGCAGTTTGTTGGTTGTGAATTGATTTCAAATCTTGGTATATTTATCAAAGTATTTACAACCAAAGAAGCTGTAAAACGATTTATTGAAGAGTTGTGAATTGATTTCAAATCTTGGTATATTTATCAAAGTATTTACAACAATCTCCGTAAGTCCAAATGATCCATTAGTGTTGTGAATTGATTTCAAATCTTGGTATATTTATCAAAGTATTTACAACCTCTCGCTTTGATACAATCCCCTCCACTCAGTTGTGAATTGATTTCAAATCTTGGTATATTTATCAAAGTATTTACAACCGCTCTATTCGTGTTTCGCTTAATATGCCAGTTGTGAATTGATTTCAAATCTTGGTATATTTATCAAAGTATTTACAACTAAGTCAAATTCAGCCTCTGCTGTTAATTGGTTGTGAATTGATTTCAAATCTTGGTATATTTATCAAAGTATTTACAACAATTTCTTGTGATACGTTGAACTCTTTTTCGTTGTGAATTGATTTCAAATCTTGGTATATTTATCAAAGTATTTACAACGAGAGGTAGCGAATGGAGTTGGTGTGCGTGGTTGTGAATTGATTTCAAATCTTGGTATATTTATCAAAGTATTTACAACCTCATTTAACAAACCATTATCATAAAGGGTTTGAGAAGAAATTTAGAAATGAGAAAAAAAGTAAAATCCGATAGAAGTTGAGTTTTCTATCGGATTTTTTTATTCCTAAAATAATTCTAATTGTTGTGGACCTGTTGGTAAATCGGTTTCTTTTTTGGAGAAAAATATTTCCATTTGTCCAAATTGTTTATCTGTAATACAAATAATTCCTACTTTCCCAAATTCAGGTAATTTAGATTTGGTTCGTTTTATATGTACCTCAGCATTTTCTCTACTTGGACAATGTCTCAAATAAATAGAAAACTGAAACATAGTAAATCCATCGTCAATCAACTCTTTTCTAAAGCGAGTTGCCTGACTTCTTTGCTTTTTTGTTTCTGTTGGCAAATCAAACAAAACTAAAACCCACATAATACGATAAGCATTATAACGACTAAAACTCATGTCATTTCAGGAAAACGAATCACACGCTGCTCCCCTGTCATACACTTATACAAAGAACTTGTTGTAGAGCTTATCGCTACCAACAAAGGTCTTTTCAAACCATCTATTTTCACATCTTTTGTTGCTATTTGTAATAAATGTGCTTTAGCATCTTTACTCATTTCAGTCGGTCGAAAAGGCTTATTCATCCATTCTAATACCAATTCATCAACATAAGGTCGATATGGTTCCATTATATCATCAGCCAAGCAATACGGATTGTATTTATTACGATGAAAAATACCAATGGTAGGATTTAATCCAGAACTCACTAAAGCTCTTGCAACCATACTTCGAAGAATAGCATATCCAAAATTCAGAAAATTATTAGGAGCATCACCATCTCGTTCTCTCGTAAAATTGTCAAATAATTGTTTCCAATAATATTGCGCAGCAATTCCTTCCATATTCGTAGAGTCTCCCGATTTTACATTCGTTAAATAATTCTGCATTGGCTCCTCTACAAAACCAAACTTACTTAACAATGCTTTCTGTTGATAAATTTTAGCTTCAATCGTTTGTTTCCACAACTGTTTGCGCAATGGTTCCGAAACATTAATCTGATGTTTCAATCGCTCACTATGCTCTACATGTCCATTCATTGGCAACATCAATCCCAAAGGCATATGACTATCGTCGCAACTAATAATTGCCACATTATTTTGTTGTAATGTCACTATAAGTTGATGACTAATGGTTATTTGATAATGATCCAATACCAAAAAACCCAAATCTTCAATAGGTACAGAGCCTTTGATTTCTTTGGTTATCACATCTTCTATTTTTAATTGATTGTCTTTCAATTTCAAATAAGATGGATTGCCAATGTAAATGGTACGTTTTAGCATATTATTTAAATTTTAATGAGCCATCCATTTTCATTTCAAAATCAACTCCGTCAATTGCAAAATTCCATTCACCTTGTCTAATTCTTAAAAAGATACTTGGATTCTCAAAGTTAAAAGATGCCCCTTCCTTATTTTCTTTCTTTAAATCAGTGTCTATTCCTGCTGCCATATGATTTCTAAACTTCATACGACCATCACTTTCAAATTGATATACTTTATATAAACGTTTTGTTAAATCAGAATTATCTAATTCTTTTAGTTCTTCAATACTATCTTTATAAAACAATACTTTTTGCCCAGAACGTAAAACAGCATAAAGCGGTATTTCTTTTGATTTTTTTCCTTTTCCTATTGATTTTGTATTGTATTCTGGTTCTAAAAAATAAGAACGATCGTTCTTAAATTTTAATTGAGCAACATCAGAAATACTTAATATCTCCATTGCTTTTCCATCTTCGTTTTTATAAAATAAACAAAGTGCGTTTTCTCCACTTTTTGCTAATGTTGTTTTTTTATAATCGAATTTTGAAGTAAAAGCATGCGTATGCACTTTCAATGCTGTATTATATTTCATTAAACCTTTACAGCGTATTCTTCTTATTTTATTTACTTTGTTTCCTTGCTTATCAAACATCCAAACACCTTTTGTTAAAGCTTCTTTAAATCCGACAGCATCTTCCACTTGCATTTTTATCATTTCAAAAAGAGCTTTATCGACTATTACCTTTTCAACTTCTTCAAGCGTTTTAAATCCTGGAGAATCTGCATTTTGTTTATAAACTAAATCTTTTCGAATAACCAAAATTGGCTCTTCAGTAAGTTTCATTTTACCATTATCATCAAACAAAATTTTATTTTCTTCGTTTCTTAATGGTAATTTTATTGCTCCATACAAAGATTCATCATGTAATTGCCCCCTTATAGTATCTCCTTGAGCAATTCGTTTTTTATCAAGTGATTTATCTTCCCAAACGATTTTTCCTTTTTTGCGTACCACTTTATAAGTTGGAACAGTAGTTCTATTTTCAACTATATTGTTAATTAATATAACATTCTCGATTTCTTTAATATAACTTGGGGAGAAATCTTTCCAATCTTTAGGTTGTTCGTGATAAATTTTACCCGTATGATTGTCTTTTTCTTCGTTATAAAGTTTAAGAATTCTTTCGCGATCAAATGCTGATGGTATTAATGTCAAAATACTTGCATCACCAGCGTGATGACTATGAGTTGAACGATTTTTTTTATCACTTAATAATTTTACATTATATACTTCTTTAAAAACATTTACAACACTTGCTTTTTCTACTGACACTCTTTTAAATAAGGTTTTTAAATATGGCAGAGCATATTTTGTAATAATTTGAGTATCTCGCAACTGGCTATTTTTCCAACCTGACTTATATTCTTCCAAAATAAATGTATTGTATTTGTAACTCCAATAATCTAAATCCATTTTTATGAAATGATAACGCTGAATACAATTATCCTTTATTTCCTTAGTAGATGCATACGAAGCTTTATTTTTCCATTCTTTATATAAATCTTCCAAATGCTCTATCTTTTCTTTCATAAACTGGATATTATTCAAAATATCTACATGATTATAAAGTTGTGACGGATATTGTTTCTTTTTTATATTTCTATTAAATTCCGTATCAGTTAAAGTCAAATTTCGTAACTCATTATCAAAACTTATACTTGCAGGAATAGTATGCTCTAAATCGTATTTATTTCCATCTAAAACATCACAAAGTTTAATCAATTTACCTGTGTAAAGACAAGTTTTATTTTGTTCTTCCCATAATCTTATTTTACGAAGAAGCGTTTTATCACTTGGATTAAAAGTGGTGTTGCATTCTTTATTTATTTCAATAATAGTTTCACTGAACTTTAGATTTTCCTTTTCTCGCTCGTTATTCCATTTTTCAATAGCTTTTCTTCTATTGGCATCGTTAAGTTCTCTTGCTATCTCAATCACAATTCGAGTGTCCTCATCTATTTTACCTTCTTGCAAAAGGAAATTGATAAGCTGCTTCATTTTGTGCATTGTTTTTAGAGCCATTGGGTTTTTTAATCCTTTGGTAACAGGTTCTGGACTACCTAATAACTTTAAACTTCTTCCTTGAAATTCAGCATCTTTATTATTTTTAATAAAATTCTCTCTATCAATTTGTTTAATATAAACAGGTTTACCATTTAGCGTAAAATAATCATATTCTTCGGCTTGGGTATAATTTTCTTGTTCTGATGGATGCCATAAAAATTTCTTCTTATCCTCTGGTATGTCATATTTTTCAGCAATTACATTGAAAATTTGATCATGAATTCTCTCATTCTCCATGAATAAATTAGTCTTTGACAGGACTGATTTTCTCAAAAACTCTTTGTAATATTTGGCTACATAATCATAAGATGCTGTTTTTTCATCATCAGATAATAAAAGCCAAGTTTTCTCTCCAAATATTTCAATTAGTTTAGCATTAATATTTTTCTTTTCAGAATCGTCTAAATCTCTGTCATTTTCAATTGAATAACGATATTTACTGTTTAACTCATCTAAAACCAAACTATTGACAACTGTATTTAACAATCTTGTTTGTTCGTTACTTTTTTCAACTTCTCTAAATTCCTCAATGAAATAATCGATCATCTTATCAGAAATAGTTTCCATTCCCAAAACTTTATAAAGATTTGCCAAGAAAACGGCATAATGATAAGGAATACCTTTTCGCAAAAAAGGAAGTATTTTCTTAATTGCAGACAAACTCATTGTTGCATAACCTTGATTTAGTTTGATTTTAGAAAACTTCTCAGCTTTCTCATCATCAAGATTTAATTTGTTCAAAGCAAAATCTTTTAAATTTTCTTGGCTATCAAAAGTTTTAAGAACGTGCCAAATTTCATCATAATTAAAAGATGAATTCTGTTTTTTAGATGGCTGACTATCTCTTTCATTAATATTATCCCAATGCAAAAGCTCTTTCCAATTATCTCCAAAAATATCTTGAAACGACTTTAATAGCTTAGCAGAAATTACTTTTGTTTTTTCTTTAAACTTTGAATCTATTTTACCGCCGTCTTTTTTAAGTTGATTAAGAATAGTTTTTAGTTCAAAATCATTTGATGACTTAAAAAATAAACGATAAATTTTTTCTTGAATATAAGTCTGTTTATCAACTCCAATAGGAGGAATAATTTTTAAATTATTGATAAAAGCCCATGTTCTATACTCCTCGTACAATGGATGGCTTACCTGTACACGTTTTTTGTTTTTTTCATAAATACAATAACCAACTAAGCCTTTTTGCGTACGAAGAGGTCGTTGCCATATAATGGCTTTCCATAGTTTTTGATAATCCTCATCATTAATATCATATAGCTGACATAAAAGCTTTAATTCTGCTTCATAATCCTTTCTAAGATTGTATCGTTGTCTAATTCTTTCACCTGTTTCTTTTTGATAATAATATAAAGCAGCTCCTAACGTTTTATGATTTTCGATAAATTCGGCAATATCATCTCTTCCTTTAGTACCATTTTTATCACTACCTTGCAACATCGTCTTTGCTTCTTCTTCATCTCTTCCTTTAAAACCACGTCTTTGTACAAGTTGATAGAAAATTCTTCCAAGTAAATATGGATTAGTTTTATAAACAGAATGAAAATTAGGATCAACAGCTAAAGCTCTAAAAGCAAATAAACTATCATGTTTATTTTTTCCTATCAAATGAAAATCAGGTTTCCCATCGCCGTCAAAATCAAATCGTAACCAATTTAAAAATAAATCATTTTGTGGATATTTACGTTTTGTTCCCTTTTTATAATTTTTCCATTTATTAAGCTCTTCATGTGAAAGTGGGCACATATTATTTTCAATTAAAAAATATAATAAATCCCATTTCCTATACTTTTCAGCTCGATAATTATTTCTTTTTCCTCTACTCTCTGTTCTTTTTTTAACTTTAGGAAATTCATTTCCTTTTTCAGAAGCAACTCCTTTTTCAAAAGTAAGAACCCCAAAATCTATGATTTGATTATTTATAACTTCTGTATCTCTAATGGACCAGCCAAGGCTATTCGTACCAGCGTCAATTCCTAATATTCTCATAGTAATTTATATTTCTTGGTTTTTGATATCTCAAAATTTTTTATTTTATTCTTAATTATATTGTAATTTAATAAAAATCCTTATATTTGACTTTGAAATCAATTCACAATAAGGCTTTAAGCCGAAGTAAAAACTTATATCCTGCGTACTCCGTGGGATTTTTATTTAACTCCTAATTACATCAAATATAAATAGTAAAGTATAAGATTAATTACGGAAAACCGTAAATTGATTTAAATTTTTTATCTTAATTATTTATAATGAAAGATATTTTTAGAAAATTTTCGCCTCGACTATCTTCGGTTTTTTTTTATTCTTCTTAAGTAAAAACAAAAAACCTCCTTAAAATCGCTTTTAAAGAGGTTATTATTTATACTATTTTGTGTTTTTATCTAAAATTAAAGTTGTGCAAGATTTACCCATATTAGTGGCTGGACTTTAAAGTTCTCTGGCAATTTTTATAAACTCAGAAAGACTTTTTCCTATTATTGCCATTCCAGCATCATGTGGATTTTCTAACTTATACCTTCCTTTTGCAGAGCCATTTAATGAATAGTCATAACCATCAATTGTTATTATGCACCAATGTTTGTGTCGGCATTCTACGGTAACCTCATTACTATAAAATGGCCAATCTTCTTTGAAATCTTCTTTTTTGATAACTTTAGATTTGTAATTTGGATTTACACGTCTTTCTAAGTCGTCTAAAATAGTTCTTTTATGTACTCTTTTTGGCGTTTCAGAGTATTTGGTAGTTATTTTTCTATAATCTGTGTTGCCAAAATCTTTATCATATAATAAACCAAAATCAAAAATATTGCTTGTGGTCAATTGTTTTCCAATTTGACCTAATTTTCCAAAAATTATTTGTCTCGAAAGAGCGGAAACAAATCTTTCAAAGATTATAATAATGTGTCTTGAAATTTCATAATACACTTCGTTATTTACATTAATATCAAGACTTAGAATTTTTTCAGGAGAAATTTCTAGTTTTTTTATTAATTCATTTTCATAATTCTGCCATTCTTCAATCGTATTGATACTTGGCTTGTTACTATCTGTTATGACATCGAAATTGTAATAGCGTGCGTGTTTACCAAATTCAGAGATTATGTGCAATAAATGTAGAAAATCCTTATTATTTGTCAAAAACTCTTTATCACATTTATATTGTATTCTACTATAGTCATAATAGTAATTTTCAATTATTTCAGTCAAAAGTTTATCTAAATCGTGACCTAGTTTTATAATGTATTTAAAATCAGGTAAAGTGTCGTTTCTTTCATAGAAAGCAATACAAATATAAGCTTTCATTAATCTTTCAAATCCTTGTGATAATAGTTGAAATGGTAAAAAATAAAAGCTATTAGAAATATTAAGGTTTTGTAATTCGCCAAAACCAAGTCGTATTAACTTATTCGATGTTTCTAATTCTTCAAGAAGTGCAAAATGTTTTGAAATATCCATTTAGGTTACGATTATTTAAACAGTTTGTATATCTAATATAGTAATTTACGAAGTAAATAATATAAAAGTTTTGTAAAAAAAAAAACTATATCTGCATTTCGTAAAGTTAATTTTAAATATACAACAACCTTTTAATAATAAATTACGGTTTCACGTAAAACAAACCCTCACTAAAAACACTTACCGAGGCTGTATATTTATTCTTTTTGTCTTCAATCGTTTTGCAATATATCTCATGCCCTCCGGGCAAGACGAAAGCTTAGTTATTAGCGACAGTTTTTTTTTATCTTATTAACGTTCAAATATTGCGTCAATATCATCTTCTCCTGAACTTCCATAATAATAACCTCCGTGAGCATCTCTATCGTATTCAGGTTCATAACTTTCTAAAAATCTCGTAACTTTTGAGTCTACATCTATTTCTGAGACTATACTTGACGTAGAGAATGAAATTTTTTCTAGTACATTTTCATTAAATCCATCTAAAAAGGAATCAAGATTTTCCCTTATTTCATCTTCAACACCATTTATATCAATATCTATTTCAGGATAACTTTCATAATAGTTGTAAGATTGATTAATGTACTTTGCATAATCAATATCTAAATCATTATTATCAACAATGCTTCTTAGGTATCGATCAAGTAAAATATCAATTTGCATTAAAATATGTTCATCTTCAATATTGTTTAAATCTACAAAATCGAATAGTTTTTTTAATGAGTCTTCATCATATATATCACTTATGAAATTATATAGGAATCTAAAATTATTGAATTTAATTTGGGGTTCAAAATCTGATAAAATCATTAATAATTCCCATAATTTCTCACCTTTCGGGTTATTTGCATTTACTAATGTGTTCAAAAAGGTTTCTATTCTTTTATTAACTTTATCATTAAGAAAGTCAATGTAAGAAAGAGAAATTAAAAAATCCCAATCTTCATCTTTCAATTTACTTTCGAAGAAGAAATCAAACAAATTTTCTAAAATTTTAGACTTATATTTATTGGCAATTTTTTTTGATATTAATAAGGTATGTAAATAATCAATAGAAACCTGGTTATCTAAAGACTTAAGAATATTACAAATTAAATCAATTTCTTTTGCATACGCACTTAGAACGAAATCTGCTATAGAAGGATTAAATAGAACATACTCATAGTTCTCATCGTTTACTTGATTCCTATTCAATAATGATTTTGTTGCTAACTTTCTAACTGACTCAAAACTTTTATCAGAATTATCACCAAAATTTACTGGGTGAATATTTAGATATTTATTGTAAGAATCTCGCAAATTATCTTCATTTATTTTTCCATTATTAAAAACAGTTAAGAATGTAAGAGCTCTTACAAAGTCGTCAGTTTGATTTTGAAAATAGCCTTCCCAAATAATTTCAGGTTTATCTAGACTTTTAATAATATGTTCCCAATAATTATCGGGCATAATATTGCCAATAACTGAAGAGTCAGTAATAAATTCTATTATTCGTGGATTAAAATTTCTATGTTTTATTATATCCTTATATCTTTTGTTTTTATATATAACATCAATAAATTGTTCTGATAATTTTGAATGATAGATATGATTATAAAGAATTTTTGCTTTGTCAATATTATTCAAATTTTCAATAGTTAGTAAAAATTCATTATCACGAATTTTTAAATTTTGAAAAATATGACTTAAGCTATAAGCTTTATTCAAAATGTTCGTTCTAGATGTAAGAATAAATTTTTTGTTATTATCCTTTCTAATTCTATTAATAAATTTTACAATATGGGAATCTTTTTTATTGTTGACAGCATCATACATATTACTTCCTAAAAAATCATCGCAATAATAAAGTATTTTCTTTTCTTCATTTTCACGAAATAAACTTTCTGCTTCACTGATATTTTCTTCAATATCACAAAATTCATATCCCTTAGCAATGTAATTAATTACCAAATTGTTAGCGAGTGTTGTTTTTCCAATTCCTGGTTCACCAGTCAAAATGACAACATTATTTTCTTCTAATATTGTTAATCCTTTATTGTGATTTTCTGTTACTATATATCTATGTGATTTTTCTTCAATTTCTCGTATCGTACTTTGGCTTCTACCTTTTATAGCGCTGTTATAGAGGATTTCTAATACTGTCGTACTTGTAATCCATAGTTTGTAATTTCTTTCGACGATATCTTGATTTTCTCTTTTAGATAAAAAAGTATTTAAATCTTCTTTTCCCCAAATATCGCTTTCTGTTATAATGTAAGGTTGAAAAATGTTTTTGATTTCCTGTTTGTTAATTCTTGAAAGTTTTTGAGAAGTAACAAAAATATATTTACTTGGATTTAGCTTTTTTACTTTAGCTAATTCGTCAGTCTTTAATTTTAAAATTAATTGAGTGTAGGGAGTTTCTAAATAATGTTTACATTGTATAATTCCTTCTTTTCCATTTCCAATCCAAAATCTACCATCAACACCACCATCTCTTCCAGATTTAAAAATTTCCACTTTAGTAGTAAGTGTTTTCTCAATAACAGAAGCCGCTAAAATTTCAAATTCTCGATCATTTAATTTAGAGAAGTCATATTCCATTTCCTTAGTTAGTTTTGTTCAAATTTAAGGAAAATAAATTCGATATTTTAGAACGGCTTTTGGTATAAAATTGTGGCTAACGTTTTGTGGCTTAGTGCACATTTAGTAAATTAAACTCAAATATACAATAAATTACGGTTTCACGTAAAAACAAAAACCTCCCTAAAATCGCTTCTAAAGAGGTTATTATTTATACTTTTTTGCATTTTTTATACCTAAAAACTAAGGTTTTTCTAATTCGCATTCCAAGTAAACACAAAAAAAGCAGTAATCCTAAAATTACTGCTTGTATATCTTAAAGCCACATTTCGAAAACCCCATAATACATAAAGCTACTCCGGTTCCGTTCAACGGGCTTTCATCTCTAGCCCTCCGGGCAAGACGAAAGCTTAGTTATTATCAGCAGTCCATTTTAATCGACAATAAACTTTCGTACTTAATATCTCATTCTCCAACTTGTTATCAATCCGTTTTCAACAGTGAACAAAAAATCTGCTTTGTTTGTATAACCGATACTTGAATATTGTCCTGTAACAACAACCTGATTTTCACTAATCACAGTATATTGAGGATTCGCAACTTTACCTTGACGACTGATTATATCGCTTTCAAACCATTTTTTGGTTTCTTCGGCTGTTTTCATCACTCCATCCGCACCATAGGCTTGAGTGGCTGTTTCCGAAAATTGAGCTCTGATAAGTTCAGCATTTTCTGATTGCATTGCTTCAATCAATGTTTTTACGGGTTTTAATACGGTTTCGTCCTGCATTTTTTTTGTATTTTGATTTTCTGTTTGATTGGTATTTTGTGTTTGTCCACAAGAAGTAAGTACAAATGAACAAAACAAAATGATAAATAATTTTTTCATTTTAATTGTTTTTTAAAGGATGTTGCAAGTAGATGATAACCAAATTAAGCAATAAAAAGGGGATTTCTATAGCAACGCCTTTTAGGTCTTTGTTTAGTAATTGCAAACAGATTATCATCAGAATTCCAGCTGCCATCAGAAAATTTCCCCAAATAAAAGTTTTCGGAAACAAGATTAAAACCGAAGCTAACAAAGTTACTATTCCGTTTATCATCACAGCATTTTTACTGAAATTCCATTTACCGAACATTTCCAGCATTTCGGGTTTTGCAGTGAGCATATTCCAACCGTGCTTTATTCCCATAAACACAGCAAAAAGAATTAAAATTGAGTTTAGAATTTTTATAACCATTGGAGGACTATTCAGATAATGATTCGATAACCAATTGAGAAGCTAAAAAGCTACTGTGTTGTTGTTGAGCTGTAATCAGTCTTCCATCTCTTACTGCAAAAGGTTCTAATGCTCCTGCAACTTCAAAATTAGTGTTGGGATTTTTACGAGCTTCAGTTTCAATGGTATAATCATTGACAGTCATTCCGAACATTTGATTGACCATTTCTTCTTCACTATCTGCAAAACCTGTCCAGGTTTTTCCATCAGCAAGTAAAGTGCCATTGCTTAATTTTGTCCATAAAAGCAAACTTGTTCCGTGGCAAATCAGACAAACGATTTTTTCTGCTTCATAAAAATTTGCAATTAGTTGATGTAATTTATCATCATCTTTAAAAGTGATTAGTGGTGCTCCACCACCTGCCACGCAAATAGCGTCATATTCTGCAATATCAATTTCAGCAATTGATTTTGTGTTTTGCATCCATTTCCCAAATTCTTTATGATATACAAACCCAATACTAATTAAATCATTTTGATAACCACTTTCAGGGTTTTCAGGATTGCTGTGTGCATCAAATTGCACAGATCCTCCTCTTGGAGAACAAACATCTACGTCATATCCTGCTTGGATAAAATCAAAGAAAGGTCTTGTCATTTCTTCTGCAAAAAATCCAACTTTTATACCGTGCAAGTCTGCTGTGTTAGAAACCAAACAAAGTATTTTTTTCTTTGGATAAGTGTGTGTTGCTGTTCTTCTGATTACATTATTTGTATTACTCATTGGATAAAATTTTTTGATTTAAATAAAAATGGACGATTTAAAAAACTTAAATCGTCCGTTGTTCATAGTTATCTTGTGGTATAACCTCCGTTTGCAAAAATCGTCTGACCTGTAATCCACCAACCATCAGTTACCAAAAATTCAACTAAAGGTGCGATGTCTTTGATGTCTGTAAGTCCCCCCAAATCAGAAGCTTGTTTGTGATAAGCTACTGCATCATCGCTTTCTTGTCCATAGAAAAACGGAGTGTCCATTGGTCCGGGTGCAACTGCTGTTACCGAAATTCCTCTTGAACCAAATTCTTTGGAAGCAGCTCTGGTAAAATGTTCTACTGGTGCTTTAGCTCCTGCATAAGTTGAATAATATCCTGTAAATGCAGCCAATAACGAAGTTACAATTGTGTTAATTTTTCCGTTATCGTTCAGTTTTTTTCCTGCTTCCTGAATAAAGAAATAAGCAACTTTTGCATTAATATCACTCATACTGTCATATTCTGCTTCGGTTGTGTCTGCAAAAGGTTTTTTCAGTACTTTTCCAACTGTATTTATAGCAATATCAATTCCTCCGAATTTTTCGATTGTTGCATCAAAAAGTTTGGTGATGTTTTTTACATCCGTCAAATCAGCCTGAAATAAAAACGCTTCTCCACCTGTATTCTGAATATCAGCTAATGTTTTTTCTGCTTCTGCTTTTGTACTATCACTATTATAATGAATAGCAACTTTTGCTCCTTTAGCCGCAAAATCACGACTTAATAAACCTCCTAAATTTTTTGCACCTCCTGCAATTAGAACTACTTTTCCGTTTAAATCATTTCTTGCCATTTTGTTTGATTTTAAATGTTTTACGATTAAAAAACAAAGTTGACAATTTATAAAATCTAAATTATGGTGAACTTTTCGGAAGTTTTATTTTTTATTTTCCTTTCGGAATTGTCCTGGGGTTTTTCCGACAAATTTTTTAAAGAATTTTGAAAAATTAGACGGGTCATACGTCAAAATTCTCGCTATTTCAGATATGGATTTATCTGATTGAGAAAGCATTTTTTTGGCTTCATCAATAATTTTCAAATCATAAAAATGACAGGGATGATTTCCTGTTTCTTTTTGAACAGTATCTGTCAAATGCTTATGAGAAATGAATAATTCACTGGATATTTGGTTGATTTCCATAAATTTATCAATTTTTCCCGAAACCACATCTGCAATGTGTTTGTCCAAAAACTGAAAATAGTTTTCGGTAATTTCTTTGCTTCGGATTAATATGTTTTGTTCGGTATTTTTCATTCACTTTCATTCAAAAAATATTGTAAAGATGCGATATCCCAAAAAACTATTTATGGTGAACTTTTCGGTTTTTCTTTTAGGGACAAGTTTCGGTCGGATTGCTGATAACATAATTTTTTACGAAACTACTATAGCATTTGTTTCGTAAAAAATCAGCTATATCCGCATTTCGTATAAATAGAAAAGAGCTTTTTACCTTTTCTATTACTTTTTTAAGAAGTACTAATCTATTAATTCTTTAAGACTAATATCTAAAGCGTCACAGATTTTTAATAGAGTAGAAAATAAAAAATCTTCTTTACCATTTTCTATATCGCTGATTTTTGATCTATCAAATTTTGGAATTTTTTCAGCTACTTGTTTTTGAGTTAGTCCCTTTTCTTTTCTTTTTTTCTTTATTTTTTCACCGATTAGCTTGTAATAAGTTGTATAATTTTCTTTCATTGTAAAAAAATAATTGTGGTTTTATTGCCACATTAAAAAATATTGTTATATTTGTATAAGCGAATTGATAATTAGACTTTTAATAGTCATTATTAAACGATGTAATCTCGAACCGAAATGACCAATTTTACCTCGAGAGTATCGTGGAATCGCTCCATGTCTCAAAAGTTTTGTACTTTCGCATACGGCATGGGCGGTTTTCACATATGCTTTAGGGGTAACTTTTAAACTTTCGAGTTTTTAAGCTGGGTTTGGTCGCCCACGGTACTAAAGTGTGAAGCCGCCTTGCTTTTTTTGCAAGTATTTCTTCATACACGAGCAACATCGTTCCATAAAAACCAAAACACATGAGAACGAAACAATTTCCATTCATCCGTAAAAAACCGCCAGACAAAGTCTGTTAGTTTTTCCCATTCTTTTAAAGAACAATACTCCGTATTTATAACATTTTTAAAACACGGATCGTAAAGCAAAGGGGTACCCTTTCTTTACACGCTCTCTATCAGAGCCTCGGTAATGAGACTTTGACGGCATTCGTTTTATCTTTTTTAATCGCACACTAAATGTAAAACGTTTAATATCATTTTCCAAATTTATTGGGGTTCTGCTACCTTTTTGTTTGTTGTATTATGTAAAATGTACTATGTATTTGAAAAAGGATCATAAAAATGTCATATGATTTGTAGGCGAGTGTCAAAAAGTTGAAAGTCATGTTTAAAATGTTTTACTGTTTGCGTAGCAAATGATTTAAAATATTGAATGACTGAAACTAATTTTGACCGTCGAAAATCAAAGACAAGAGTTTTTTCGTTAGTTTTTTTGACGAAAAAAAGTGACATTAAATAAAGTGACATTTCGATACTATTTTCTTTTTCTATGAAACGAAAATCACTCAATGTGACAGCAAGAAAGAATAAAACGTTAAGCGTAGAACGCAAAACTTAATAAAAAACCCTTTCCCAAAACAAAGTTGGCGCGATGTACTGGAAAAAGAGTGGTTTTTAAAACTAATGTTGAATTAAAAAACTATTGTGAAATTATGAAAGAGTAAACAGATTCACACTCTATCCCCCGAAGACAACCTAAGAAGAAAGTAAATGATCTTCATAAAGTAATTAGTGTTAATTTTTATTTCATTTATTAATGTATTTTTTAAAACTTGTCTATATCGGGGGATTTATAAAGGATGCGATTCTGAGACAAGCTCAGAATGACAAAATCCATTTTTAAAAATGACAACGAATTTGAATTAGAAAAAAGGATTAGAAAAATGTCATATGATTTGGAGGCGAGTGTCAAAAAGTTGAAGTAAATGGTTAAAATGTTTTACTGTTTGCGTAGCAAATGATTTAAAACATTGAATGGCTGAAACTTATTTTGACCGTCGAAAATCAAAGACAAGTCTTTTTTCGTTAGTTTTTTTGACTGTTCCCCGAAGGGCATATGAATACCAATAATTAAAATAGATGTTCAATGAATAAAAAAAGTGACAAAAGATTTCTCGATACCTCGAAATGACATATGGGATGCGATTCTGAGACAAGCCCAGAATGACAAAATTTGTTATTAAAAAGTGAATTTGAATATTGAAAAAGGATGAAAAACCGGCATTAAAACTCTCAAGTTAAGAAAATGGTTGAGTGGAGCGTTAAAAAGGTTTTAGCCCGTAGGGTTTGTAAAACGTTTAGTGGAATGAGAACATTTTTAGTAAAGAGGTTTACGGCCTTGACTTTTTGGTTACTTTTTAGTCAAGTAAAAAGTAACATTAAAGAAATGGAATACCTAAGCCATACTATGGCTTCTCCTTTTAATTTCAAATGTTTTTTGCGCTCAAAAAATGAAAAAGAAGAGATTCTTCGACAGGCTCAGAATGACAAAATCCGTAAAACGTTAAGTGTAAAACTTAATAAAACCTATGTTTCTATTGTGGTTAAAGATAGAATTGATAAAAAACACGTAAAACGTTAAGCGTATCACGTAAAACGTAAAAAAACCCCTTTCCCAAAAACAAAGTTGGCGCGATGTACTGGAAAAGGAGTGGCTTTTAAAACTAATGTTGAATTTTAAAAAACTTATGTAAAATTATGAAAATATTTTACTTTAAACTCAATAGGCATACAATAAGTGTGCTATTGGGATTGGTTTGTGCTACACCCCTATTTGCACAAACAGGAAAAACCGTGACTGGAACGGTGAAAGATCATAACCATTTGCTCTCTGGCGTGGTAGTAACAGAAGAAGGTACACAGAATAGTGTGCAAACTGATGCGAATGGATACTATTCGCTAATCTTAGAGCATGATGATGCAAAGCTAATTTTCGAGCAATTGGACTTCCCTATTCGTGAAGAAGAGGTATTGAATAGAAGCGTGATAAATGTGAGTTTCATAAAAGAAGATGACGGGATTCAGCTAAAAGACGTGGTGATAAATGCGGGATACTATGCTGTAAAGGACAAAGAACGTACGGGGTCTATTGCTCGTGTAACGGCTAAGGAAATAGAGAATCAACCCGTGAATTCTGTTTTAGATGCTTTGCAAGGTCGTGTTCCTGGTTTAGAGATTACATCAACTTCTGGAACTCCTGGAGGCGGTTATACCATTCGGATAAGAGGCCAAAATAGTATTGCTGCGGGGAATAACCCTCTATTTATAGTAGATGGTGTTCCATTTGATACCAATTCGATGGGAGATACTTCAACCTCAGCACAAATCTTTTATGGGTCAACTATAAATCCTTTAAATTATATCGATCCACAATCTATAGAATCTATCGAAGTTTTGAAAGATGCAGATGCTACTGCTATTTATGGATCTCGGGGAGCCAATGGTGTACTATTGATTACCACTAAGAAAGGAAAAGCGACTAAAACAAGTATTTCTATAGATGCTTCTACCACAGTTATTAACCCTACTAAGTTTCCTAAACTACTTAATACAGAACAATATCTAGAAATAAGGAAAAAAGCCTTTGCAAACGATGGTATAACGACGTATCCTACTATAGCCTACGACATAAATGGAACATGGGATCAGACCAGATATACGGATTGGCAAAAACTACTTATTGGGAATACAGCTTTCAATCACAACATTCGTACGTCTATAAATGGTGGAAATGAGCAAACTAATTTTATGATAGGTGCCAATGTAATGAAAGAGTCTTCTGTTTTCTATGGGAATTATGCGTACAATAAATTCAGCTTTTTTTCGACACTAAACCATAAAACAGCGAATAACAAACTAAAATTGCAATGGACAACTAATTATGGACAGGATAAAAACTATTTACCTGTACAAGATTTGACAAGGATTGCAAGAACACTTGTTCCAAATGCTCCGCGGTTGTTTAATGAAGATGGTAGCTTAAATTGGGAAAACAATACTTGGACAAATCCACTTGCGGCACTCAATGCTAGTTACCGCAATAATACACGTAATCTAAATACAAATCTAAATACAAGTTATCTGTTGATGGATAATATTGTTTTACGATCTAATGTAGGGTACAATCGATCAGATTTAGATGATAGTCAACTTAATCCACATACCATTCGCAATCCTTCTTTTGGTGCTACAAGTCAACAATCTAACATGACTAAAAATTCTGGTCAACATGAAGGGTGGTTAATAGAACCCCAATTGGATGCTAATTTTAATTTAACTGCTTCGAGTAAACTAAGTGTATTAATTGGTGGGACTTTGAATAGCCAAACAACAACTAAGTTGGTGATTATGGCAAGTGGTTTTACAGACAACCAGTTAATGAATGTATTAAGCGCTGCTAAAAATGTGACAATATACAAGGATACTGAAGAGCAATATAAATATGCTGCTCTGTATGGAAGAGTAAATTATAATCTACACGAAAAATACTTTTTCAACCTAACAGGACGAAGAGATGGATCGAGCCGATTTGGTCCTAATCATCGGTTTGCAAATTTTGGTGCAGTTGGTGCCGCTTGGCTTTTTTCGAAAGAAAGTTTTCTACGTGAAGTATCATGGTTAAGTTTTGGGAAATTACGAGGAAGCTATGGGGTAACAGGCAATGATCAGATTGGAGATTATCAATACCTAAACACCTATAACATCAGTCAAAATGGATATGATGGGAATATACTATTGACAACAGCACGCTTGTATAATCCTGATTTTTCGTGGGAGAAAAATAAAAAGTTGGAATTTGCTTTAGAAACAGCTTTCCTAAAAAATAGAATTAACCTAACGCTAAATTATTATCAAAACCGATCAAATAACCAATTGGTTGGCTATAGTTTACCCGCTATAACAGGTTTTACCTCTATACAAGCAAATTTGAATGCTGTTGTAGAAAATAAAGGTTGGGAAATGGATTTGCAAGTTGTTCCTATAAAATCTGCTAAATTTAACTGGTCAACTTCTTTTAATCTTACTATTCCTAAAAATAGATTAGTGGCATTTGATGGTTTAGAAAACACCTCCTATGCAAATATGTATGTGATTGGAAAATCATTGAACAGCAAGAAAATGTATCATCTGCAAAGGATAAATCCAACAACTGGTTTGTATGAGTTTACAGATTATAATGGTGATGGAAAGATAACCGCAATAGAAGATAAACAACAAGTTGTTTCATTAGATCCTTCTTTTTATGGAGGGTTCTCCAATTCTGTTTCTTATGAAAACTTTAATATCGAGCTCTTTTTTCAATTTGTCAAGAAAAAAGGATTTAATGAATTCTATGGGACTACTATGCCGGGCACAATGAATAATCAGCCTGCTTCTGTATTAAATCAGTTTCCAAATGGGGTAATTCAGAATTATTCAAGTGGCTCTAATTCCGCAGCGACAGTTGCTTATTCTAACTTTAATAACAGTGATGCAATGGTAACCGATACGTCTTTTATTCGATTGAAAAACGTGTCATTGTCTTATAAACTTCCTCTAAGTAAAAATCAGTCCAATCAATATGTGATTTATGTGCAAGGTCAGAACGTATGGACATTGAGTAAGTATAAATACGGTGATCCAGAGCAAACAACTGGTTTTCTTCCTCCTTTGAGAAGAATTTCAATAGGATTTAAAGCTAATTTTTAATCACACAATTATGAAAAAATATCAAAACATAGTAAGCTATTCTTTATTCGTTTTCCTAATAGGAAATACGATAATAAGTTGTGAGAATTTTGTGGAATTGGATTCTCCAAAAGGACAATTGAACCAAAAAGATGTATTTGAAAATAACCAAACAGCACAAGCCGCCGTTAGCACTTTATATGCATTATTACGTGATAATAGCTTAATAGCTGGGAATTTCTCTAGTGCTGGTTTTTACATGGGAATTTATTCAGACGAATTAGACAACTATACTACTGCTAACAGCGTGACGGATTTATTTTACAAACATCAAATTATCCCTACAAATAGTGGTGTGAAAGAGGTTTGGACAAGTTCCTATAAAGTAATATACGAATGCAATGCGGTAATAGAAGGAGTTGAAAAATCAAAAGGATTGACTTATGAGCAAAAGAAACAATACAAAGCTGAGGCACTATTTATCCGCTCGTTAACTTATTTCTATTTAACCAATTTATTTGGAGATATTCCATTTATTACGACAACAGATTATACGATTAATCAGAAGAGTTCAAAAACAAATCATCAAAATATACTTCTTAAAATCGAAGAAGATCTTATTGAATCTAAACAACAATTAGGTGAGCTTACATCGGTTACAAGTAACCTTAGGGCGAACAAATATAATGTTACAGCATTATTAGCACGTCTATACATCTACCAAGAGAAATGGGAAAAAGCTGAAAGCGAATCAACTGAATTGATCAATTCTGGAAAATTCCAGTTAGAGAGTGATTTGAATAAAGAGTTTTTGAAAGAAAGTAGTTCTACACTATTTCAATTAAAAGCTAAAGTAGAAGGTGGAAATTCTAATGAAGGTGGTATTTACATTTTTGAAGCTGGTCCTCCTCCTAATGCATCTTTATCCCCTCACCTATTTGAATCTTTTGAGCCAACTGATTTGAGAAAACAACAATGGACAAAACAAATTACTACTAATGGGAAAAATTGGGTAATGCCCTTCAAATACAAAGAGAAGTATGCGACAACAACAAGTAAAGAATATACCATAGTTTTTAGACTTGCTGAACAGATTTTAATTCGAGCTGAAGCACGATTGAGATTAGGCAACTTGAATGGATCAAAAGAGGATATAAATAGTATTCGAAAAAGAGCTGGATTAACGCCTATCACAACTTCATCTTCTCAAGATATTTTTGAAGCTATTGTAACGGAACGTCAACATGAATTATTTACAGAACATGGCCATCGTTGGTTTGATTTGAAACGATGGAAATTGGCAGATCAAGTCTTAAGTCCGATAAAAGCAAATTGGAAAGCAACTGATGTATTATTACCAATTCCGGAAGCTGAACTCTTAATTAATCCAAATTTGTTACCACAAAACCAAGGCTATTAAGAAGTTGTAGTATACAATACAACATCATAAAAGCCATTCATACAAACATCGCAATTAGTACCAATGGAAAAAATAAGTAAAATAATATTCCTCATCCTGTTGGGATTTATTCTCTCGACCTACAACGTCTTTGGTCAAGAGATAAATAAGAAAAAATATACACATGATTTAGACAGTATATGGTCTACTAATACAACAATTCGTAATATAAGTGCTAACGGAAATTGGATTGAAACCTCTGAATCATTTTTAGGTAAGAATATCATTCGATTATTTCATCCTTCAACCTCAAATGTAATAGAAAGAGAAAATACAAAAAAGAGTTTATTTTCTAATAACGAACATTTTGCAATACTTTTAAGTGAAAACAAACTTGAAATAATCAATTTAAGAAATTCGAAAAGCGTTCTTGTGTTGAATAAACCAATTCGAAAAGTAGAATTTGACGCAACAAATCAACAGCTTGCCTATTTAACAACTGATGATGTTTTGATGTTATTCGATACCAAAACAGAAAATTACGTTACAAAGCATAATGTTTCCAGCTTTAGTTGGAGCCCTACTTCATCTACCTTGGCAATTCTTTCTAAGGATGGAAAAACAGTCAGTTTTTATACCTCAAAATTAGAGGCTATTGATCAGCTATCAAGTGACACAGGTACATACATTTTTAATGATCGATCTCCTCTAAATAATTGGAGTAAAAATGGACAGTATTTTTCATTTCTTGAAAAAGAAAATGAAAAGAGAAAAATAGTTCGTTATGCATTCCAAACAAAAAGGGTGAATTTGATCAATGTAGAAAATTGGTTGAAAATAAATCCTTCTTATCATTTTATGGATGAATCTATTCGTGTATTAGCGGATGGAAAGTATATTGAATTTCAACTAAATGAAAAAAGTACCGAAGATTCTTTAAAAGGAATTGAGAAGTGGTCTACCAACGATACGTGGGATTATCTTAAAGATAAAAGAATAAAAATACAGGATGCGTATAAACGATTAATTTGGTCTGTAGGTGAGCACAATACTGTTATGGAAATAAAAGGAAAACAATTTTCTCTTGATAATCATGTCCCTTTTGCTTTGACATTTGATAGAAAACAGTATGAACCACAATATAGATATTTTGAGATTGCAGATGTTTATTTAAATGATTATCAATCAAAAAAATCATATAAAATAATTGATAGTCTCTATACCAATCCTAATTTTATTTCTGTTTCACCAAATGGGGAGTACATTGCTTATTTTAAAATGAACCATTGGAATTTGTATGATGTAAAAAAGCAAACGTATAAGAAACTAACAACAGTTCTTTCTCAAGATTTTTATGATAGAACTAAAGCAGATACTGACAAACCACCTTTTGATCAGCCCTATTGGTCAGAGGATGGTAAATCTATTCTACTAACCTCAACCTATGATTTGTGGCAATTTAGTATAGATAAAAATGAAGTAAAGCAAATCACCTTTGGAGAACAAAAAGAAGAGTATAATCGTTTGGCATCTATTAATTTAACGAACTCATCAAATCGTAGTATTGACATGAATAAACCACTGATTATTAAACTCCATAAAGATGATCAGTCACATGGAATAGCGATTTTAAAAAAGGGAAAAGTGATACATTCTTTTAGTACGGATGCCGAAATCAATCAAATTTACAGTGATAGCAACAAAAATAAATTGTATTATAGAAAAGCAAAATACAATGAATCACCTTCAATTCATGAACTTTCCACTAATCATACAACGCGTCTTGTTTACCAAAGTAACTCTAAGATAAGTGAATACGACTTAGGTTTTTCTAAAAATATAAACTATACATCTATAAATGGAAACGTGATGAATGGGGCTCTTTTATACCCTTCTCAGTACGATTCAACCAAAACATATCCTATGGTTGTATACATCTACGAAAATATATCGAAAAAAGTAAATGATTTTGTTATTCCTACATTATACTCCAAAGATGGATTTAATATTCTTAATTACATTACAAAAGGGTACTTTGTTTTGTTACCTGATATAGAATATAAAATTGGTAACCCAGGTAGTTCTGCTTTGGTAAGTGTAGAAAATGCAGTAAAAAAAGCAGTTGAACTGTCGACAATTGATCAAAAAAGAATTGGTTTAATAGGACATTCATTTGGTGGATATGAAACAGCCTTTATTGCTACACAGTCAAAATTGTTTAGAACCGCTATTGCTGGGGCTGCTGTGACTGATTTAGTTAGTTTTTACCATGATATTAGTGTTTCATTTTCCACTAATCAATTGTGGAGATTAGAAAGTTTTCAGTTCCGTATGGGAGATAGTTTCTATAATTTAAAAGATCAATATTACAAAAACTCGCCTCTGTATCATGTCGAAAAACTAAAAATACCTTTATTACTTTGGACAGGAAAAAAAGACACCAATATTAATGCTAATCAAAGTACTTATTTATTTATGGCTATGAATCGATTAAGAAAAGAAGGAGAAATGTTATTGTTTGATGATGAAGAACATACTTTAACAAAAAAACAAAATCAAGTTTTTCTATCGAACTCAATTTTAAATTGGTTTGATACGTATTTAAAATAAAAGAACGGAGCATAATGCTCCGTTCCTATTTAAATTAAACTTAAATATTTATTGACGATATAAAGGAATCGTACAAGATGTTTCTGATGAATCTCTCAATTCAAAAACATCTTGTTCATTTCCAATTTCACCAATAGTACATGGTATGCTCCCCGTTAAATTACAATCTACCTTTACTTCATCACAATGATTCGTTGCAGAATTGTAAATATATCCTGTCATAGCTTCTTCTTCACTATTTTGAGAAGTTTTACTTTCAGTGGCAAATGCAAAAGCAACAGCCATCATTCCTACCCCAATAGGTAGCGCTTTTTTTAGAAAATTTGTTTTCATCTTGTATAATTTTAATGTGGTGACTTACTCTTTTGTACAGGTTTTCAGTCTTCCCCTGCGTTGCGCAACGATTTATTTTCTTTTGTTATAGATATAAAGTTCATGATCTACAATTGCAAATATTTTGTTTTTGTAAATGGTAAAATTTCTTAGTTGCTTTTTGGGTGAATGGTAGAGGTAAAAGCTATGGGTATAGGTTTTATTCACCAAATCATATTGATCTATGACACTTGTACCTTCTATTTTTTGTTCGAAATTGCCTAGTCGATCAGTCGATATATAGAGTTGGTTACCATAAATAGAGGCTAATTTGTTTACAAGTAAGGTTTGTGGACCTAGCTTATATTGCTTTGTTTTTTTATAATAGCCTACATCGATCTGAACTTTAGAAATAGTATCAATGGTATTTCCTGTTTTCATTTCAGATAATTCAGCATCAAATTCGAGGTACTGATTTTTGTAGTAATAGACGTAGATAAACTTTTTTAATTGGGAATTCCATAGTAATGTACCATCTGACTCAAATGTACCGTCAAGTTTTTTTTCTAGACTGTTATAGTTAAGTTGAAGTTGATGCTCTGATAACAATCCCAATACATTAGCTTTTACTTTTGTACTATAAGTTGCTATTCCAAACTTAGAAGAATCTGCTACCACAAATTGATTATAATATACATCTCCTTTAGAAATGGTCTTTGCTTTCCAATCATCAATTTTACCTCGAAATAAAATACCAACCGAACCGTCTCCTAAATAAAAATAAGATGTTTGTACTTCAGTAATCACTCTTTTATAAGGCAGGTTATATTGATCAATTTCTAGTTTTATATCCTTTATTTGATTAGCCAGATAATCATACCTTTTAAGAAATAAAGGTGTTTCTGTATTGGCTAAATAGAGATAACAACTATCAATACCTGCTATATAATATCCTGTGGATTCTAAATTGAGAGTAGTTTGTTTTTCTGCTAAATGCGGAATGTATTTACGCGTAAACGCATTGTTATACTGAGATTTCTTTTCTGATAAACCATATAAAATGGTTACACTAACAATTCCAATTAAAATAAGAAAGAATTGTTGAATGATATAGCGTTTCCATATTTGAGAATTGTTTGCTATTCTAATGCCAATTAAAGCTAATCCTACAAAGACACCATTAAAAAACAAATGTTCCGTCCATCCCATCTTTTCTAAAACTCCACCACAAGAACAAGGTGTAAATGCCGTGAAATGTAGAATAATCACAATATAGGTGGTAAACATCACCATCAATAAAAGCGAAAGTTGTAAGGCTAGTTTTCTAAATCGGTCAAACATCAAAAGAAGTGCAACCACCAGTTCTATTATTATAACTCCATACGAAATAGGAATCGCATAACTGGCTAATAAGGGCGATTGTCCTAATTGCGTTTGAAAAGTTTCAAAATCAATCAGTTTGCTTACTGCAGCATAGACAAATAAAACAATAAAAAGGTAGCAGATGAGTGATTGGATAAAAGGAAAATATCTTCTCATCTTGATGTGTTTTTGGGTTTAAAGAATACTACTCCCCTCCTTCTTCAGTACGTTTGATATATGGATCTTTTTCCTTTGGAGGATCAGCTTCATTTACTTCTGTTTCTGAATAAATTGATATACTATCATTTGTTGAAATCGTATCTCTTCTCTGTAAAAGCAAAGTATTTATAGATTCAATTTGTTGTTCCTCTTCTTCAATACAGTTATAGAATAAACAGCTAACAACTACTATAATTAAAAAATAGATTTTTGTTTTCATATGATAAGTTTTAATGTTTGGAGTTTTAAAATTATGTCTTGTAGAAGAGAATTAATGCAAACAAGTACTACAAATACATAAATGGAATAACGGATTTATAAATCCGTTGTTTTTGTAAAATAATTAACTGAATTACAGTATTTTGTAAAATGAATTTTTTTATTTATTTTAAAAAAATTGAATAAAAAATATACTTTTGATAATGACGAATTTATAAATACTTCATTTTGAGCATTTGTTTTACAAAATTTCTTTGTGTAAAAAAGCTATTTTCCGTTATACTCTATTTGTTTAATTTACTAATTTGAAGTATCTTACCAATTATTCTGCTACTGTTTTCATTAAATTTTAAGCTTATGAAAACATATCTACAACTAATAATAGGATTAATATTGTTCAGTTTAAGCATAGAAAATGTTTTCGCAACTGATATTTTGAGTGCTCAAACCAATGAATATCTTGTTCAAAAAATTGATTCCTTTCAATATGATAAAAATAATCCCCAGGTATGGAAGTATCTCAATGCGTATATCTTAAAAGCTAAAATTAGAAAGGATAACGAGACGTTATTTTATGGCTATAAAGAAGGTATTTTTTATTCAAATGATTATTCTAATAAGCTAAAATATGCAGATAGTACGATTGTTACTGCTCAGAAAACACAAAATAATGATTTTGTTATTCAAAGCTACCTTTCGAAGGGATTAATTCATTTTCAATTCAAAAAATTTCAACCAGCTTTAGAAAATTATTTAATTGCTGAAAGGAAATTAAATAACAAATCCTCCGAATATATCTCATATAAAGTAATTTTCAATCTTGCTTTAATAAAATTTCATTTAAAACAATTCAGTGAATCGGATGTATTGTTTCAAAAATGCACCTCCTATTTTGAGAAGAATAGTTCCGATGAAAATCATCATGCTTATTTTTTGAATTCAATTTATTACAGAACTCAAGTTCTTCAATTTCAACAAAAATATAAATTAGCAAGTCAACTTAATCGACAAGGCTTGAGATTGAGTCAACAAAAAGAAAATACATATTTCATTCATTACTTTTGGATTTCTACAGCAATTGATTACTATTTCAATAAAAATTATGAAAAAGCAATCTACATATTAACTAAAGAAATTCATTATGTAAATAAACAAGAGGATTTTTATACATTAAGCAAAGCATATTTCTATCTTGGAAAATCATATGAGAAATTAAATCAATTTGAAAAATCCATTGAATATTTTGAAAAAATAGATCAACTTTTTAATCAATATGAATTTTTGGACAGTGAAGTTCGCCCTGCATATAAGGGTTTAATAGATAATTCTGCAAATAAAAATGATTTTCAAAATGAGCTTTATTATATCAATCAATTGCTTAAATTAGATAGTCTTACTCAACGAAATATCGTAAAAATAACTCCAATAATTCAAAAAGAATATGATGAAAAAGAATTATTGAAATTAAAGAAAAATGTAGAATACAAACTTCTTTTATATCCAGTTTTAAATGGAGTAATGATTTTAGTAAGTTCAATTATGGCTTTTTGGATTTATAAACGCCTTATTAAGAAAACTTCTATAAAGAAAAAGATATCTGTTCCGCAACCAATAATAGATATTCCACCAGAAGTTGTACTGGATATTACAAGACAATTAGACGAATTTGAAGCCAATCAACTTTTTCTAGAACCTACTTTAACATTAGCACAATTATGCAGATCATTCAAAACTAATTCGGCTTATCTATCAAGGATTATTAATTCACAAAAAGGAACAAATTTTTCAAATTATATCAATCAACTTAAAGTGAATTATATTCTGAACCTTCTTAATAATTCAAAGAAATTTCATCAACATTCTCTTAGAGATTTGGCTGAATTAGGAGGATTTTCTTCTGCTAGGCATTTTTCTGATGCTTTTTTTCAAGTAACTTCGTTACGTCCTTATGAATACATTAAACAATTGAAAAATCAATTGAACAACAATAATTAGAATTATAGTAGGAATTAAAATAATTGTTATTTCTTCTGTTCTATTACAAAAGAACTTTCACCTTGTTTGTTGAGTTTGATTATTGCATTAAACTTTTTACCTGATTTGAGTTGAAATCCTTTTATTAAGGTTGTAGCTCCATTATTGATTAAGTTTTCGGTATCTTTTATTGAAAGTTGCACACCGCAAATATTTCTATATTGCATCCAATTACATACTGGTTCTGTACATTTAATCATATTATCATCGATTGCCAATTGAGCTTTTTTACATTTAGGACAGATCAATATTGATAATAAGTTAGATTGTTCAATTTGAATAGGTAAATTATGATGATAAACTGAACCAAATAATTTTAATCCTTTTTCTGTAGGTATTAAGAATCTATTCTCTAATCTAACATAATTATTGATCACTAATTCTTCAATAACTTTTTCGTTTTGCTCATCTTTTCCTAAAGCTTTCATCTCTAATAATAAACTTATGAAATCTAATAATTTTGGAGGTTTTGTTTTCTTTTCGTTTATCGAAAACTGTTTTATTTTTAGTTCATCTCCCAATTTTAATGAGGGTAATTCTGGTAAAATAATTAAATCTCTAGAAAAGTTTCCCTGTATTGATCGCCAGCCACTACCTACAATTCTACAATATTCGGCCTTGAATTCATAGTGTAATATTTCCAAGTTAACTATTACAATTTCTTTTATAGATTCTTGAGATACTGCTTCCAAAAATCGAAATACAATCATATTATAAATGATTTTTTCTTTTACAGATAATGCAGATGGTATTTTATCTGTAATTAATATTCCATGCTGATCTTTTGCCTTTTCATCATTTACAATCCTTTTATTTAGGCTACCTTTCCTAAGTTCATTTGTAATATTTTTATAGTTTTCTCTTTCATTTAAAGCATGGATGAGTTTTGGAACAATAGTCCAAAATTGATTGTTAATAAACGCACTCTCTGTTTGAGGATTTGTAATAAATTGGTTTTCGTAAAGTTTCTCGGTAATTCTTGACGTTTCCTCAAAAGATATATTATATTTTGAATATACTTCATATTGTAAATCAATACGATTAAATAATAAAGGTGGTTCTTCTATACAATTTCCTATCTTAATATCAATCACTTCAGCTTTTCCTATTCGATGGATTGTTTTTAATACAGGTTTTATTTGCTTTTCATCTTCAAGGTTTAATTGGCTTTTAAATTCAATAAAAGATTTGGTATGCAACAACTCTAACACATAAATATTTTTTTCTTTACAATTAACCTGTTCCAAGTATCGTTGACAAATAAGCGTCAAAGCTGAAATGAAAACTTCTCTCTCTACTCTAACGCTATTTACAGAGTTAATTTCATCTTTTACAATAGTTTGATTTTTCAACTCTTTTTTCATAATAAATTTCTTTATATTATACTTTTCGACTCTTCGATTTAGTAGTCTTTGGAAGGCTTTCTGTAAAATTTTTTGCCTGTTTCTCTTTAGGCGATTGTTGTTTAGATTCCAAAGGTTTATTAATTTGTTTTGTTGATTCATTCGTTTTTCCTTCAGAATTTACAGCAACTTGCGTTTTATGTTCTTCATTTGGTTGTGCAGCCTCTTTTAATTGATTTGGAAATATAAATTGAGTTTTTCCTAATTCTTTGTTGAAAGAAATGTAGCCTTGATAAGTCTGTCCTTTTTTATCTATTAAACCATCTATAAAGACTGTTTTTCCATCTTTAAGTTCATTATATTGTTGTTCTGAAAGTTCTTTATTTCTAAAAATTTTAGGCGCTTCAAAATTCTTAAATTCTTCTCGATTTGATTTTATATTTTGTACCTTATTAATCTTATTATCAAATTGAAACTCTACATAGCGCTTATCTGCATTAAATTGAACATTTGCTGAAAATTCTGTTCCTTTAATAGAAGTCATACCTTCTAAATACAACGATTTCCCTTCTTTTAAGGTTTGTTTTTGTTCTTCATTTAATAGAACTCCTTTTATTTCATCTGGAATTTTAATGAATTCAGTTTTTAAGGCAATCAATTCATTTGTTAATTGATCTACACTGATAATGGAAGGAATTTTCTCTCCTGTTTTGGTGTTCGTTAAATCGACAACTCTTCCCATATTTCCAGTACTCAAAAGGTTTTTCTTATCTTCATCTGTAAATTGATGTCCAAAAAATTCATAGTTTAAATTGGGTTCTTTTCGGATACCATGTAAAGCGGGTACAACTTTATCATCTACTTGTTGTAACGACAATCTAACATCTGTTCTGAGTATTGCTGAACCAAAATTGATGCTGATTGGGATAAGCTGATTGGTTTTATATCCTTTCAATAATGGATCTAATTGATTTAATTTTTCTAATCGTTCTTGACTTAATCCTAAATTTTTCATTGTATCCCAATCAATTTGGACTGGATCAAAACGATAGTCTGTTTTTTCTGTTTCCATTTTATCTTCGTTTTTTGATTTTTTTTGTTGATGTGTGTCTGGGTTAATTTTATATTGTTCGAGACTTTGCTCATTTTCAGGTTGTGGAGATTTATAGTGATTTTGAATCTCTTTTGCCTTATCAACTGCTAATGAATCTGGTACTTTGAAAAAAAGGAAATTAGTTGGATCCTTTAGTTGGCTATAAAAGTTTGAAAAGAAGTTCGATAAAAAATTACCATGTTTATCAATTCTTAGAAATTGATTTTCATTCTTTTTCGTTGGATCTACAGTTTCCATTTCTCCTTTCTCATTAAGACTTTTTACTGCTTGAATTTTCATTTTATCCTTATCCAAAACCAATAGGATATCTGAGATTTGTGCTGATTGCTCTACGTTTTCTGTTGAATTATCACTCATTTTATCTGATTTTTAAATTTATAATCGAAAATAAAAGATTGATAAAAACAAGTTTTGATCTGACAGCTATTGGTAATGATTGTCATTCATTGGCTTTTCTTTTTGAAGCAGAAGAATTAAAACTATTTCGAATAAATGCATGTACATCTGATAATTTGTAATATAATTTTCCACTGATGGTATAATAAGGAAGCCGCCCATCTGAGCGATATCGCTGTAAGGAACGATTACTAATCTTCAACATTTGTAAAACGTCCTGATTATCCAATAATTCTTCGCCATCTACTGAAGTTTTATTTTTGTGAAAATCATTCATATTTTCTCCCAATAAATCAAGACGATTCATTAGACGTTCCATCCACGCTAAAAATTCCATTCGGTCAATATTCATATCAAAAAACTTTAAGATTAATAAATTTTGATACAAAAATTCAATATAATAAAAGCTTTGAAAGCCAAGTAATGCCAATTGGCAAGAGAGTTTATTTTAGATAGAAGAGCAAAATATGCTGATTGATAGTAGAAAACTTTATTTAAATTGAGTTATAAATCAATTATTAAAAGGTTTACCAATTGGCATAAATGGGTATTGAATTTATATTTCTCTATCCATGTATTCTTCTAATGAGAGTTTGAGATAATCTAAGAAAATAGTACGCGAACCGCTTCTTGATTTCATGCGATGAAAGGAATGGTGAACATCACCCACTGGAATTTTAAATAAAATTTGAAAAACTAGACTTAATTTTCTAATTCCAATTTTACCATGAGAAATTGCTCCAGATGCATAAAGAGCATAAATTAATTCAATCAGTGCGTTTTTACTATCTGTCCAGGATAAATCTTTTTGCGAATTTTCAGATTTTAATATTCCATTTTCGGAATCTTCGTCTGGATTGATTTTGGTTATGAGGTAAGAATATAAGAGTTCGGAGGAAATAATTCTTGCAATTTTATAATCGTAAAAGGTTGAGAATTCAGGATCAATTTCAAATACTACGCTATTGAGCCCTTCATGAAAATTAATATTTCCTCTCTTAAAATAGGTTTCATCTCGATCTTTTCTACCTGAACGATAGTACCTGTAAAAATCAGAGCTACATATATGTTCCATAAATTCGCGTTTGAGATTTACCAATTGCTTAGAAAAAAAATTGTAATACATTTTACCTTCTTGAAAAGGACAGTTCGTTTCAATTCGATAAATTTTATTGTAATAAATTAATTTACCCAGAATTTGAGGTTTAATTTTCTTGAAAAAGTATATTTCTTCTTCTTGATTGTTAAATCCTTTTTTTGATGAAGTGCTCCTAACTTCATACAATAAATTCTGTAAAAACGTAATCATTTGATATAAAGCATCAATTATATTTCTAGTTAATAAATCTACTTTTTTTTCTTCATTCTGTATTTGTTCCAATACTTTAAAGTAAAAATTTATGTTCCATAAAAACAATACTTTAGTGTTAAGTATACAATTTATATCATGTTTATCAGTAAACTATTATTGTTATAATTAATACTTTTTAGTATTTTATAAGAAATATTTATGGTCTTTTTAAAGAATCAACATGGTTTGGATTAATCTTATTAGCTAAATTTATTTATTATATTAAGATTGATGCATATTTATATAAAAAACACTTCTAAAAAATCTAGAAGTGTTTAAAATAATAGCTGAATAAAAATAAAATTTCATTAAATATTTTAAATTATGGCTTTTCTAAAACTAAAATAACCGAAGAAGTCTTCGCCATTTCGTCATTTAGATTAGTAGTAGTGATAATAGGCTTTCCTATATTTAAAGTTGTACCTGTTGGTATATTTCTTTCAGCACATGCAAATTTTATTGTATGCTCACCAAGTGCCATATTTAAAAGTGTCGCATTCAAATTTAATGTTCTATAGTTACCTGCACCCGAATTTACAGTACCTAACCGAACAAAATCTAATTTATCATCTAAATATATGCCACAAGCAAAACTACTATTCTGATTACTTGTTTGTACCAATGTTTGCACAGAAACCGTCACCAAATTAACTGATTTTACAATTTTAATTTTCTGATTTAAATCCGAAAGTTCTTTCCAATCTGAAGGGAAATTCATTGCTTGTCCTTTTGTATAGGCTACAGCAAACTCAGTTGCCTTACCTTGTCCAGGAAAACTTACTCCATTAAAGGTTGAATTTACAAATGATCCTGTTAAAACCATTCCTTCTAAAAATCCTTCAGGTAAGTCAAAATTCTTCCAGAAATTATTATTTAATGCATTTCCTGAAATTAAATCGCCTTGTTTACCAGCTGTTCCAATTTTTGCATCTGTTCCGTTGAATCTGATTTCTTTGGAAACATTTGTCGTACCATTTATATCCAACGTGGTATGAGGTTTCTCAGTTCCTATTCCTACCTGAGAAAATAAATTTGGACTGATTGCGACTAAACAGATAAATATCTTATTTTTCATAATGGGTTAATTGTTAGTTATAAACAGGTTCATTATTATTAGGATCTGGTATTTCCAATACTTCTACTCTTAAAGTTGACTGCGCCATAAAATCGTTAATATTTGAACGAACGGCTTTTCCAACTCCAAAAGTACTTGTTGTAGTATTTGTGAATCCACCTATAGAGGCTCTTCTTCTACAAGCAACTTTTGCCGTATATTCCTTTTTAGGAAGATTCTCAGCTGAACCAAGTAAAGTAAATGTATAAAAAGGTCCTACAGAAGCAGTCGGTTGATTTAATGTAAATGTCCTTACTCCTTTTAATTGATCGTCCACAAATACCCCGCACGCAAAATCAACACCTTGATTTGTTGCTGATGAATTGATATGAACCACCGTTTCAAAAACCAACCCGATTTTATTCACAGAATTGTTTACTTTAAATGTTTTTGTTAATCCATCAATTACTCCACTACTATTCGCAGAATTTCCTAAAAAATTAGACAAAGTCATATTTTTTGTATACTGTGTTCTACTCTCTGTACTATTATAATTAAATATCAAACCAACATCTGTACTAGATGCCTCATAGTTTATAAGATAATATGTTTCAGGTTTAAATTCAGGTCGTCTCAAAACTTTCCACGCCGGAGATTGGTTCGTTCCTTGAGATACTAAAACCGATCCTACTTCTCCTAATTTTCCAATAGTAGTTTCATCTCCTCCTAAATAGATTTTACTTCTAATCCCTAAATCTCCCTGAACATCTAAAGTCGTTCTTGGTGTATTGGTATTGACACCTACTTGAGCAAATAAAGAAGAACTAATAAATACTAAATTTATTAGTAGTATTGAATTGAATATTTTCATACTTAATTATCTTGTAACTTTTACTAATTCATTAACATCAAATTTCAATACAGATTGTAACATAAAATTATTTGTTACAGTTGAGGCATTCAATGCGCGTCCTATTACTAAATCTACGTTAGTACCTGTTGTAGAAATTCTTCTACAACCTACTTTCAATGTATGTTCACCAGTAGTTACATCATTTACCGTATAATTTAATGTATAAATAGACTGATTGCTGGCTCCTTTATCAGGAATTCCGTCAATTTGGTCCGCTCTTAATGCAACCAAAACATTATCAATAAAAATACCACACATAAATTTTATGTTTTGATTTGCAGAAGTCCCAGTGTTTCCTGATTCAACTCCTGTTTGAAACATAATATTAATTTTGTTTTTTGGATCGCTTACAGTAAATTTTGCACTTAAATCAGTTGACAACTCTTTCCACTTAGATGATGTTGTGACTAATAGTTCTCCTAAAGAACTTGTCAAGATACCATCGTTACTATTGATATCAAATAACAACCCATTCTCACTTGTGTTAATAAAGCTACTTGTGGTTCTATATTCTCCATCTTCATAAAATCCAACTTTGGCATTTTTCCATAATGGAGCACCCCCATCCCCTTGAGAAACAAGAATATCATTGTAATTCCCGGTATTACCATCGGTAGTTTTAGATCCTCCTACCTTAAGTTCTTTTCTAAGCATCATATTTCCATTAACATCAAGAGATGACTGTGGTACCGTTGTACCAATTCCTATTTGAGCAGAAACAAATTTGGAGAGAAATAAAAGCAAAGAAAAAGCTTTTGTTTTTTTCATATTTAAATTTTAATTGGTTGATAAATACCTTAATAAAAGGTTTTCAAAAGTAAAAATGTATATTTATACATAAAATGATAACCATCATATTAGAATATATTTAACATTTTAATGAATACAAAAACATATAGTTGGGCAATAATATATATACTTTTTGCGCATTTATTAAATATTGAGTTATAATTACTCTATTTGAGAAATATGAAGATTTTTTTATATTTAACTATAAATCAACACTTAAACTTTACTTAGTGTTTATATAATCTTATTATAATTAAATATCACTTTAATAAACTTATACTCTATTCAAGATTGTAATTTATCCAAAATCTGTTAATTGATACATTATATCAAAAAGATTTACAAAACTAGAACTTGGTATTTACAATATTTATAACTACATACACAATCATATAGTGAAATAATGGATAATACATTTTAATATCAATAATTTATGTTATATAACTTTCCAATTCAAATATAATAATTATTTTCTATCATTAAAGAAATTTTTAAACTTAATATTACTCTCTATTCGAATAAACAATTGATAACTAAAATTATTGGCTCGGTTTTAGTGTGTGTTTTTTAAACCACACAACTAAATAATATGGATTTACATTCTGGATTACCTTTTTGGATTGTTAAAAACGAATTTTTCGACTTATATCATCCTCTTCGCAAAAATTATAAAATAGATGTTGCCATCATAGGATCTGGAATTACAGGGGCTTTAGTTGCGCACGAATTATGTGAAGCAGGTATAGAATGCGCTCTTATCGATAAACGAACAATTTCTACAGGAAGTTCTGTAGCAAGTACTGCTCAATTGCAATACGAAATTGATACCCCATTAAGTAAATTAATAAATATTGTTCCCGAAAAAATTGCTATTGATGCTTATTTCAATTGCTTGGAATCTATTACAGATATAGAAAATATATTCAAAAAAACTAATATTGATGCTGATTTTACACGTGTTCCTACAGTTTTATTAGCGAGTAATCAGCAAGGTGTAAAATTGTTAGACGAAGAATATGCAATAAGAACAGAAGTCGGTTTGCCTGTGAAGTATTTAGATGCTAAGCAATTGAAAACTTACCAAAATATTGATGGAATTGCTGCATTGCAAAATGATACTTCTGCCCAGATGGATGCTTATAAAGGCGCTATCAATTTATTAAAGTATCATCAAGAAAAACATCAATTACAGATTTTTACCCATACAAAAGTGGAAAAAATAGACGAAAATAAGAACAATTGCGAACTATTGACGGAGCATGGACATACTATTTCTTGCAAGTATGTAATTGTTGCAACTGGTTTTGAAGCTGGTCAATTTCTACCTAAAAAAGTAATGAATTTATTATCTACTTACGCGATTTGTTCGGCTCCCATTGATGAAAAAATGGTTTGGCCAAATCGTAGCTTAATATGGGAGACAGCAGAACCTTATCTTTATATGCGAACAACAAAAGATAATCGATTGATAGTTGGTGGTGAAGATGAAGATTTTCAAAATCCTGATAAAAGAGATGATTTACTTCGAACAAAAATCAAAACTCTTGAACGTAAATTTAGTCGATTATATCCAGAAATTGAATTCAATACCGAAATGGCTTGGTGCGGAACTTTTAGCTCCACAAATGATGGTTTACCTTATATGGGACCATGGAAAAAAGGTGATCGAACATTATTTGCATTAGGTTATGGAGGAAATGGAATTACATTTTCGATGGTTATAGCTCAAGTTTAAAAAAATATCATTCTTAACCAAAAAGATAGTCGCTTAGAAACCTTTGGTTTTGATCGACCAACTAAATAATAAAAAAATAAATTTCTATTCATATTTTATAACTACAATCATAAAATCGGAAAGAATATTTGATTTAATTGGATGGCAAATATTAAATAAATATAATTATGAAAAAGAAAACAAAACAAAATATAGCTCGTTATACCCTAGGTGCTTTTTTAGTGGTAGCAGGTATTACTCATTTAACAATTGCGAGAAAAGAGTTCAAAGCTCAAGTTCCTAACTGGGTACCCTTAGAGAAAGATGATACTGTTGTATATTCGGGAGTTGTAGAAATAGCACTTGGTAGTTCAATTATATTAGTATCGGAAAAAAAGAAAGAACTTGTAGGTAAAGTTACTGCGGGATTTTTTGCTGCTGTATTCCCTGGAAATTGGGCACAATATAAAAATCATAGAAATGGATTTGGTCTAAATACGGATCAAAAGCGTTTAGCAAGATTATTTTTACAACCATTACTTATGCTTTGGGCAATCAAATCAACTCAAAAATAACCATCACTCAATAGAGATCAATATATGAATACATCAATATTTTAGAAAATATTAATATGTAGATGATGTATTTGATTCAAAAATTCAACTTTTAATTTATAAATAAAATCATCAAAATGAATACAACTAGAATTTCTAACACATTACAAAAAGCTCTAAATGATCAAATCACTTTAGAAGCCTTTTCCGCGCAAATGTATTTGATGCTTGCTTGCTGGGCAGACGAAAATCAATTGGATGGAATCAAAAATTTTATGATGAAACACTCACAGGAAGAGCGCGTACATATGGTTAAAGTTATGGAATACGTACAAGAAAGAGGAGGAATTGTAAAAATGAGCAAGGATGAAGAAGATTGGGCTACATGGAATTTCTTACAATGGTTGGTTGCTGAACAAAGAGAAGAAGAGAAATTAGCACTTGATTTATTAGACAAAGCTGAATTGGAAGGAGGAGCTACAATGTCGGATGTAGCAAAATTTGAACTGAATAAAACAATTGGGACTACTGGACAAGATTTTCCTACTGCAGACCAAATCAACCCATTAGCAGAATAAATTAATTCTTGTAAAATCAAAAACCCCTTAAGTTTTATTAAACTTAAGGGATTTTTGATTGCTAGAAAATAAAGAGAAAATATTAGAGATTATTCTTAATCTCTTGATCTAAATGATATTGAACAACTTCTATTGCATTAGTTACCACATCACTTAAAGCAACTACAAAATCACCTTTTTTAGCCATAGCTATACTATGTGCTATTGCTTCGGTTTCTTTTGAAATAATTTCATAAGGAAAACTTGAATTAACTTCATGAATTCCTTTTACAAGCAAATCTATAATTTCTTCTTCTGTTCTACCTCTCAAATTTATATATCGAATATTGTTATAGGATTTAATTTATTAAAATTTTGTAGATTTTAAAAAAAACATTGTCTGGAATTCAATGAGAACATTGAATATAACATTTTGAATTTCTTAATTTTAGTTGGATGCCTCAAGTTTACAAAAGAATTAAAAAAATAAATGATAGATTTTATAATAAATCGCAACTCATAGATATCAATAAAATTATGTAAAATTCAAAATATAAAGAATACGTTTTAATGATTCTTAGTAATTAAGGAAAAAACAAATTATTATTTTAATGCTTTTTTTAAAATTTCGTCTAGATTTTTAAGAGTTTGTTCATTAACTAAAATAGTAGATTTTTCAATCATTTTAGTTTTAAAATTTTCACAACAAGCTATAATACTATAACCATTAGCACTTTCAATAAATTTGGGATTTTCATTATGTTCAGGACAAACTTCAAATTCTATTTTATATTTAAGGAATTTATAATCGAAGCGATTCATAGTTATTGTTTTAATAAATATAGTGATAAAACATTATTGTAATTAAATGAACATTCATTAAAAAATAAAACCCAATGAATATAAAAAATATCATTAGGTTTTATTCTTTAATTTTGAAACTTCAAATTTTTATTTCCAATAGTTCCAATTTGTTCCATCAAATACAGCGAGCGTTTTACTCACTGTATCATAACACATCATTCCTGCATAGGGACTTTTGACGGTCAAATGAGGATTCGAAATTTTTGGTAATACCATGGCTTTATCCGTAGCCTCTAATACTAAAATACCTGTTGCTGCAGAAGTTTCAGCACCCATAATGACCCCATTTCCTATATCATTGGATGTATTTGAAATAAGGTTTGATGTATTTCCTATATCGCTGAGATCTTTCCATACATTATTTTCAACCATACGTACCTTTTTTGTATTAATGTCAAAGACAAATGTTCCATTAGTAGGTGATACATTTGTAGTATTGGTTACAGCAGGTAAAATAATGCCTTTTGAATTTGTAGGACTCTGATCAAAATCTAATAAAGTATTTGAACCTACAACGTTTGTTTTTCCTATTGCAACTTGAGCATAAGAAAAACCACTTAAAATTAATATAAAATAAACAAGATTTTTCATAATTAAAACCATTATTCGTTACAAGATTTTGATATACATTTCCAAGTCGCTCCATTGTACAATTTGATACAACTCGCACTGGTATCATAAATTAACATTCCTTCCTGTGGTTGTAGTACATTTGCTGGATTAGATACTCTCGAAATGACAAAACCTTTATCCTTAGATTCTAATACAACAAAGCCATTTGGCACATCAGCAGGCCATGTTGATCTTGGAGAAGCTAAAGACGATATTCCTATACCTGTAGATGGTATACCTGCAGTTGAAAAATCACCTTGTTTAACACATACATTATTTTGACAAATTAGATTTCCATCATTCGCAGTTGGATTACTTACATCTATTTTTAGATTATATATATTGATAGTATTAATTACACTTGCTAAAGAAGATATTTCAAATTTTACTTCATTAAACGGTTTGGTTGTTTTAAAGCCATAATTTGTTTGACCCGTACCTACATTTATTATTCCCAGTAAAGATAAATCTAATAAATCAGTTCCTGCTATTGTTTCTTGCAAATTGCCATTTAAATAAGTTTTAATAAAAAATGTTTCTAAAAGATCTAATTTTACAATACCGACTACATCTGCAATTGTAAATCCTACATTAGTACCAGTTGGATAAATATTTGTTAAATCTAACACGCTTATTCCTGCCTTTCCTGCAACACCAATACCTAAACTTAATGTTGCATAATCTGTAGTAGAAGGACTAATCAAATTTTGAGAATTACTTACACTACATAAAGCACAAACAATACCTTCTAACCCTGTTTTAAACTGATTAATAACAACTGGATGAGTAGGTGTGTTTTCAATAGGATGATTAGTACTACAATCAATTGGATTTTGACATGGATTCAGGAGATATAGATCGTATATCTTAATAGTTCCTAACGAAATTCCTACAGGTTGTTCATAAATTAATTGTATTTCATCAAATGCGGCAGGCGCTTTAAATCCTAATGTCTTTCGGATGTTGGTCGCGACATTTGCTCCCAAAAGGAAATTGCTTCCTTCTATAATCCCTACTTGTGCATTATTTCTTAATAATCGAAGTTTTAGTTTAGGCAGAACAGCTACATTAATCAAACTTGTAAATTCAACATCAAAAGAAACATATGCTCCTACACTAAATGGTGTCAATTGTTTGTGAATAGCTATTGTCGCTGTACTAAGTGCTCCCACCGGAATATTAATGCTAGCATATGTTAAAGGATCATTATCTAATATATGATCAATATCTACAATATTACCGACTGTTGCAATGCCTGTAACTCCTGTATTATTACCAATACTAACAGGATATTGATTCTTCCCTATTAATGTATTCGTATTACACGCAAATGCTGGTCCTTCACAAAATTGTTTGACAATCATATTATAAATCCTTGTCTCACCTAACAAATCAACACTCAATAATGTTGACATTCTAAATTGAACCTCATCAAATGGTTTTGTTGTAACAAAACCGACAACACTGCGAGGCGCACTACCTAAAACGCCTACATTTAATAATAACGAATTTGAAGTTGAAGTTTCTTGCTCTACTCCATTTAAATAAGTTCTGATTGAAATTCCTCCTAATAGATTAACATTTAACAAATTTGCATTCGAAATTTCAAATCCTGCAAAATAGCCTGCATTGAATTGCTGACCACTTGCCACAGATAGAGTAGCTGTACCTGCTACTGCTGCAGTTATATTAATTGAAGCATAATCATTTATGTCACTATTCACAACATTATTTGAATTACTTATTGAAGCAACAGTCACTCCTCCCGTTCCGGTACGAATTTGTTGAACAACCGCTGGATATGTAGGAGCTACAATTCTAGTATCTACATTACAAGAGGGCGCTGATCCTAAACATAATTTTTTCACTATCATATTATGAATTCGTGTGCTACCTAATAAATTAAGATTCAATAAAGTTGATATTCTAAATTGAACCTCATCAAATGGTTTTGTTGTAATAAAACCCATAACACCTCGGGACGTACCACCTAAAGCACCTACATTTAATAATAAATTATTTGCATTGGATGTTTCTTGTTCTACACCATTTAAATAAGTTCTGATTGAAATCCCTCCCAATAAATCAACATTTAACAAATTTGTACTTGAAATCTCAAATCCTGCTAGATGTCCTGCATCAAATTGCTGACCACTTGCCACAGATAGAGTAGCTGTACCTGCTACTGCTAGAGTTATATTAATTGAAGCGTAATCATCTGTATCATTATTCACAACATTGCCTGCATTAGCTATAGAGCCTACTGCTAATCCAATAAGGCCCGTTCTTTGCGAAACAATAGATGATGAAAAACTTGGAGCTACAATTTTAGTTTCCACATTACAATTAAGTTGGGCAAATGTCAAATTAGGTGATATAGTTATAAAAAATAGAAAAAAAATCTGTATAATATTTTTCATGTTTATAGTAGTTGTTTAATTAATAAATCTTTGATTGGCAGTAGAAATATTAATTAATTAACTAAATAATGAAGGAGAGCGTATTTCTAAGTGAGACAAGCAAATTGCATAATCACAAAAAATATAATTATAAGTTGAAAGTTTTAATTTAATCTTAGGTTCGTAATTCTTATTAAAAGAATTTGAATAAAAAATAATTATATTAAAAGAATTGATAGTATAGAGTGCTAAAAGAATTGATTTACTACTAATGAAAAATGTTGATTCTTTATATGGTAAATAACATATTTTTTTATTTATTAGTGTAGATAAATCATACGAATTATTTCTGCTTTTTTTAAGATTTGAGTTATTTGTATTTTTTCTTTTGATTTTTTCTTTTGATTTTCTTTTTTTTATATTTTTTTCATGGTTAATAGAATCTTTAATTTCACAATTAGATATAATTGTATTTTTAGAAATGTAAAAAGTCGTATTTTCTTTTATTGTTACTAAACCTTTAGAAATTGTTGGAATAGAATCATCTCTTTCTTTTATTTCAACATTATAAGCATTAACATAAATTGAACAAAAAAAGCAAAACAATAAAAGGTAAGTAGATGAGAAATGATCGAGAAATAGAAATAAAACTCGTCTCATAGTCATATTAAATTAGTTAATTTAACTAAATTTAGTTATTATTAAATAAATAACGAAATTTTTTATAGAATTTATCAAATAATATAAACATTACCTAACAAATCAATAAAATATTTATAAAAACATAAATTATTATTTTTTGAATAAATCTTTTATTAACTCTTAAAAATAATAATTTAACTAGATAGCTATAATTTTTTAATTCAATGTAAACTACATTTAAATAATACCTTTTTAAAATCTCACCGTAATCATCATTTCAATTCTTTTAAAATTATATATAAATAGATTTGGCTACAACAAATAGTGTGTTTTAAAATTTATTTTATATTTATTAGTATTTTATTATACTATTATTTATTACATTTGCTAAAATTATTAAATAAGAAAAAATATGAAAAGAAGAATTTTAATATTACTCATAGTAGTATTTTCTACTTTTTGTAGTGCTCAAGTAGAAATCTATCAATTGTCCAGTCATATTTTAGATAACTCTACAGGAGAGCCTGCACCATCTGTTTCGGTTACATTAGAGAAAATGAATGTAGACAATTCGTGGACTAAGGTAAGTACTCAAATAACAGATAAAGATGGTAGAATAGGGAATTTTTTACCTTATGGCCAAAATAATGACGGTGTTTATAAACTCGTATTTCATATTCAATCTTATTTTGATAGTAAAAAATTGCAAACACTTTATCCTTTTATCGAGATTGTTTTTCGCATTAAAGGGAATAAGCATTTCCATGTACCATTGACTGTATCTCCTTATGGTTATTCTACATATAAAGGAAGTTAAAAACGAGATATGAAAAAAAGAATAGCCATTATTGGGTCTGGATTTTCTGGTTTATCAGCTGCTGCTTATACAGCGAAACAAGGACATGAAGTACATGTATTTGAGAAACATAATCAGCCAGGCGGAAGAGCAAGACAATTAAAAACAGAAGAAGGTTATGTATTTGATATGGGACCTAGCTGGTATTGGATGCCAGATGTTATACAAGATTTCTTTGAGGATTTTGGTTATGCCACTTCTTCTTTTTTTGAATTGATATCGTTAAATCCTCAATTTGAGATGATTTTTTCGGATGAAAAATTAGATGTACCTGAAAATTTTGAAGTATTAAAAGAAACCTTCGAAAAAATAGAGAAAGGAGCTAGTTTTCAATTAGAAAAATTTATGAAATCTGCCAAATTTAAATATGAAGTAGGAATGAAGGATTTTGTACATAAACCTTGTACTAATTGGACTGAATTTGTATCTCTTAAAATTGCTAAAAATGCATTGAAATTGGATTTACTTTCTAATTTCAGAACATATGTTGCACGATATTTTAAAGATAAGAAATTGAGAGCTTTGATGGAGTTCCCAGTTATATTTTTGGGCGCATCTCCTGAAAAGATTCCTGCATTGTATAGTTTGATGAATTATGGCGGTTACGTATTAGGTACTTATTATCCTAAAGGAGGTTTTTATCAGCTGGTATTAGCAATGAAAAAAGTAGCAGAAGAACAAGGGGCGCACTTTCATTTTAATTGTAATGTTGATAAAATAAATGTAATAGATAAAAGAGTAAGTTCCATTGTTATAAATGATGAAATCTATGAATTTGATGAAGTGATTGCTTCTTCTGATTATCATCATACAGAAACACTTTTGAACGCAGAATATAGAAATTATACGGCTGACTATTGGGAAGAAAGAACATTTGCTCCATCTAGTTTGATTTTTTATCTTGGTTTTAATGAAACTATTCCGCATTTAAAACATCATACATTATTCTTTGAACATGAATTAGATCTACATATAGATAGCATATACGAAAAGAAAAGATGGCCTGAAAAACCTTTGTTTTATGCTTGTTGTCCATCAAAAACTGATCATTCTGTTGCACCAGAAGGGAAAGAAAATTTGTTTTTACTAATGCCGATTGCAACAGGAATAGATGACAATGAATTTGTGCGTCAGAAGTATTTAATGGAAATGCTTTCACGATTAGAAAAGCATACAGGTATTGTAGATTTGCAATCTAAAATTGAATTTAAAAGAAGTTATTGTGTCAAAGATTTTGTGTCCGATTATAATGCTTATGGTGGTAATGCTTATGGATTGGCTAATACACTTGATCAAACAGCAGTATTAAAACCTAAAATAAGAAATAAAAAGCTAAAAAATTTATTTTATACCGGTCAGTTAACTGTTCCTGGACCAGGAGTTCCTCCCTCTATTATATCTGGTAAAATAGTGGCCAATGAGATCAACAAAATAAAAAAATAATTCTATATGAAACAATTATTTGATGAGCTTTCTTATTCGGTGAGTAAGATGACAACTCAAAAATATAGCACAAGTTTTTCTTTGGGGATTCTCGCTTTAAAACCTTGTATTCGATCGGCTATTTATGCGATATATGGTTATGTAAGGTTGGCAGATGAAATCGTAGATAGTTTTCATGCATATAACAAAGAGAAGCTTTTAAAAAGATTACGAAAAGAAACTTTACATGCATTAAATGAGAGGATATCGCTTAATCCCATCTTACAATCATTTCAAGAGACTGTAAATTATTATAAGATTGATAAAGAACTTATCGATCAATTTTTGAGTAGTATGGAAATGGACTTGCAACAAATAGAATATGACTCGGACTTATACAAAACCTATATTTTAGGTTCTGCTGAGGTAGTAGGACTCATGTGTTTACAGGTTTTTACAGATGGTAATAAAGATAAGTATGCAGAATTAAAACCTTATGCAATGAAATTGGGTTCTGCTTTTCAGAAAATTAATTTTCTTCGAGATTTGAAAGAGGATTATCATATTTTGGGAAGGACTTATTTTCCGAATGTGGATATAAGTGGTTTTGATAATAAGATAAAATACGCAATTGAAAAAGAAATAGAAGAAGAATTTGATGAAGCGTTGATTGGGATTAAAAAACTTCCAGCTTCTTCAATTTTTGGTGTTTATCTTGCTTACAAATATTATCTTTCTTTGTTTAAGAAGATCAAAAAAAAATCATCCAAAGAAATTTTAAATGGAAGAATTAGAATAGCTAATTCTGAAAAAGCTTTTGTTGCGTTTAAAAGTTACATAAGATATAAAGCTGCTTGGTTATGATTAAAATGTTAGGGTTTCTCATTGTGGGATTTTTAGGTTTTATAAATGACACTGAGGTAGTTCTTGAAGAGGTAAGGGCTAATTATTCTAAGTTATCTAATGACAAAGAATTATGTGTAAATGTAATAGCTGAATTAGAACGTATAAAAAATAAATCCGCTATTTATTTGGGTTATCTAGGAGCTGTACAAACGATCAATGCTAAACATGTGTCTCATCCTTTAAATAAACTTAAAACTTTTAATAAAGGTAAAAAGAATATAGAGGAGGCGATACGTATAGAACCTGAAAATTTGGAATTGCGATTCATTCGGCTATCGGTACAAAAAAACGCACCCTCATTTTTGAACTACTATTCAAAGGTTGAAGAAGATACGCAAATCTTATCAGAAAACTGGCATAAAATAACGTCTATAAATTTGCGTAGAAATATTGAAAAAATTTTAAACAAATAAGTGATGAAGTACCGTTTGTATAGAGAACAACAGCTGTATTGTGATATTGATACAGCTTGGCGATTTTTTTCTTCTCCAATGAATCTTTCGGAAATCACACCTAAAGATATGGCTTTTACAGTTTTGTCAGAAGATCAGGATCAGCCAATTTTTGAAGGTATGCTTATCGATTATAGTGTGTCACCGCTATTGGGTATTCCTTTGAAATGGCAGACAAAAATTATTCAAGTAGAGCCGCAGCAAAGTTTTACAGATTTTCAACAAAAAGGTCCATATAAATATTGGAAACATTTTCATGAATTTATTCCCAATGAAAAGGGGATTTTAATGAAAGATACAGTAGAATATGAGCTTCCTTTTGGAGTTTTGGGAAATGTTGTTCATTCTCTTTTGGTGAAAAAAAAGTTGAATAGAATATTTGATTATCGTCATCAAGTATTAAAGCAATTATTTAATACTTAGGTGTATGAATTTATTTTTAGTATTGCTAGTATTTGTACTTATGGAGCCTGTCACATGGTTTATTCATAAATATGTGATGCATGGATTTTTATGGTTTCTCCACAAAGATCATCATGATCATAGCCATAAAGGATCAGTTGAAAAAAACGATTATTTTTTTGTGATATTTGCGATTCCGACTATTGCTTTGATGTATTTTGGTTCGCTCAATAATTATAGTTACTTGTTTTTTGTAGGGGTAGGAATTATGCTTTATGGCATGGCGTATTTTTTTGTGCATGATGTTTTTATTCATCAACGACTAAATTATTTTAAACGAATAAAGAATCCGTATTTTCTTGCTCTTCGTAGGGCTCATAAACAACATCATAAGCATCTAAATAAAGATGATGGAGAATGTTTTGGGTTTCTATATGTTCCTTTCAAGTATTTTAAAATGTACTTTAATTCTGCGCAAAAATGATGTCCTATACTTATATTTTGATTTTATTTTTTACAATAATTATTTGTTTCTTATCATCTTTTGATTCTCGTATTCTTTTTCACCGTCATTTTGGAGCTTTTTTTAAGGCAGCACTTGTTGTAGCTGTTCCATTTATTGCATGGGATATTTATTTTACAGCTAAAGAAGTATGGTGGTTTAATACAGATTATACACTTGGTTTTTTTATAGGAGGTCTACCTTTAGAAGAATGGTTGTTTTTTATTTGTATACCATTTTCCTGCATATTTACCTATTTCTGCTTTGATAAATTTTTTAAATTAGATTGGCTTTCCTGTTTTAATAACCTGATTGTTTTTTTTAGTGTGATTGTTTGTTCAATCGTTGCTTTACTTTATTATGATAGAATTTATACCCTATTAACAGCTGTTATAACATTGGTTGTTTTACTATACTTACACTTTGTTCGTTGTGTAGATTGGATAGGAAAAGCTTCGTTTGTTTTCACTATTCTTATGCTTGGTTTCTTTCCTGTAAATGGTATTCTAACAGGTACAGGATTAGAGTCGCCAATTGTAAATTATAATAATGATGATTTTTTGGGAATCAGAATGGGAACTATACCAATAGAAGATGCTGTGTATGGATATACGCAATTTCTTTTAGTTCTCTATTTTTTTAAACTATTTAAATCAAAATCTCATGAAAATGAAAAATAAAATACTATTGAAAACAGCTTGTATAGGATTGTTAATACTTTCCAATTCATGTTCCTCTATTCCTAAAAAGGCAGAAGCTGTTCGAAATTTTGAAGTTGATCGGTATTTAGGTACTTGGTTTGAAATCGCTCGTTTAGATTTTCGTTTTGAAAAAAACTTGGATAATGTCTCCGCTAACTACACTTTTGATAAAAAAGGAAATCTGATGGTTTCAAATAGCGGATTTAATAAGGATAAACAAGTATGGAAGCAAGCTATAGGTAAAGCAAAATTTAGAGACGGTAAGCAAATAGGAAAGCTAAAAGTAAGCTTTTTTGGACCTTTCTATGCTGGTTATAACGTAATTGCTTTGGATAAAAACTATCAATATGCATTGGTTATAGGTAAAAATCTAAATTACTTATGGATTTTATCTAGAACAAAAGATATTCCAGATAATATTAAAACAAACTTTCTTGCATTAGCTTCAGAAATTGGTTTTGATATATCGAATTTGGTTTGGGTAGAACATAATCGAAATGATAATCCATTTTTAAATGAAAAATAAAATTTCCATTTTTTGGTTTCGAAGAGATCTTCGTTTAGAAGATAATGTTGGACTGTACCACGCTCTTTCATCTGGAGTTCATGTGTTACCTATTTTTATTTTTGATGAAGGTATTCTACGACAACTGGATGACAAGAAAGATAAGAGGGTGGATTATATTCATCAAGCGCTTCAAAAGATTAATGATCAATTAAAATCCTTTGGGACAAGTCTCCATGTATATTATGGTGATCCTTTCAAAATTTTTAAGCAACTTTCTACAGAGTTTGCTATTCATTCTATATTTTGTAATCGTGACTATGAACCTTTAGCAATTAAAAGAGATACTTCAATTTACAATTATTTTAAGTTATATAACATTTCGTTTAAAGCATTTAAAGATCAAGTAATTTTTGACAAGAAAGATATTTTAAAGAAAGATGGTTCTCCTTATACAGTATATACTCCGTATGCAAAAAAATGGAAACAGATTTTGAAAACTGAAGATTATAAATGTCATAAGCCTGATTATAGTAAATTTTTGAAAACAGAATTCAAAACGATTCTTTCACTGAAAGAAATTGGTTTTTTGAAAACTTCTATTTTATTTGAACAACCTATATTAGATATTCAAATCATTGATAATTATCATTCTTATAGAGATTATCCCGCTAAACAAGGTACAACACAATTAGGTATAGCTCTTAGATTCGGGACTATTAGTATACGAAAATGTGTCGCATTTGCGATAAAGCACAATGAAACGTGGTTAAATGAATTAATTTGGAGAGAATTTTTTATGCAAATACTCTATTATTTTCCGTATGTTGTTCAACAACCTTTTAAAGCCAAGTATAGTGCTATTAAATGGAAGAATAATGAGAAAGAATTTAAATTATGGTGCGATGGAAAAACAGGCTATCCTATTGTAGATGCAGGAATGAGAGAACTTAATCAAACTGGGTTTATGCATAATAGAGTAAGGATGATAACAGCAAGTTTTTTATGCAAGCAGCTACTCATTGATTGGCGTTGGGGCGAAGCTTATTTTGCATCAAAACTAAACGATTATGATTTGTCTGCAAATAATGGTAATTGGCAATGGGTTGCTGGATCAGGATGCGATGCAGCACCTTATTTCAGAATCTTTAATCCAATTCTTCAAGCAGAGAAATTTGATCGAGAATCACTTTACATTAAAAAGTGGGTGATGGAATTTGGAACTAATGATTATCCTTCTCCTATAATTCCTCATAATTTTGCTCGAGACAGGGCTATAAGTATTTTTAAGGAATCTATTAAAGACAACTATTAATTTATGAATAAATTATTATTCTTTTTATTTTAATATTTTGTAAATTAACAATACATTTAAGAAAAGAAAAATACAAATGATTAACTTATTGATTTGTAAAAAAAATAAATTTCTTAATTATACAATGACTAAAAGATTTAAAAATTTTAAGACTTCTAATAAACAAATATCTTATACAGATATTATTGTTATTATAATTACAATAATTATTTTAACTTACATATCATTAACATAAATCTTTATTAATTAATAATCAATTCTATTAATAAATATTACTATAGTATTGATTTAATTTAAATTGTACTCTCTTTACTACCTTATTATTTAATCTTAAATACGACAAAATGAGTTTATTTTATAAAATCCATTTAGGTAGTATGATTCATAAAAGAGTTGATGAATTAGATTACAGTACTGAAAAACTATGTAAATTCTTAAAATTAACTAACGCAGAATTATTAGAAATTTATAAAAAAGAGTCTTTAGAAAGTAATCTAATCCTTAAATTTTCTAAATTGTTAGATTACGATTTCTTTAGAATTTATTCACAACATTTAATATTATATTCTGCAAAAGAAAATAAATCAGAAAACAATATTAAAAGTAAACTACCTAACTTTAAAAAAAATGTATATACCCATGAAATAATAGATTATATTCTTTCAAAAATAAATTCAAATGAAATGACTCCTTCTGAAGTTATAAAGAGATATAATATACCTAAGAATACTCTATATAAGTGGTTAAAAAAATATAGTAATTAATTTCGTTATGAGTAGCCCAAATTATAAACTAATTTTTGAGGATATTTTGAGTGATTTGTATCCTGAAAAAAAAGACTTATGCACTAAAATTTTATCAAAAGATAATCTTAACATTTTTGATATTCTTACTTTAAATAAATTAATTTTTGGAAATAGTTTAAATAATCGAAATAATAAATTTAAAACTTATTCAGAAGAAGAAATTCTATATATTTTAAAATTTAAAAAAAATAACAAATTAAAAAATATAGAAATTGCTGAGCATTTCAATTTAAGTAGAAATACAATAACAAAATGGCTGAAAAAATACAACGATAATTATTAAAAAAGAAGAATTTATTATAGAAAATAAAAATCAAATACTATTAACTACAAAAGGTAATAGTATTTTATATAAAGATTTAAAAATTATCTTCAATTTATAATTGAAAATAAATAATCATTAAATAAATAATTTCTATATTCATCAAAATCAATAATTTATATAAACCTAATTAATGTAAAAACTTTTGTAAAGATTCATAATCTTAATAAAAAACGTATTATTTAAATTTATACAAAATATTAAGTATCAAATAATACTATTTTAAACAATTATAATTATTTTTGTTAATATTAATCTAGTAGGTTTTGGATTAAAAGTAATTTATCAAGAAAGTAAGTTATTCATTTAACTTACTTTCTTTTATTTATATTAACTTCAATTTAAATTACTTTTATTCAAAATTTTGTTTACCGTTAAATATTTTTCATTTGCTACATCTAACAAATTTTCTATTTTCGCATTTTTATCAAAAATTTGCTTATGAAAAAAGTTTAATTTCTTTAAGCTGAATTACAATTATTTATTTTTAGAACTGGAGATGTTTTTAAGAAAATAATTCAACATCATAAAATAAAAAAATATTATTAAGATTATTTATTTACTCTAAGATACTCTTCATTGGCTTTATCAAGCAATTCTGAAACATATATATTTTCTTCAAAAATCTGTTTATGAAAGAAATCCAATTTGCTCAATAAGTTTATAAGCTGTATTTTTTCACTATATAATAGATTACCACTAACAATATTTGTAGCCATTCTTATTTTATCCATATACTCTTCTAATATTTGGACACCAGATTCAGTTAAATGAATGACCTTTTTTCTTTTATCTAAATCAGAATCATGCTGCTCAACCCAACCTTGTTTTATAAGTCGATTAATAATTTGGATTCCTGCAGGTTTATCTTGTATATTCTTCTTAATCAACTCCATTTTAGTCATAGGACCAAATGCTTTTAAATTAATTAAAAATATAAAATCATCTTGACTCGAAAAAGGAGAATCATACATTAATGATCTTGAATAACTTTTGCCATATCTATTAAGATGAACGAAAAGCGTAGATATAACACTTTCAGGGGATCTACCATTTTCTTTGCCCTCCCAATCAGGTTCTTCCCTATCTAACTTTTTAATATGTTCGTCTGAAATCCATTTTTTGAACCCATTAATATCTTTTGGATAGTATTCATTTGAATTAATTTCAAAATCCTCCATCAAATCAATGATATCATATAGCAATTTATAGTTCATAGGTAATAAATAAAAAGATATTTCTATATATTTAAAGGCTACAAATATATAGAAATATTTCAAATATTTAAAAATTAGTTATAAACTACACTAATATTTAAGTCATTAAACAAATAGTCATTGTGAAAGTTCACAATGACTATGAATGTAACAATTAACTGAAGCTACTACCTATAGACTTCTTTTAATTTAATAAATCATAGGTTTAAGTTCACTCTGTTATTGATATAGTTAAACTCTTTGGGTTATATTAATTGGTTTTTAATTAGTTTATAGAAACACACAATATGATTTAATAATAAACAAATTTAAGTTTATATAAACACAATATTACACTAATATTTTATAAGGAAAATTCATTTGAATAATATCTTTATAAATAAGTTTATAGTTGGTTTGATCACTCAATCTTTAGCTTGTATTTTCAATACCGATTAATTAAAACAGTTTTGGGATATTATACCTTTCTATAATTTTTGGAATAGTTTTTTGTTTTGATTTTATTAATTCCATTATAAACTCTATCAATTCAGATGTATAAACATTATTTCGAAACTTTGGTTAGCTTTTAAATACTTTTTCTTTTTTTGAGGCATAATGAGAATACAAAATCAAATGATCTGAATAAATTATTGACGTTATATTTATGTTTTACATTTATTATAAGCTTCGGTAATTTTTATAATATCGTAATCTGGAAACTTATCTGTTCCCGTCCATTCTTTCAATAGAATAGGACAATCACTAATTAATTTAGCAATTCTTTTTTTTGAATTTGATGCATTAACGTATACTATTTCATCATTTTTTACAAGTAGTGAAAAGATTAATTTTTCACCATCATATGGATTAAATGTTCGCAAATAATAATGAGATAATTCACCAACAACAGCTTCTTCAAAAAAATGAGTCCTATCATTTTTTAAGGTTACATATTTTACTAATTTATCATATTCATCATTTACAACAAATGATTTAATATCTTTTGATTTGAGTTTTATTTTTTCATCATTCACTAAGAAGTAAACAACTTTAGAATTATATCCCATTACTTGCCCTTTTAAAGTATCATTCGAGTGATTGATATAATATTCTGATTCGAATTGTGCCTCAATTACAGTTGTGAAAAGTAGAAAAATTATAATTATATATTTCATTTCTAGTATTTAATTAGTAGATCTAATTATATTTATAAAATTAGCATGGATATTTTACTTTTAAATGTTAAAATTTTGATAAAACTCAATACACCAATACTACACCTCACCCCTCTACAGACCTTACAAATAAGGAGTTCATCACTTTCTGTATCGGGAAATAGTCTTAAAAATTATGTTACATAGAAAAAGGTTTTCAATTAAAAAATTGAGAACCTTTTTCATTTTTGGTTTTACGATTTCATCTTAAAAACGATCAAAAATTCGTCAAATGTTAGGAAGTCTTTTTTTTCTTTTCCGATTAATTGCTTGGCTCTATTGAGTAAGCGAAGACTTTGCCTATATCCTTTTCCTGTAATGATTGATACATCTTTCGGATAAATCACCATTCTTTGTAATTCGTTATTTTTCATTTCTGTAATAATTAAAATTACTTCAATGAAACTTAAATGAATGATTTTAAAATTTACATCAATAAAATAAGATTTCCAAATCTTATTTATAATCAAACACTTAATCTTCGTCGTAAGGGTTGTTTTTCTTATGCAGTAAGTATGATGTTCCATAACTGCATATTGCTCCAACTATTCCCATACAAATCGTATAAACAAGTTGCTCCCATTGAATAGTCGCTACCAAACTTGTCATTGTACCTCCTATCGTTCCAACAATTAACGATGTATTACTATTATTCATCATCATTACTTTGGTTTTTGTCATTTACAGTCAATTGACATACAGCTGATATTACTCCTCCTGCAACTGTTAGGTAACCTCCTATGGTCACCAATGTTGTTGGTAATGCTACAGGAGCAGCGATCAATATTCCTCCAATTGCAGCTAGGGTTAATCCTATGTTTCGTAATTGTTGGAACAATTTAGGAGTAGGTGCTGTAAAACGATTAATAATTGTCATGTTGTTTACTTTTAATCATTAAAATCACTTTTTGATCACGATCAAGTTTATCATTTACTAATGCTTTAAAATTTGTAAATGCTTTTCTTGATAACTCTCCTCTCCCTTCACCTGTTAATTTGGTTACTGGAGCTATACATCCTTGTAATTCAGTTTTTGCATGATTGGCAGGATGAATTAAAATCATTGAACGATTGGGCACGTTTGTAATCAGAAAATGTTCTCCAAATTTTGGTGAACTTCTCTTTTTGATTGTGTAACATCCTTCTGGTATACATGAATTACGTGGTTTGTTCTCTTTCCATGGCAATTCGATGGTATAGCATACAAACTTATCATTTATGAATAGGCTTCCATTTGTGCCATTTGGATAATACATGCGTTCTACTACAATTGTCGTCATGGTAAATTAATTTCGATTAAATGTGCAGCGTTAAAACTTCCATTCTTTAATGGATATAAAACAGAATTCACCTCTTGATAGAATTCAATTCCAATTGCTAAGGCGATTGTATGCTCTGAATTTGGAGAAAGATTGTTCAACAACTCTACATCATTCACTTCAACCTCATCATATGGATAATAATCTGTATACGATGTTTTGGTAATGTATTCGTTTTTCTCAAAATCTATCTCTGTAGAAGCTGCTACAAATCGGTAATTCGTAGCCCCTTGCGGTGCTATTATCACATCTAAGGGTTTGTATGCATCTAATGTAAACTTTGTTTCACCAGAGATACGATCTATTGTTACTTGCACTGGAATTAATACCGTTTTTAACCATGATGCCCCTGCATTAAAATCAACCCCTTTCATCAATAATTGATTTCCTTTGTGTACATTTCTTTGACCACGAACATTTATTGTATCTTCTTTTAGTATACCATGCATTACTTTTGTAAGACGGCTAGATAGCCTACTGTCTTTTGCATTTTTTACAATTGCATTGAATGCATTACGTAATGTTTTTCCTGCAGTACCAGCATTTTTAAATTCTTGCATATTTTCCCTGGTACGCTGAAATCGCGGATCACTCATTATGGTATTACGGTCTATAGAGCTTTTTTCTCTCACCATATAACCATCTTTTGATTTGTAGAAGTTTAAATCTCCGATTGAACCTCTAAGTTTTAAAAAGCCTTTTTGCTTCGCCATTTTTTTATAATTTTAAATTAAACATTGATCTCCATTGCGCAATGGTTTTGTAAAGTTGCAATAGCGATGTGTTTAAAACAATAGCCAAGTCTTTTTTAGCACCTGTATGTCAATATATTACACTAATGTACCATTATATGCTTTCTTTATTTTTTTGTTTTTGAATTTTAATAAAATCTAAGGGACGCAAGCCCGTTTCACTGTAAAAAACATTTGAAAATTGTCTTGGATTCATATAACCTGCTATTTCTCCTAATGCTCCTACACTATAATTAAGGTATTGTGGCTGTTCTTGTAATAAATCAGTAATAAATTTTATTCTCAACCGATTGATGTAAGAAGGAAAATTAATTCCTTTGTACTGATTGACACATTTTGATAAATAAGTGGTGTTTGTTGAAAATGATTTTGCCAAACTTACTACTGTTATATTAGGGTTTAAAAATTCTCTGTCCCGCTCAAATTTTTCAAATTTTAATAATAAACTTTCAAATGCTTCTTTGTTCAAATCCTCTTCATCTTTAATCGATAGTCTCCGTTCTGTGTAACTTGATTGAGCAGATTCTTCAATAAACAGATTGTACTTTTCGATTAAATGTTTATTTTTATTTCTAGTTTTTACAATTCCTACTGTCAATATTATTATTCCAGTAAAACACGCTGCCAATACGTAATATAATTTTTGAGATTTATTCAATATTTTTTCCTTTAATTTGAGCAATTGCACTGTATCGTATTCTTTGTACACAACTTGTATCATTTCTGCATCTAGCTTATAATTTAACTCATCCATTTTTAGTAATTGATTGATTACATATAGTTGCCTGTTCGTATCAGAAGCTTCTAATGCCTCATCTAAAATGTTTTCGTATATCGGTCTGTATTTAATTTCTAAGAAGTTGTATTCATTGAAAATACTGTCTATTTTATTAAAATATATTATTTTATGTTGTTGATTATTCAATTTATCAAATGCCTTTGCTTTGTAGTAATAGATTTTGGTTAGTGTATTAAAATCATTCGTTTTTATTAAAATATCTTCTTTAGTCGATAATAATTGAATTGCTGTCTCAAATTGATCATTTAAAAACTCATCAATTGCTTTATTAATCGTAAAGTATCTTTGATAAAATTCGTTATTTTCAAGTTTGCTTTTATTTAATCCTAATTGATTAAATTCTTTCGCTTTTGCTTTGTTACCAACTTCTTGATGGAGACATGCTAATTGATATATTGTATTTAATAGATACGCTTGGTAGTCTTTGTTTTCTGGTTTTGTTTGGAAAAAGGCTTTACATTTAAGCAACAATTCTTCTGCTTGGTTATATTGATGTAATTTTATTTTAATCATCGCCATATTAAACGTTACTTTATGCATTAGGTACTGATCTTTTGAATGGCTTAACTCCTGATCTGCATATAAGTAATTTTGTAACGCCTCTCTATAATATTTTGCTTTGTAATAGGCTAACCCTTTTGATAATAAAGCTGTTGCTATTAAATCTTTATTTTTTAATTTCCTGGCAGTAATTATCGCACTATCTGCATATTCTACTTGCGTGTTTAAATGACTTGAAAAAAAGACTCCTTCTTTATAGGCGTAAAACAAATTTAGCTTATCGTTTTGTTTTTTAGCATTTCTAATATAGGCTTGCACATATAGCATCGCATTTGGATGAGTCTTTTCATGTATTAATTCATCCAATTTTTCTATTAAATAGGCATTATCTTTTGAGGCTAAGGAATCAACTTGATTAGCCATTGTTATAAGCGGAAGTAGAAAGAGTATGTATGTGTACACTACAACTCTTTTCATGGTATAGATTTATTGATTACTACTAAAATACTTTATTTTATATCGTAAATCGTTTATTAAGTACTTAATCGTTTAAAAGTGTATAATTTATAAATTATACATCCTTTTTATATAATATACTTGTTGTATTCTTTGTTGATCTATAAATTTCTCTAGTTTTGAATGTCTTTGAGCATATAAGTCTAATCGATTATTTCAAAGAAACTTAAATGATGAATAAAAAAGAGAGGTCATACTTCTCTTTTTTATTGCCTACACTTTACTGCCACTCTACTGCCACTATGTTGCCTTCATCTTGCCTTGATGTTGGGAGTAAGTGGTAAGCGATAAGTGGTAAGCAAAATTTTGAAGTAAAGTTTGTTTGTTTTTTCTTACGGTTTACGGTCTATGCTTAACGTTTTACGCTTTTTTTATTAATAATCAAATCTGTTTGGACAACGGATTTTGTCATTCTGAGCTTGTCTCAGAATCGCATCATATATTTTTGATTTCGACTACGCTCAATCAGTACAGCTCCACTCAATCAACTAACCTCATTTCTACACTCCCCTAACCCCTCTCAAGAGGGAAATTATTTCAATCATTATCCCCTTGAGGGGACTATAGGGGTGTTTTTTTATTACGTTATATGGTCTATGCTGAACGTTTTACGTGTTTTGTCATTCTGAGCGTGTCGAAGAATCTTTCTGTCACTTTGAGACTGTATAGTTGTTAACTGAAACATAGTGATCTACTAACTCTGTTTAATAGGTTTATCTTCTCGATTGCTCTTTTATTTTCCACACCCAGTTCTATGTATCTATGTGGTGAATATTCTTTTCTGTCATTCTTGCTTGTCGAAGAATCTCTTCTTTTCATTTTTATTCATGAGTTACTAATTGTTTTTAAATGAATTCATATACCCTTCGGGGAAGTCTTGACACAAAAACGAAACAAAAAAGTCAAGTCTTTGATTTTCGACGGTCAAAATAAGTTTCAGCCATTGAATGTTTTAAATCATTTGCTACGCAAACAGTAAAACATTTTAATCATGCCTCTCAACTTTTTGACACTCGCCTCCAAATCATATGACGTTTTTTTTAATTCGTTTTCTAATTCAAACTCAGTTTTGGAAACGGATTTTGTCATTCTGAGCTTGTCTCAGAATCGCATTCAATTTGCTGTTCTTAAGCTAGCAGATTCCTCATCAGTTCACACTACTTCGGAATGACAACTGGGTTTTGTCATTCGTTATTTATCGTCTAAGTCTTCGATACAACGTTTTGCAAACGTCACTCTGACTGACGATAATAAGAAGCTGAACTGAATTCAGCTTGACAATTTGGTTTTTTATTTAAAAACAATTTGATTGATGTCATTCTAAGCCTGCCAAAGAATCTCTTCTTTTCATTTTTTAAGCGCAAAAAACATTTGAAATTAAAAGGAGAAGCCATAGTATGGCTTAGGTATTCCTTTTCTTTAATGTCACTTTTTTATGAGCAAAAAAGTAATCAAAAAACTCTTGGCTGTAAATCTCTCTACTAAAAATGATCTCATTTCACTAAAGATTTTAAAAACCCTACGGGCTAAAACCTTTTTAACGTTACATTCAACCATTTTTTTAACGTGAGAGTTTTAATGCCGGATTTATAATTCGTTGTCTAATTCAAATTCGTTGTCATTTCGATTCTAAATCGTCGGACTTTTAGTTCCTTTTTCAATATTCAAATTCATTTTTTAACCACAAATAATTTACCATTTGGAATGTATGAATTTATAAATGTGACAGAGGTTTTATGTTTTTGACGTGTTAGTATACCTCCTATTTTTTGAGGCACAAGTAATTTCGTTTCAAACTTTTAAAAACGACACACTATGAAATTTATTTATTTGATTACACTTGTATGTTTTGCATACATTGGATGTGTAGAGGATGAAAATCTTCCACTAATTGATTCTTCGACGGATACTCATTCTTCTCTTATGAAAAACTCAACGGATAGTATTCCAACTAACTCTACTATTTCTTCTAAAAATGATCCTCCTCGTGATAAGGATCCTTATGTGAAACGACAAGATGATGAAGAAAATGATGAAGTTGACGAAAACTAATGTTAGATGTTAGAAAGTTATTTTTTTATGAATTAAAACTACTAAAAGATGAGAAAAATTGCACCGTTTCTAAGAACTCTCATCTGCTACCTGTTTATTGTTTTGTTTATTTATGCAGCTGTGAGTAAACTGATGGATTTTGAGAATTTTCAAATTCAATTGGCACAATCACCATTACTAAGTGCATACGCAGGATTTATTTCTTACGCCGTAATTATTGTGGAAATTCTAATTGTATTATTGCTTTGTATCAAGCGAACACAACAAATTGGGTTGTATGCTTCTTATGGTTTAATGCTTGCGTTCACTGTTTATATCTATCTGATTATTAATTACAGTGATTTTGTCCCATGTTCTTGTGGCGGAATTCTAGAAAAACTTGGATGGACAGAACATTTGATTTTCAATCTAGTATTTGTTGGATTAGCTGTAATTGCCATTTACATGGGTAGAACAGCTATTTATCAAAAAACTAAACGAAAACTATTTGTTACTTTCTTTGCTATTTCGATTGTTTCAATTGGAAGTGTCATTCTTTTATTTCTTACATCTGAACACATTATCAAACAAGAAAATAATTTTACCAGAAGGTATTTACAACATCCAATTATCGAAGAAAAAGCGATTGATCTAGGCGCTAATTCCTATTATTTTACAGGATATGAAAATAATACGTTGTATTTAGGAAATTATACTGCTCCACTTGTTTTAACGAGTGTTGATACCAATACAGATCAAATCGTTTCCAAAAAGATTGATTTGGACTATAAAGATCATCCTTTTAAATCCATTATGATGCGTGTCAAAAATGGTAGCTTTTATTTGTACGACGGAACAGTTCCTGTTATTTACAAAGGAAAATTAACCAATTTACATGCAGAAACCATCAGTTTAAATGATGCTTTTTTCAATCAATTGGTTGTGATTGATTCTATCAAATTTGCTATTCGTACTCAAAGTAGCACAACTAATACGCAGATTTTAGGAAAGCTGAATTTAAACAAACAGCCAAAAATAGAATTGATTTCAACTATACTCGAAAAACAAATTGATGGTGTTTTTGATACAGATGGTTTATTAGTTTCTGATTCATATACAAATGATTTGGTTTATACTTATTACTACCGCAATCAATTTATTGTTATGGATCAAGCGTTACACATCAAACACAAATTAAATACGATTGATACTACTTATCAAGCAAAGATTGAAGTAAGCCATCTATCGGATGGAAAAAATAAAATGAGCGCTCCTCCACTTTTAGTGAATAAAAAAATGGTTGCACATCGACATCTCTTGTTTAATATCTCTAAGCTAATGGGGAAATTTGAATCCCAAAAACAGTGGAAACAAGTGGATGTAATTGATGTGTACCGAACAGATCGCAGACATTATATCGGAAGTTTTACTGTACAACATCGCGAAGAAAACAAACTTTCTGATTTTTTAGTGACTGATTCTCATTTTTATGCACTAATTGGAAATGAATTGATTGTTTATAAACTAAAGCCGGCTATAACCGATCAATTTAAAACAGGAAAAGCCGAAAACCTGTAAAAAAGTAGGCAAAACCAAAATTTACATTAAAATGAAAAATTTAAAGCAAATTATTTTACCAGCTGTCATTGTATTAATGGGGACTGGTGCTGCTTTCGCTACAAATCAGGCGAAGAAAGCTGGATGGAATCCTGGAGATCCGATTTATCGTATCGATCAAGAACAGCCATGTACATTGGTTGAAGATTTTGAATGTAGCAATGTTATAGGTAATTTATGTACTTACCAGCCAGGTGTACATCTTTACGGAATGGATGAAATTTCGGGAACAGCTTGTAATGTTCAATTATTTGAAAAAACAAATTAATAATTTATAAAAGGAGACAGCTTTTACAGCTGTCTCTTATTTTTAATTCATTCTATTTCAGTGTTTTTTAAATAAAAATCAAACCACTTTATAATTCTCTGATTTAAATCTTTTGCCTTTGATGGATTCATAATCACATGCTTTTCATTCGGGTACAATAACAACTTTCCTTCTTTTTTTAAAAGTCTCATTGCCAAATACATGCTAACACTTTGTTCCCAATTTACATGATAATCTTCTTTTCCAGTCCATATTAATACAGGTGTATGTAGGTTTTCTAATTGAAGTAAAGGAGACTGTTTTAAATAATTTTCTTTAGAATCATAAAACATTGAACTCATTTTAAAAAACTCATCCTCAAATCTCCAAAATTGTGTTTTTGATTTATTCCAATCCATCGAAAAGTACCAATTTACAATATCAGAAACACCTGAGCCACTAACAGCGGCTTTAAACATATTCGTACGATTTACGATATAATTTACCTCAAAACCACCATAAGAATGGCCTATTAATCCTATTTTATCTCTATCAATATTCGCTTCTTTTAATGCTTGATTGGTTGCCTCAACTGTACATTGTAGTGCTGATTCGCCTGGTTGATCTAAATCGACTATTATATCTGGTAGTAAAACAAAATAGCCTTGTGATGTATAAAAATCAGTATTAAAACCATTAGCTGAGCTTACTTCTGGCAATTGAAAATCATTCACTAAATGTGATTGTTTTTGGTAGATATGGACAATCATCGGATAATATTTGGTTGTATCATAATCAAACGGATAATACAATATTGCTTTTACTGATTTCCCATTTATAATAGATTTTATTTCTTGAAAACGACGTTTTTGAACAATTGAATTAACTGCTTCAACCCGAATGGTTGCTTTATTCTTCTCATCTATTTGAACAATACGAGGAGATTTTAAATAACCTTGCTCTATTACATACAAATTCTTATTTTTTAACGAAACTTTCTTAACATCTTGCGATGTGTTATAAATTTCATTAAATCGATCACAACATTTATAAATTTTGTACTGATTATTTTCGTTTAAAGATTGTAAATAAATGATTTCATCTACTTGATTTTTAGCTTTATTTCTAGTTATTAAAAACGTAAAAGTACCCGTTTGTTTTGTAGATTCAATTAATTGTTTCAGCTTTTTTGTATGAAGATTATATTCCCATATCCCTTCTTTAGCTGTTAAAAAAACACGTGAATTATCATAAAATTTAGCTGGCTGAAAAGCTTCATTTTTAAAATAATCATCAACGGAGAAACCAGCTTTTATTGAAGTGGTCAAACTTTTCTTTTTGTCTTCTAATACATCATATATCCACCAATTATTTTCTTTGAAATAGATAAATTTATTATGATCAGAAAGTATTAATTTATTTCTGTTGTAATCGTCAAAATCTTCAACTATTAACTTTTGATTCATTGTTTCTAGATCCATTAACTTAACATCAACATGATCCCGTAAATGGCGATAACTTCTGTATCTATTCTTGTCGAATAAAAGTAGATATTGCGTTCCTAAAAATTCGTAATTGACATCTGATAGAGCTATTTTATGATTAATATGACCATCATTCAATCTCACAAAGATCAATTCTTTTTGACTCTTCGGTTTTTGAATAATAATTTGATCATCAGAGGTATCCCAAATTTCTACTTCTTCTGATTTTTTTAGGGTATAATCAGATTGAAATGTATTTTCTAAAATGAGTAAATTATTGTCTTCATTAATAATCTTAAGATTTATACTCTTATTTAAGTCATGAAGTAATTTAACCTTTGTCCCATTACTTTTTACATAAAATAAATCTTCTCCTTCTTGTTTAATGTAGTCATATTGATTGAATTCATTCCATCTTAATGACTGGTACTTAACACCATCTATTTGAAAAAGAAGATTAATATTTTTATTCAATTCATACACATCAATGGTATGATTCGTTTTTTCAATTACTAATTTATCATTTTCCCATTTGTAATCTATTACATCAATAAACTTTATTTCATTTTCTAATTCTCCATTATTTATTGTATTAATGTAAAGCGTATTAGCTTCTTTTTTCGCTACAAAAAATTGCTTATTAGAAGTTTCAATCATTTTCTTATAATGCGGAATTGTTTTTTTATTTTGACTTTGGATGTTATATAGTACAAGACCTTCATTTTTTTCATCATATAAAAAATACTTATCACTCAACCAATGATAGTTCATTATTCTTCCAAGTCGTATTTCATCTGTTTTTTTATTATTTTTCAAGTAATAGACAGGCAATTCATGGTTTTTATTTTTAGTAAATAATATATTTTCATTGTTTGCATCTACAAATTCAACGGTATAAAATTGATTAAAATAAGTTTCCAATGAATCTAATTTCTGTTGTTGACCAGAAATATAAATTGAAATTAAACAGATATAAAAGCTTAATATAAATCTAATAGCCATCATTTTGGGGTTTTAAATTATTATTCAATAAAATCTCCTTTTCTGGTAAAGGCAATTTTTCCATAAATGGTTTCCAAGTTGGTATACTATTTTGTAATTCATTTAATCGATTCCATCGTTTCAAATCAAAAAAACGATGTCCATATTCTGTAAATAGTTCATGTTTATATTCATCTAAAATAGCTTGCTCTAATTCATGTTGAGATAAATTGGAAAGCATAGGTAAATTGGCTCTTTTACGAATGAGGTTTAAATCATTTTCAGTTTCTCTAAAATTGGAAAGCTGAAAATTAGCTTCTGCACGTATCAAATACAATTCAGCCAAACGAAGCACAACACTATTCTCTACATTCATTGTTGACGAAGCATTGGGCGCTTTGTATTTGTATGGTTGATACCAAGTACCCTGATTGTTATTTAATTTCTTTATCCAAATTTCTTTTCTTTGATCTCCCTTCTCGAAAGAGTTGACGAAAGTGGGTTTTAAACTTACAAAAGCTGGTGGTAGAGCATTTAACATAAAAACATCTGCTTCTAATGAATTTCCAGTTGCTAAATGAGGCGAAAAATGCCAAATAACAGACGAACTTATTTTTAAAAACTCTTTATTAAGGTCTTGTTCTAGTGTAATTCCATTAGTCTGAATAACATCATTTGCATGCTGTTTGGCTTTTTCCCATTGTTTGGTTTGTGCATAGTATTTAGCTTTTAAAGTTTTTAACGATGTAAGATTTAACCGTGTTTTAGATGTGTTTTTCGTTCCTTTCAAAAACAATTCTTCTGCTGTTAAATAATCTCGCTCTATTCTTTCATAGATTTCCTTTTCTGGTGTTTTATGAACAAGTTTATTTTGCAAATAATCTGTCGTTGTGATGTATGGGATTTCGCCAAACAATTGAGTCAAATACATGTGCAACATTCCACGCATTGTATAGGCTTCTGCTAATACTGTTTGTTTGTATTGATTTTCTAATAATGTACTTTTTTCTACCCCCTCTATCAATGCATTTAATCGATATATTTGATTATAACTTGTGTTCCAGCTAGTCAACACCAATTCATTTCGAGTGGATAGCGTGTGTTCATAAAACTCTTTTTGACCAAGTAAATTGATGGAATATAAGTCGAGTTCATCTGTGTATAACCCCAATAAATACGTCATACCAGAATTATTACCAGTTAATAATCCGTTATCTCTTAAGCTTGCATAGATATTTAACAATGCAGCATCTGTCGTTTTTTTATCTTCAAATACTTCTGTGCTTACAAGTTGTGTATTTGGTGTATCAAGATCTAAGAAGTTATCGCAACTTGTCAAAAGAATTAAAGCGATTAATCCTTGTTTTAAGTGTATAAAAATTGATTTCATAATGTTAAAAGTTTAATTGTAATCCAAGTGTATATTCTTTCAGAGGTGGCAAATACCCTGATAAAACAAATTCGGGATCAGCACCAAAATAATTGGTTAGCGTCCATAAATTTTGTCCGTTGAGAAACAATTTTAGAGAAGAAGTGTTTGCAATTTTAAATTGATAGGAAATGGAAATATTCTTTAAACGGATATAAGAACCATCACTTACCGATTGATCACTTTGTTTAAAATTATTATAGGCTTGCGAAGCGAGCGTTTGGCTTCCAGTACTGTATCTTTGATACTTGGCTGATGGATTATTCGGTGAATAAGTATCTAGAAATTCAATCGGTTGATTGGTTAAACTTCCTGGAATGAAACTCTGAGCGATATAATTGATACTATTTTGTTTCACGAATTGAAACAGTACATCAAGTCCAACTTTTTTATATTGCACTTGATTTGACCATCCTCCAAACCATTTTACACCCACATTTTTAATAACCTGCTTATCTTCAGTATTTATTTTTCCGTCTTGATTAAAATCTTTGAATGTATGTAATCCAGTTATTGGATCTATACCTGTCCATTCGTATAATTTTTTAATTGTAATGGGTTCACCAATAACATAAGTATTGGCATAAGTAGAACCTTCTAAATCGGGAAATGACACTAATTTATTTTGTGGAAATGATAGATTCAAGGCTGTTTTCCATTGAATAGCGTTTTGCAATGGTTTTGCTGAAAGTTCAATTTCAATTCCTTTGTTCTCTACTTTTGCAGGTAAATTAGATTGAATGGATGAAAAACCTGTTGTTCCTGGTAAAGGGATTCCGACCAATTGATTTCCAGATACATTTCTATACCATGCAAGCGAAAATCCTATTCTATCCCTAAAAAAAGATAAGTCAAGAGCGAATTCTAATTTCTTATTTTTTTCCCAACTAAAATTAGGATTGTACAAACTATTTGGTTCTAAACCTGTAACCTGATCGTACGTTCTTGCCTTTGTAATATAGGTATCCAAGTATTGATAATCACCAATCAAATCATTACCTGTAATCCCATAACTACCTCTTATTTTTCCGAAACTTAACCAAGATGATTCGTTGAGAAAGTTTTCTTTTGAAAAAATCCATGCTGCTCCAATTGCACCAAAATTCCCATATTTAAAATTTTGTCCAAAACGACTTGATCCATCACGACGACCAGTTAAGTTTATAAAGTATTTGGATTGGTAGTTATATCCAAATCTACCGTAAACAGATTGATAGGTGTAATCTATGATAGGTTGTGCACTAATTGTTTTTACACTAGCAGAAGATAAATCGTTTAACAATGAGTTACTCAAAAAATTAGAAGCCGAAATTCCTAATCCATTTGTTTGTCTGTGTTGAAATGTTAATCCAACAAGATTTGTAAAGTGGTGTTGATTTATACTTTTATTGTACTCTAATCGTGGTTCTATGTTATACGACATAACTTTCTGATCGTATCGTAATACGTTAGATCGTTCACTCCCATAATTATAATTTGGGTTGTATATCGTAGATGGACTTACCCGATTTTCTATTGATTGACTATAATAAATCCCTATATTATTCACTAAACTTAATCCTTCAATTAATTGAATTGAATTCAAAATAGCATGATTCATCATATCACCATTACTAGTATAATAACCTCTGAGTGAAGCTAATGGATTTACAAACGTATTGTTTTGCCAATTCAGTTCACCTTGTTCATTGTATAAATTTGGAGCATTCGGGGCTAGGCTTATAACACTTGAAAACAAATCGGTAGAAGGTAATTTATTGACAGATCGACTTAAATTACCTTTATATCCAATAGAAAATCGTTGATTAGGAGAAGTGTAATTTAAACTTATTAAAGCAGTAGTCTTTTTTAATCGAAATGGTTCTGGATAAACAGTAGTTGCTTCAAAATGTCCCATACTCATTAAAAATTGAAATTGATCTGAGGCTGCGTTTATACTTAATTGGTTATTGTTTTTAGAAGAAATATACCCTACTAATTCGTTGAACCAATTGGTTGACGAATTTTCATCCCAACTTCCATTTATATCATAGGCATTGGCTGGATAAGTTTTAATTCCATCGTTTTCAAATGCTTTTCTTCTCATTGCTAAATAATCAGACGTATTCATTAATCTTAATCGATTCATTACTTTACCAACTGTGTAATCTGAATTATACGCAATATTTAGTTTTCCACTTTTTCCTTTTTTAGTTGTTATCAGTACTACTCCATTGGCTCCACGCGAGCCATAAATAGCAGTAGCATCGGCATCTTTTAAGATTTCTATACTTTCTATTTCTTTTGGATTCAGAAAATTAAGAGGATTAGATTCCCCATAAGGTAGAATACCAGACGACAGCCCTACACTTGTTATATTTCCACTTCCAAAAGGTACACCATCTACAATATAAAGTGGTTCGTTCCCTTCTCGTCTTAGACTATTTCGTCCACGTATTTGAATGTCATAACCTCCACCTGCATTTCCAGAGTTTTGTACAATACTCACTCCAGCCATACGTCCTTGTATGGCAGAAAGTACATTATTCACAGGCTGATTCTCTATTTCTTTTGCTGTAACACGTGCTATAGAACCCGTTCGTTCTTTGTCTTTTACGGAGTAATACCCTGCATTTATCACCACATCTTTCAGCTGAATCCCCTCCTCGTCTTTTGTGAAACGTACATTTATCACGCTTCTATTCAATACTTCTTCTTCTCGAATAGGGAAATCCAATTGCTCAAAAATTAGTTTAGCATCATCATGTTGTAAAGTCAACGAGTAGTTTCCATTACTATCGGTAAAAGTGGAATTATCGGTTCCCTCCTCTTTTACCATTACGCCCACCAGCGGGACTTGAAGTTCTTTTACCGTTCCAGTCACGGTTTTTCCTGTTTGTGCCAGCAATGGTGCTGCACAAAACAATCCCAATAATACAGCAAATGACTGCCTACTGAGTTTGAAGTAAAATTTTTTCATAATTTTACATAAGTTTTTTAATTCAACATTAGTTTTAAAAGCCTCTCCTTTTCCTGTACATCGCGCCAACTTTGTTTTAGGGAAAGGGGTTTTTTGTTATGTTTTACGTTCTACGCATAACGTTTTACATTTTTATTTTTATTATATTCAAATTCACTTTAATACGGTCACTGAGCACTCGAAGTGCAGAATCTTTCTATCACTTTTTTGAGAGCAAAAAAGTAATCAAAAAACTCTTGTCTTTGATTCTCGACGGTCAAAATAAGTTTCAGCCATTGAATGTTTTAAATCATTTGCTACGCAAACAGTAAAACATTTTAACCATTCTCTTCAACTTTTTGACACTCGCCTCCAAATCATATGACATTTTTCTAATCCTTTTTTTTAATTCAAATTCATTGTCATTTTTAAAAACGGATTTTGTCATTCTGAACTCGTTTCAGAACCGCATCCTTTACTTTTTTAACCACAATAGAAGCATAGGTTTTTGTTATGTTTTACGTTCTACATTTTACAGATTTTGTCATTCTGAGCCTGTCGAAGAATCTCTTCTTTTTCACTTTTTTAGAGATTGTATAGTTCAGTAAACCGAAACATAGCGATCTCCTTACTCTGTTTAATAGATTTATCTTCTCTACAGCTCTTTATTTTTCTACATCCAGTTCTATGTATCTATGTGGTGAATATTCTTTTCTGCCATTCTAAACATGGGCACTGAGGCACTCGAAGTGCAGAAACTTTCTATCTCTTTTTCTTCTAACTTTTACCTTAATGCAAAAGTTACAAAACATCAAGTCTTTGATTTTCGACGGTCAAAATAAGTTTCAGCCATTCAATGTTTTAAATCATTTGCTCCGCAAACAGTAAAACATTTTAATCATGACTTTCAACTTTTTGACACTCGCCTCCAAATCATATGACGTTTTATTAATCCTTTTTCAATATTCAAATTCGTTATCACTTTTAATACGGTCACTGAACCTCGGTTGCTGAACCTGTCGAAGCATCGAAGTATACAATCTATTTTCGCGCGCACGCGCCTGTTTATCCTATATTCCTCCTAAAAATATCCCCCTCCGACAGTTTTAAAAATTACATTAATAAATGAAAAAAATTAACACTAATTACTTTATGAAGATCATTTATACTCTTTGTGTTGTCTTCGGGGGATAGAGTGTGAATCTGTTTACTCTTTCATAATTTTACATTAGTTTTAAAAGCCACTCCTTTTCCTGTACATCGCGCCAACTTTGATTTTGGGAAAGGGTTTTTTGTTTTTACGGTTTATGTGATACGCTTAACGTTTTACGTGTTTTTCTTTCTTGCTGTCACATTGAGTGATTTTCGTTTCATAGAAAAAGAAAATAGTATCGAAATGTCTTTTCTTTATTTATCATTTTTTTCTTCAAACTTTTACCTTAATGCAAAAGTTACAAAACATCAAGTCTTTGATTTTCGACGGTCAAAATTAGTTTCAGTCATTCAATATTTTAAATCATTTGCTACGCAAACAGTAAAATATTTTAACCATTTACTTCAACTTTTTGACACTCGCCTCCAAATCATATGACGTTTTCTTCATCCTTTTTTCTAATTCAAATTCGTTCTCATTTTAAAACGGATTTTGTCATTCTGGGCTCGTCTCAGAATCGCATCTTATATATTTGATTTCGAATCAGCTCAATCAGCTCCTTTCTAACATCTAATTAGTACATTTTACTTAATACATACTACATCTTAACAACCCCTTCCGATACACGAACCTCGAACAAACCATACGGAACGCATATAAAATGGATACAGAATGGATACAGCGCGGATACACAACCGATACAGAAAAGTGTCATTTTTGATATACACCGATACAGGATTTTAACACTTTTTAACATGTTGTTTCTCTAATATTCTGTCATTTCGAGAAATCTTCTTTTCATTTTTTGCCCATCCAAAAAACGAAACAAAAAAAGATGCCGACAGTAGTCTCTCAATGATTCAACGAAATAAATTATTTCCATAAAGTTGATAACTCACTTCGTTCAGACACTTCAACTTTTTTATTCCAATAATTTAGAGTTGAATTACATTTCGATTCTAAATCGTCGGATTTTTTTCATCCTTTTTCAATATTCACATTCACTTTCTACAATGAGTTTTGTCATTCTGAGCCCGTCGAAGAATCTCATTCTTGATCTTAATCTTAAATACATAATACATTCTACTTTTTACATAATACAACAAACAAAAAGGTAGCAGAACCCCAATAAATTTGGAAAATGACAATAATCGTTATACATTTAGTGTGCGAAAAAAAGAGTATAACCTAGCTGTCAAAGTCTCATTACCGAGGCTCTGATAGAGAGCGTGTAAAGAAAGGATACCCCCTTGCTTTACCTTCCGTGTTTTAAAAATGTTATTATTAAAACGGAGTATTGTTCTTTAAAAGAATGGTTAAAACAAACAGACTTTGTCTGGCGGTTTTTTACGGATGAATGGAAATTGTTTCGTTCTCATTTTGTGTTGGGTTTTATGGAACGATGTACTTACAAAGTAGAGGAATTATATGGTAAAATACCAGATAGAGCACCCTCAACTTTTACTCGTGGTTCCGCCAGAAACCGTCTCTGAACAAGTCAGAGTTGCCTAAAAGTTAACGAGGAGTGCCCTACTGGAATATTTAGCAAAGTTACAAAATTCCAGCAATAGGCAAACTCTCGGTCAACTCGTGGCAATCTGGCGGATTTCGAACGAGTGACATCGTCTAAAGTAACTTATAATTTACTTTTTTCTGTCGCTATTGTTTTCATAAACAAATATATGAATAAAAATAGATAAAACAAAATAAACTAATCTATTTTAATATGAATAAAGAATATTATCAAAAAGAATATGGAAAAAGAGTTTCTAAATTCTTAATCTATTATAATCTTACAGAAGGTGATTTAGCTAAATTAATTGATTCAAACTCTACCAATATTAGAAGTATCATTAATGGTGAAGTTGGCTTAAATATTAACAAGATGATTAATATAGCATCTGTATTCGGTCTTACATATTACGATTTTGCAAATCCAAAATTTAAATTACCTTCAAAAAGTAGTCTTCCTGAATTAACTATTAAAATAATTAAAGAACGACAGAAAAAAGGTTCTATTATCCGTGATAAATCTAATATTCTTGCAATAGAACTTGATCGTTTAATAAATGAAGGTATTTTAAATAAACCTATTACTTCAAAAAATCTTCTATCCTTAATGAATTCTGATGCTCAGAAAAAAAGCTCAACTAGTATTACAAATCTTTTAAGAAAAGAACCTAGAAATGCATTAATAATACAGCTTAAACAAAAATATGGGAATGAAAGTATTTTTATTGAAAAAAAATATGCTGAAAAATATACAAATATGAGCACCGAAAAACTAAAATTATTATTGGACTCTAAATAGATTATTAAAGGATTTAATAACCTTTAATAAAATTATTTCTCTCTTTACAAATTTAATTTTAAGAAAATAGGAATTATAAGAAACACTTGAATAAATTATTATGATTATTAATAACACTACTGAAAATAAGAAAACTAAATTAGAAATTCATTATTATTTTTCGGATGGATCACATAGTATTGATGCTGAAGTATATCTCTCTAACTT